>NZ_JAMPKA010000019.1:0-153250 GCF_039961855.1 Trichocoleus sp. Lan | reverse complement strand
GCAAGGGGGCATGGCGGCGGGAGTTGTCTCTTTCATTTATCACACCATAACGTGAAATGGTTGCCATGCCTGTATTATACCTTTTTAGAGTCTTGTTTTTCGTTTAAGCACCGTTAGCTGAGTATTAGAACCAATAAAATAGATAGCAAGACACGAAATTATCGCTAAGCTGTAAAGGTTACATTTTGACCAAAACTAAACCAGTTTCACCAAATAAACTGCAACCCGTTGGTAATGCATTTAATCAGCGGCATGATAAACTTTTCATTCGCTTATTAGAAAGCTTTCACGAGCGGTTTTCAAGAATAAATGACCTAAAATTTCTCACTTTAGAGCTTCCATAAAGCAGCATCTTGGTAATCAGGGCTTCATATTATCTCGTATTAAAGAGGCTGAAGTGATTGATGCATTATGTAAAAAGTGGGTTCAGGAGTGGGCAAGCGTAGCCGAAGTCGTGCAGTTTGCCTAAGAGTCACTCGTCATCTGGAAAAATTAAATTTAGTTTCAACTGAGCTTAAGCAGTTTTTGCAGTGCTTTATTAACCTGCCTTCCTCTCTAAAAAATGCAAGACATAGGCATCTTCACACCTCAACTCACCGCTGATGGCTCATTCACCTTCTTTTCAGAAGAGTTTGGCGAAACTTTTCATAGCCAGCAGGGTGCAAAGAAGGAAGCCGAACTTAAGTTTGTCGAACCGACTCAACTTAGGCAGAAAGCACAGCAACCAACATTACATTTGTTGGATATTTGTTATGGTCTGGGCTACAACACCGCGGCGGCTTTGGAAACGATTTGGGAAGTGAATCCAAATTGCCGAGTGGAGTGGGTGGGGCTGGAATTAGATGCATCGGTACCAAAAGCAGCGATCGCGCACCATCTCTTGAACCACTGGAACCCAGAAAACGCTCAAATTTTCCACCAGCTAGCCACTTCTGGCAAAGTTCAGACCGAACGCCTGAATGCTCAGCTAATCGTGGGAGATGCCAGAGCCACAATTCAGCAGATATACCACTCAAACTTCCGGGCAGATGCGATTTTTCTCGATCCTTTTTCACCCCCCCGATGTCCGCAATTGTGGACGGTGGAATTCTTAAGCTGGGTTGCCAAGTGCTTAAAACCCGATGGGAGACTTGCTACTTATTCTTGTGCGGCGGCGGTGCGGGCTGCTTTAATCGCCGCTGGGTTACAAATTGGTGCGACATTCCCGGTGGGAAGGCGATCGCCTGGAACGGTCGCTAGTTTTACAAACCTAGATATAGCGGCGCTTTCAGTACAAGAACAAGAGCATTTGCACACCAAAGCTGCCATTCCCTACCGCGACCCTCATCTGTGCGAACCTGCTGATGCGATTTTGCAGCGTCGTCAAATCGATCAACAAGCCAGTGCTTTAGAGCCAACCTCTCATTGGAAAAAGCGTTGGTTATTTCAATCTCAGCTCAGAATTCAATAGCTCTACAAGCTAGTGCTTTAGAACAAACCTCTGCTTGCAAACAGTGCGGGTTATTACAGTCCCCGATCGGGATTGAATGCGATCGCCGCAATGGTCTAGGTCTCAAACGGCGGTGTATAATCGTAGCATTCTTTGCAATCGCTCAAGTGAAAGATTATTAACTTTTAAGAACTGCCTGACCGAACCCGGATAGATAAAGAATCTCCGAATTTTGTAGGTTATCAGAAGATTAAATCGATGCCTGATGCCAGAAGACGGAAGCTGCAATCAAGATGTCTGCTAAGTGCTGTTAATATCCGTGAAAAACCCGATTCCACGGTTAAGCTATTCGCTCATACTAAAAACAAATTTATGTTATAAATCATGCTCAATTTATCAACGGCTGCTTCTTCTCAAACAAGGTTGTCTTCAGTGAGCTTTCTAGGTTCGGAGTTGCCCAAAATTCTGGTGGTTGACGATCATCCCTCCAGTCGGATGACGGCGGTAGCACTGCTATCGGTGGAAGGCTACGAAGTTTTGGAGGCAGAAAGTGGGCCAGATGCATTGAAGCGTGTAGTCGAGTGCAACCCAGATTTAATTCTGCTGGATGTAATGATGCCGGGGATGGATGGGTTTGAGGTATGTCGGAAGTTAAAACAAGACGAACAAACCCGCCTGATCCCGGTCGTTTTTATCACGGCGCTAAATGATAGGCGATCGCGCATTCTGGGCATTGAAGCAGGTGGAGATGATTTTCTGACTAAACCCTTCGATCGCTTAGAACTCTCTGCCAGAGTCCGGTCTCTCGTCCAGCAAAAGCGTTTGAATGAAGACCTGGATCACGCCGAACAAGTCCTGTTCTCGATCGCCCGTAGTGTTGAAAGCCGCGATCCGGCGACAGGCGATCACTGCGAACGGCTGGTGGAAATGGGTAAAGCTTTTGGTGAATTTCTGAATCTTTCTCGCAACGAAGTTCGGGATTTGATGTGGGGCGGTTATCTCCATGACATCGGTAAAGTGGGCATTCCCGACGCCGTGCTGCTCAAAACAGGGAAACTCAACGACGAAGAATGGGTAATTATGAAGCAGCACGTCCTGATTGGTGAGAAAATTTGTCAGCCGCTGCGAACCATGCGGGGCGTCATTCCAATTATTCGCAATCACCACGAACGCTGGGATGGAACGGGTTATCCCGATGGTTTAGCTAATGAGGAGATTCCCTTTTTGGCGCAGGTTTTTCAAATTATTGATATTTACGATGCCCTGACAAGCGAACGTCCCTACAAACGCGCGTTTACATCAGCACAAGCCTTAGAAATTTTTGCAGAAGAAACGGCAAAAGGTTGGAGAAATCCTCAATTAGTAGAGAAGTTTACTGAGTTTATTCAATCAGCTCGCGTTGCTGAGGCGATGCCAGAAGCCGTGTAGGGGCAAGCTCGGATTGACTCAAAAATTTAGTCGGATGCTGGCGTCGGCTGACTGAGCCAATGTTTCACCCGGAAAGAACCACGAACGCTCTTTCATGGTTCATGCTTCATCCTTTATTCTTTTAGCTGGTCTGATAACGCGAAAAGCTGAATATGGTAGCAGTAGCAATTCTTGCAGCGGGACGTGGGACGCGGATGAAATCGGATCTGCCCAAGGTCCTACATTCCTTGGGAGGGCGATCGCTCGTCGAACGGGTTCTCCATAGTTTGTCTGAAGTCGAACCATCGCGGTGCCTCGTCATCGTTGGGTATCAAGGCGATCGCATCAAAGATGCCTTGGTAGAAGTCATCGATCGATTGCCCCCACTTCCCAATCTGGAGTTTGTTGAACAAACCCAGCAGTTGGGCACGGGTCATGCCGTCCAGCAATTACTCCCCCATCTGGAAGGCTTCACCGGCGATTTGCTGGTTTTAAATGGGGATGTCCCTTTGTTGCGATCGCAAACGCTCAAAAATCTGCTGCAAACTCACCAAGAGCATCAGAACGCCGCCACCCTCCTTACCGCCCAAATGCCCAACCCCAAAGGCTATGGGCGGGTTTTTTGTAATGGTCAAAATCTGGTCAAAGAGATTGTAGAAGACCGGGACTGCTCGCCTGCTCAAAAGCAAAATCGCCGGATTAACGCAGGGGTTTACTGCTTCAATTGGCCTCAACTAGAAAAAGTATTGCCGCAACTGGTACCCAACAATGACCAGCAGGAATACTATCTAACCGATGCGGTTAAATTCATGGAGCCAGTGATGGCTGTGGATGTGGAGGATTACCAGGAAATTCTGGGAATTAACGACCGCAAACAACTGAGCAATGCTTACGAAATTTTACAAGAGCGAGTCAAGGATGCCTGGATGGCGGCGGGTGTGACTCTCGTGAGTCCAGACACGATCACCATTGATGACACGGTAGAGTTGCAACCGGATGTAGCGATCGAACCGCAAACTCATCTGCGGGGAAATACCACGATCGCATCTGGGAGTCGCATTGGCCCTGGTAGCTTGATTGAAAATAGCCAGATTGGGGAAAATGTGACGGTGGTTTATTCTGTGGTGACGGACAGTGTGGTTAAAAAGGGCACCCGGATTGGCCCCTACGCCCATTTGCGCGGTCATGTAGAAGTCGGGGAATCTTGCCGCATTGGAAATTTTGTGGAACTGAAAAATAGCACCTTGGGCGATCGCACCAATGCTGCCCACCTATCTTATTTAGGCGATGCCACTTTAGGGAATAAAGTGAACATCGGGGCGGGGACAATTACTGCCAATTATGACGGCGTGAAAAAGCATCGTACCAAAATCGGCGATCGCACGAAAACCGGCTCCAACAGCGTTCTGGTTGCGCCAGTGACACTGGGAGAAGACGTAACCGTTGCCGCCGGGTCTGTGGTCACGAAAGACGTTCTAGATGATTCTTTGGTAATTGCCCGTGCCCGTCAAGTCGTCAGAAAAGGCTGGCGCTTAAAACCCCAGCAGGAGTAAATCAAGATGCCAGTTATCAAGTCTGTATTCTATTTCGTCTTAGCCGGGTTATGCGAAATAGGTGGAGGATATCTGATATGGCTTTGGCTGCGGGAAAATAAGAGTATTTGGTTTGCTTTCTTAGGAGCGATCGCAATGATTCTCTACGGAATCATTGCGACGCTGCAACCTGCCAATTTTGCGAGAGTTTATGCAGCTTATGGAGGTGTCTTCATCGTTCTTTCTATTCTTTGGGGATGGCAGGTAGATAAGATAGCTCCAGACAAATTTGACTTGTTAGGAGGTTGGATTGCTCTGCTTGGCACGCTGGTCGTTATGTATGCACCTAGGGGTTAATATTTTTACACCCTAACTGCAAGTAGGCTGCAACCTGCCACCCTACTTGCACTTAAGAAATGAAGCCGGATAGGGTGTCACCCGTCCATTCCAAGGTATCGCCCATCTGTTCGCCAGTGTGAAAAGCAGCGAGGAGGACTTCGCTCGTTTTCCCAAATGCGATCGCTCCGGTTGCATCAATCCCAATCGCCCCAAAATCCCGCTGACGCCCACGCGCTTCCGTAAAGGAGCGCTCGAAGGCATCTGCAAGAGACAAACCATCCGTCACCCGCACCACAATCCGCGCTGCCAGACATTCATCAATAATGTCTTCTCCAATTCCCGTACAGCTAATTGCCGCTTGAGCGGTGGCGTAGTTCCCCGCAGGCATTGCGGAATCGCTGACTCGACCAATCCGCTCGAAACCCTTGCCTCCCGTCGAAGTGCCTGCGGCTAAATTTCCCTGACCGTCCAAAACCACAACTCCAATCGTGCCGCGTCCAGCCTCTGGGTCATCCACCAGCTCTTTTTCCGCTACCACCCCAGCGGCTTCTTTAATAAAATTCTCGCTCCGCTCTTGCAGCCACTCCTGCAAGCGAATCTCGATCATCGGATTGTAAATCGGAACCTGCAATTCCCGCACGAGTTCTGCCGACCCGTAATCTGATAGCACGCGATCGGGAGAAGCTTGTAAAGCTTGGGCCAGATCGATGGGATGTTGAATGCGGGATACATTAATCACGCCACTCAAGCGCTGAAATGCCCCATCCATCAGGGAGGCACTCATGCGAATTTGACCATCTGATTGCAGTACCGAACCTGTTCCCGCATTAAAGCGGGGATCGTCCTCCATCAAGTGGCAACCATGTACCACTGCTGCTTGGGCAGTTGCTCCTGCCAAAAGCAGGGTATAAACTTCTTCCACGACTTTGTAGAGTGATTTGCGGACTGCGTCAGCCCCCTCTTGACTTTTGAGGGCGCTACCGGCACCACCGTGAATAATCACCTTGGGTTGCACCTGATTGAGTGACATATTTCAATCCTTTGTAATTTTTAATAAATACCAAGACTCAGCCTTGATTTCAGATTTTAGATTTGTGATGTTTTCAATCCAGTATCGAAAATCTAAAAATTGGGCTTTTACGCGGACTCATTGGCTTGGTTGCGGCGGCGGCGACAGCGCTCCGAACAGTATTTCACATCATCCCAACAATCAGCCCATTTTTTGCGCCAGGTAAAGGGACGCTGACATACCGGGCAAATTTTGCTGGGTAAGTCGGACTTGGATCGAACGCGCTTCATGTTAATTTGACGGTACATTACCAATATTCAATTTTACGAAATAGATCGGAAGTCAGGTAATTATGTCCGCCCATAGAGAGATGCGCTTTTAGACTATTTTATTCTTTTTACTTATGGATGAGACTAGATTAGCTAAGCTGCGGATTGTATTGGTAGAGCCAGCAGGCCCGCTGAACGTAGGTTCTGTGGCTCGCGCGATGAAAAATATGGGGTTGCGGCAGTTGGTACTGGTGAATCCGCAATGCGATCGCCTCTCGAAAGAAGCAACGGATATGGCAGTTCATGCCATAGACGTCCTGGAATCGGCTCAGGTAGTCGCGACGATCCCAGAGGCATTACAAGGGTGCGTGAAAGCGATCGCCACCACTACCCGCTCCCGAACGTTAGACACGCCGCTAGAAAATCCCAGAATCGCTTTACCTTGGTTGCTGGAAGAACCGCTGCCATCAGCCTTGCTCTTTGGCCCAGAAGATCGCGGGTTAAGTAATGTGGAATTAAACTATGCTCAGCGATTTGTACGCATTACCACGAATCCGGAGTATCCTTCATTAAATCTGGCTCAAGCAGTTGGGATTTGTTGTTACGAGCTTTACCAAAATTGGTCAGCACTCAGCAGTCAGTCGCAAACTACTGACAATCAACAGTACGGGCATGGCAGTACCGTGCCTCTCCCAACTGAAAACCCACAACTGACCATTGACCCTGCCTCATTAGAAGTTTTGGAGGGGTATTATCAACAGATGGAAGCCGTGTTATTAAAAATGGGTTATCTCTATCCCCACACCGCTGGCAGCCGTATGGAAAAATTCCGGCGTCTGTTCAATCGAGCCAATCCCAGCAAAGCAGAAGTGGCAATGCTCCGAGGCATTTTCAGCCAGATGGACTGGGCGCTACAATTTTTGCCACATTCTGTTGCTAATGAACCAGAACAGCAAGACGCACCATAAAATAAGCAAAAGTTGCTAGGAACGTTAACGTTAACGCTCTTTTGTCCGTTAGCGGTGTTGCGATACGCAAAAGCATTCGTTCCCTGATGCAAGTGATAGACCCTGGAAAAGTAAAGCCAAGGCTTAGCCGGTACAGTGGTTAGTCACTCTTTTTAACAGCTAACAATTAACAATAACCATAGTGGTGGAGGAGTTAGGAGTGACTCAGCAGTCTGAAACTCAGTCAGTTGTGTCAGCGGTATCAGGAGGAAGTACGTTTAAAGATAATGGGCAAAGCCCAAATAGTTCATCCTCACCGAACCAACACAATCGTTCTGACATCCGCGAACGTCGGCGGGAGCAACAAAAAAGACAACCCGCGTCGCGGAATCGACGCGACGCACTCAAAACTATACCCTTGAGCGTGAGCCGTGAAGTGGCTGCGACGCCGCGAGGAAAGAATCAAAGTTCAGCAAGGATGGGTTTCGGTTTGAAAAATGCGCCCCTAGACACAGAACCAAAAAAATCTTCCCCGTCCCTACGTACTCGAAACTCCTCCCGCGCCAGTCTGTCACTGCGACAGGTGCAGTCAAATTCTGCTCCCAATCGTTCCTTAAGATCCACCACGCCAATGAGGAAATCACTCTCGCGATTCGCTTCCGATGTGAATCGGGGAAGGCAGGGGATAGAAGCACCTGCACCCCAAACAAGCCGCCGCGATCGCTCGCGTCAAGGCGGTTCAATCCCCAATCAAAGTCTGCGCGAGGCAGTGCGCCCTTACCCCGTCCCGTCACAGGGGAATGTGAGGCGCTTCCAGAAACGCCCTCCTGCCCAGCCAGCCCAGCCCACAGGCACGCATAAGAGCGGGGGAACTTTACCTCAGCGCCGGACGCGATCGCCCGGACGCCCGGTTTCTCCCTGGCTGTACGGTGCCCGTCTGCTCATCTTGGGAGTGGGAATTGGTGCGATCGCGGGAACTGTTTTATCTGCTTGGGACCCGGCAACCCGCCAGCTAGCAGGCGCTGCTAACAAGGATTCCGCCCTCCATCAGCAGTCAGCAGTCGGGGCGATTGGTCAAGCGCCGGGACAAAAATCACCAGCTCAAGCTGACGCGGCGATGGGTACGGCGGCGGGTACTTCTGTTCTGACGCTGAATCAAGAAATCCCAGCGCTGAAAGCACACGTACAGGCGCTGGTGACGCAAAATTCCAAATTAAATCCAGGCGTCTTTTTAGTAGAGTTGGAGACGGGTGCCTATCTCGACTTTTCGGGTAGCGAAATCTTCCCAGCTGCTAGCACCATTAAAGTGCCAATTCTCGTCGCCTTTTTCCAAGATGTGGATGCTGGAAAAATTCGTCTGGATGAACCGTTAACGTTAGAGAAAAATCTGATGGGTTCTGGTTCCGGCGATTTGCAGTACAAAAAGCCAGGGACAAAGTACACCGCCCTAGAGGTGGCAACGAAGATGATTGCGATTAGTGACAACACCGCTACCAATATGCTGATTCAGCGTTTGGGCGGTGCTGAGGCGCTGAATCAGCGGTTCCAATCTTGGGGATTGACGTCAACTGTTATCCACAACGCCCTACCGGACTTGGAAGGAACGAACACTACGAGTCCTAAGGAGTTGGCGACGGTGATGGCAATGGTCAATCAAGGCAATGTGGTCTCGGTGCCATCGCGCGATCGCATCTTGCATATCATGCAACAAACGGTGACAGATTCGTTGCTGCCACGGGGACTGGGGAAAGGCGCTAACATCGCCCACAAAACCGGCGACATTGGCTCTCTAATCGCGGACGTTGGCTTGATTGATATGCCCACTGGCAAGCGCTACATTGCCGCTGTGATGGTGCAACGCCCCCACAATGACGCTAAGGCATCAGAGTTGATTCGCCAGATATCTCGTACCGCTTATCAACACTTCAACCAACCGGCGACACCACCCAGTTCGACGGAAGCGCCATCAGGCATCTCTAGCCCAATTCCCAAGCCGATTACGGCGGGAAATCCTACCAGTTTTATTAATTAGCTGAAGTTAGGCAGATTGGTAAAAATAAACTGAATTTGTTGGGAATAGTAATGGGTAATTGATCGCCGGGAATTTTCAACAGTTAGCATTACTTGCAACTGACCACAAATAGGAGGGTAGCCCACCGAACTGTGCTACCCTCCTATTCTTATTACCTTTTTTACATGAAAAACGTAGTTATGTTTAATTAGGTTTATTAGGGGGAGATAAAAGAGCGATCGCTCTGAAGAATTACCACTTTTTCACCGGACACTGTTCTTAATTTATCTGTGTCGCTCTAACCGCTCAATTACAATATCTTTCGCTATCATATAAAGGATTAATAAAAATCAAAGAAATTGCCCAAATTGTAAAATTGGATTTAAACGCCAACCTTGCAAAAATAAAATTAGCCCGAAAATTAGCAGCAAACTTCTTATAATTGCAGATACAAATTTATCTAATTTTAAAACTGAGGCACTCAAGTTATTTCTTCATCCGGATGCTGCACCTTTAATTAAACTTAGATAGATTATAGCCAGAATAATATATATCATCCCTAAAATTGATGCTGAATTTAAACCAAAATTTATCCTTTCATTAACTCCTTTCCGATTTTAAATAAAATCAATATAAATATCTTTGATAATTATGCAAATAATGACCCCTGTTAAAAGAAATTGTACAAACTGAAGGATTGGGTCTAAACGCCAACCTTGAGAAAATAAAATAAAGCTACACGAGAACATTATTTTTGGTAAAATTACGATTTGAACAACCTAAAAAATTAGGAACAAAGCACTCGTCTGCCTTGAACGTTTAATCATTAGAATCATAGCCATTATCGGGTAAATTAAACCGATAATCCAATACACTAAACCGATTAACGAGGCTAAATTTAAACCGTAGTTAACCATTAAGCACACTCCTTCTTAAGAAAGAGCTAAAATAAACTACGTCAGATTTGGCTGAAGCTTAATATATCTTATTGCTAAAAATAGCCACTAGAAGTAATCCTATTTGAGCTGTAGATGCTAGCCCTTGAGATCCCCGACTTCTTTCTCGAAGTCGGGGATCTCTTATTCACGAATCATTTAGGATTGCTATAGAAGCGATCGCATCTACATACGAATGATGAATAATTCCGAAACAAAATCCTGGGAAGAAGTCCGCATCGCCTTCAAAAAAATCTGGGGATATGATGATTTTCGACCTCCACAAGGAGAAATTATTCGCAGCTTGTTGCAAAAGCAAGATGCCCTAATTGTGATGCCAACGGGCGGGGGAAAGTCGATTTGTTTTCAACTCCCGGCGCTTCTGCAAACGGGACTAACGTTAGTGATTTCGCCCTTGGTAGCGCTAATGGAAAATCAAGTGCAGGAATTGCGCGATCGCAAGTTACCCGCTGCCTTGTTGCATAGCGAAGTGCCGACTCACCAGCGACGGCAAACGCTGCAAACTCTCGAACATTTGAGATTATTGTACTTATCCCCAGAAACGCTGCTGAGTGCCCAAGTTTGGGAAAAGTTGTGTCAACCAAAACTAAAAATTAACGGCTTAATTCTCGATGAAGCGCATTGCTTAGTGCAGTGGGGAGAGACATTTCGACCAACTTATCGACGACTGGGAGCGGTGCGACCGGCGCTGCTAAAATTAAAGCCAGCTGGGACTAAAATCGCGATCGCTGCTTTCACTGCCACTGCCGATCCCGCAGCGCAGCAAACCATCCAACAAGTCTTACAACTCCAACAGCCAGCGGTTTTTAAAAATAGCCCCTATCGGCAAAATCTACACCTGAAAGTGCAAACCATTTGGACACCTAGAGGACGCCGCCAAGGGTTATTCAAGTTTATTCAGGAAAGACCCAAACAAGCAGGGTTAGTCTACGTCCGCACCAGGCGAGATAGCGAAGAATTAACTCAGTTACTAAGCGATCGCGGTTGTGCAACAGCAGCTTATCACGCGGGGCTGAGTCCAGAGGAACGCCGCTCAATTGAAGCAAGCTGGCTGAGTGATGAAATGCCTTTTGTCGTGTGTACCTGCGCCTTCGGGATGGGGATTAACAAAAGCAATGTTAGTAAACAACAGTCCTAATTCTTATATCTACAAAGTAAACAACAACAAATATAGTACACTTGTATTGACTTTGTAGAAGATTAGCTATATACTATTCTACAAAGTAAACAAGCTCTACAACGTGAAGGTTCAGAAAGTCAGGATTCCAGAAACGGATAAGTTTACCTGGACTGTCTTGGGAAACGATTTCCTACCTGTTGAGCCAATTGAACAATTTCTCTCTTACCTCAGAAGCGTAGAAAGATCACCCAATACCGTCAGGAGCTATGCCAGTCATCTCAAACTGTATTGGGAGTTTTTACAAGATTCTAAGTTGGGGTGGGAAAGCGTTAATTTAGAAGACTTGGCAGATTTTATTTCTTGGCTGAGAAGACCAGATCCCAGGATCGTTAGCTTGCAGACGGAAGAATCAAAAAGGCTGGAAAGCACGATAAACGTTATCCTTTCAGTCGTCTGTAGCTTCTACCAGCATCATGAAACACTGGGTAACATCAATGGAGTAGAAGTTTATCGGTATCAATTCCAGCCTGGAAGAAAGTACAAGCCATTTTTACACCACATCAGCAAAGGCAAGGAAACACGGACTCGCCTTCTAAAGCTCAAACAACCTAAGAAGTTACCCAAGACCCTCACTCAGGAGCAAGTTCAGCAGCTAATTGACGCTTGCAAACGGATTCGAGATAAGTTGCTAATTTGCCTGCTTTGTGAAACCGGAATGCGAATTGGTCAAGCACTAGGGCTGAGGCATGAAGACATTCGCTCTTGGGACAACGAAATTCAAATTGTTCCCAGAGACGATAACGCAAACGGAGCGAGAGCCAAGACAAAAGAAACTTATACGATTCATGTCACTCAAAAATTAATAGCGCTTTACTCCAAATACCTGACGGATGAATATCCAGAAGATGTTGATTCTGATTACTTATTTATCAATATCTGGGAAGGTAAAGTAGGCTATCCTCTTACCTACTCCACAGTCCAATCCCTGTTTGAACGATTAGAAAAAGCAACTGGGGTTGAAGCCACACCGCACGCTTTTAGACACACTCACGCCACAGAACTAATTCGCAGCGGCATGGAAATGTCCTACGTCCAAAAACGTCTGGGACACGCTAGTATTCAAACCACTCTCAGCACCTACGTCCATCTTCAGGACGAAGATTTGAAGCAAGCTTACCAGGATTATCTAGAACAACGCGATCGCTAATATGGAATCTCAACCAGAAGTAATACAGCCGCTAGTAGTTTTACAGTCTATTGGCACCGAACAATCAGTTACTAAGCCACCCCTACTCTGCACTCACTGCGGCGGCAATCGGTATGTCAAAAGACGCAAAGACAAAAAAAATGGGCATCAAATTTACCTTTGCAAGCAGTGCGGTCGTCATTTCATTGACAATCCCAACAAGTTTAAGGCCGTTGTTAATCCTCAAGCTGAATACGAAAAAAATATTTGGGACTGCCGGAACTTAGGTCTGGAACCTAAAGTAGGCACTACCCAATACAAGTTGAGCTTTGATGTCGTTCAGCCTTGGTTGTTGCCACCGCTTAAGCAATACATAAAACTCACCTTGGCGACACTGAGTTGGTCGTCTGGCTCTGAAAAACTCTGTGCAGTTAAGCGGTTTTCTAAATATTTGGCTGAAATATATCCCGATATTGTTCCCTCTGACATAGATCGGGCTGTAATCATTAGTTTCTTGGGGCATCTGGCAAGCACAAACTTATCGGCAAACACCAAAGCTTCAACAATTGGGTGTATTAGAGGCTTTTTAGAGTTTTGCTATCAGAACAAATACTTGGATGTGCGAAGGTATTTGATTCGGCACGAGGACTTTCCCAAAAGACCAAAGTCGCAACCAAGATACATTCCAGAAGAGGTAATGCAGCAGTTGAACCAGCATCTACCTAAACTGCCAGAACCCGTGATGCGAATGGTTTTGGTTCTCCAAGAGTGCGGAATGCGGATCTCCGAACTACTGCTGATGAAGGCTGATTGCCTCTTGCAAGACAAAGCAGGAGATTGGTTTCTTCGGTACTACCAATTCAAGATGAAAAAAGAGATCACTATCCCTCTCTCAAGAGAATTGGTGCGGGTGATTCAGGAGCAACAGCGCTACATTACCGACAATGTGGTGAAATTCGATTATTTATTCTGTGCCAATGAAGGCGGCGCACGGAGTGCAGGTGGGGTATTTGTGCCATCCCGTAGAAACATGACGGCTCAAGCTTTTTCAAGATATCTCAACAAACTAGCAGAACAGCAAAATATTGTTGATGCCCAAGGGAAGCGGTGGCATTTCCAATCTCATCAGTTTCGCCACACGGTCGGTACGCGCATGATTAATAACGGCGTTCCACAACACATTATTCAGCGCTATTTAGGGCACGAATCGCCCAACATGACTGCGGTTTATGCCCAGATCCACGACCAAACGATGAAAGAAGCGATCGCGAAGTTTCAAGGCAAGGTCGTGAATATCGCAGGACAAGTTATCGAATCCCACACGCCGGAAGTAGAAACGCTCGATCTGGAATGGTTCAAACGCAGCATCCAGGCTCAAGCCTTGCCAAACGGCTCCTGCGCTTTGCCAACTATATCTCAAGGATGCCCACACGCGAATGCTTGTCTAACCTGCGCCCATTTCCGAACCACGACTGAATTTTTAGAGAGCCATAAAGCTCAACTAGCTGAAACCGAAAAGCTAATCGAAAAGGCAAAAGGAAACAACTGGATTCGTCAGATCGAGATGAACGAAAAAGTTAAAGCCAATCTGGTCAACATTATCAACTCCCTGGAGGTGTCCAATGAAGCAGAAGCGTAGCGTCGAGGGATTGCGCCAAAACGCTCAAAAGAAAAGGCAGCAAGCAATAGAACGAACGGAAGAGGCGATCAAGCAGCTTATTAAGGAAGGAAGGAATGTCAACTTCAAGACTGTTTCTGAGGCTGGGCAAGTATCGACTGCTTGGCTGTACCGAGAGCCTGATATCAAAGCTCGAATCGAACAACTTAGGGAACAGGTACAAGGAAAGAAGCAAAAAACAGCCCCCCAAAAGGCTTCCGATGCTTCTAAGGATTCGATAATTGCCACCCTAAAGCGCCGAATTAAGGATTTAGAGCAGCAAAATAAAGACTTAAATCGTCAAAACGAGGTTTTTGCGGGGCAGGTTCTCCGAGTCCGAGAATTAGAGCAGCAAATTAAACGACTGGGGGCGGAGAACACTGCTTTGCGAGGTTCGTCAGGAAGCTCGTCAAATAAGCCCGTAGAAGCTGCTTCGGAGACGGAAGTTAAATTGAAAGAGCTAGGGGTTGAATTAAATTCAACTATCAGGCGGCTACTTCAAGACGCGCCTTCTGATGCCGTCACGCTTGCTCTTGAGTCTCTACGAGAAGCTATTTTTCAAGATAGAGCCAATAACCCATCTGGTTTTTTTGTCAGTGCTGTCAGCGATCGCTGGAAGCCAAACGAAGTTTACGAGCAGAAAGAAAGACGGGCTGTATTTAACGAGTGGTGGAATCTAGCTCGGCCTGCGGGAATAGTTAGCGCATCAATGGAAATCGACGGAATTCAATGCGTTCTAACAGCCGACGACGCATGGATACCTTTTGAGGAGATGCTGGCTCAGCATTCATTAGATGAACTAAGAAGCCGCATTAGCCCTCGGCACGGGTAGTGAAGAAGCTAGATAAACCTGGAGTTATCGGAGTCAAGAGCTTAGAGCAGCAGTATATGAATATTGTTTTAGCTAAAGATGACGGGAGGAGGATAGAACGGTCTTAATCGCAGAATGATTGATGTATTTTGCTTTAACTAGAAAAGCACATAGCTTGTAATTCGGTGTCAGCTCAGTGAATATCCTTACAAAAATACAAAAATATGCAAGCATTTATGGGTATATGCTTGCATATTTTTTGTCAACCTCCTAAAATGCAAGCATAGTCTCTAATAAAAATGCAAGCATGAAAAATAGCATTACTGGGAAGGCCATCGGTGGTCAAGCCCGAGCTAAAAACCTCAGCCCTGACCAAAGACGAGAAATAGCGAAGAAAGCTGCTGAAGCCAGATGGAGTAAAAAAAATATCTCAGAGCAAGCATCTCCTCACCGAGAAAATCTTGATTCTAAGCCGGGGGAGACCACTTCAGAGCAAGCATCTCCTCACCGAGAAAATCTTGATTCTAAGCCGGGGGAGACCACTTCAGAGCAAGCATCTCCTCACCGAGAAAATCTTGATTCTAAGCCGGGGGAGACCACTTCAGAGCAAGCATCTCCTCACCGAGAAAATCTTGATTCTAAGCCGGGGGAGACCACTTCAGAGCAAGCATCTCCTCACAAAGGAAGTTCTAGTATTGAAGTATTTGGTGTTGAAGATATAGAGACATCATTAGGCAGCGACGAATACCTACCAACAGCAATTCATTGGGGATTGCTCAACCTTGTTGGTATACAGCTTCCTTGTTACGTCTTAAACAATGGTCAAAGAATTATTGGAAGAGCTGCCGCTAATGAGATGCTGACTGGTCTTACGAAAGCAGGAAATTTTGAGCAAACAATCAGTGTCAAATCCTTAAAGCCTTTTTTAGATGCAGAAGAAATTATTAGCCAGTTTGTAGCTTTTAGATTGATAGATGTTCAGAAGAAATTCAATATCAGTGTAAAAGGTCTACCAGCAGACTTGCTGATTGATGTTTGCCGAGGTTTTGTTTCTGCACTTGAGTCCAGTTACCATCGTCCTGCGGACGCTGACTATCCTTCGTTGACATCAAGACAAAGGGAAATGGCAGTTCAGGCAAGCATGTTTCTTGGGGCTGTTGCCAAAGTTGGTTTAGATGCCCTTATTGATGAGGCAACAGGTTATCAAGAGGTTCGTCAGAAAGATGCACTTGAGGTTAAGCTTAGAGCCTATCTAGAAGATGAAATGCGTAAATGGGAAAAAACTTTTCCCGACGAATTATGGTTAGAATTTGGGCGTTTAACAAGCTGGAGAGGAAATATACACAAACGTCCTAAATATTGGGGAAAGCTTGTTATGGAACTCATATATGAATATCTTGACCCAGATGTTGCTCAGTGGTTAAGAGAACATGCCCCTAAACCTAGACGTGGGCAAAATTATCACCAGTGGCTTTCAGGTCAATATGGACTTAAGAAATTGATTGAACACATTTGGATGGTTATTGGAATGGCACGAGCCTGCCAAAGCATTCAAGAACTTAAGGAGAAGATGGCTTTGTATTTCGGCAAAGAACCAATTCAGTTAACGCTAACATTTTCGCGTTTAAACACACATTCTCACGAATAGAAATATTAAGACAGTGGATGGTACCACTGTCTTTTCTATCATGGGCGGCGCATGGTGCCAGTGGCGACTCCTAATCCCGGTCTGAGGGGTTCAATTCCCCTGCCGTCCACAATCAATCATATACAGACATGATAATGTACGGAACCCCTAGAGAAACGTGCTAGCTTCCCGAAGATTTTGAGTGGTGGGCACGGCTTCTAAACTGGATGTTTCCTGACACCTGTCATACTGTGAGCTAATCCGTTGGCTTGTCCGTCTTGATCTGACGAAAGCCAGCGGCGGGGGTCTCACCCGCCGACTAGATATTCTGTTGTTACGCTTGAGTTAAGTCTTTCACTAGCGCTGCTTAAAATGACGAAAAAGATTTTTGTCGAGGTTTTCAAGCTCTCGCACTAACTCTGAATCTGACGGAATTCTTATTCCTCGCGCCATTTCATATGCAGTATCGGTTGAGTTTTTACGAGACGCAGTAAGAATTGGGAGGAGTTGTGCAATCTCGTAGGCTGTAATATCGTCCTGTGGCTCAAATACATAGCAGGAGTTTGGGCCAGAAGAAAATTGTTCGTAGTTCACGGAAGGCATATGCTTGTTTTGAACATCAACACCTTCATTGTATACATATCTCCAAAGTAGAAGCCTTCCGGGGTAGGCATTCCACACTTTGTGCTATGGATAACAAGAGGTGGGTTGTTCATTTTCACTCGCCTTTACTACTTTCCGAGTACGTGCAGGAAGTAGGGAGAGCTGGACGAGATGGTAAATTATCTGAAGCTTTAACCTTGGTGAGCGAACGGACGGGGTGGCTGAACCCGGAGGATAAGCAAAGACGGGAATTTTTTGCGGGAAAGATGCGATCGCAATATCAAGAAGCTCAGCAACTCGCATCCAAACTCCCACCAAAAGGGGAAGTAACCGCCGTAACCAAACAGTTTCGAGACGGTGCTATAGCGCTTGCTCTCCTCCACAGTGCTGGACAATTGGAGTGGCAAGATCCCTTCAATTATGTTCGGCGTTCGGTTGGAAAATCTCGCTCTTTTGGGGAACTCAGTAGCCAGCAGCAGCAAGTTCAGTCCCAGATGGCTCAATACCTGAACACACGACAGTGCCGTTGGCAGTTTTTGTTACAGGCTTTTGGCTTCACCCAAGAGGCAGCTGGCTGGCGGTGCGGACACTGCGATAATTGCGCTCGACGCTAATCTTCGGAGTCCGTATCAGTCGTTAACCCCCTGCGAGCAACGTTGAAGATGAAGTAGGTTTTCACTTCGGAATGGAGCCATGTTTATTCAAACTCATCGTCTGCTGCTGCGGGAATTTACGGAAGCCGACTGGTCTGCCGTTTTAGCTTATCAATCCACGCCAGCATATCAACGCTTTTATCCAGAGGTCGGGCGCACTGAGGCAGACGCTCGCGCCTTCGTTAATCGCTTCCTCCAGTGGCAGCAAGAAACGCCCCGATGGAGGTATCAATGGGCAGTCGTCCGGAGACAGGACGGACTGATTGGTAATTGCGGTATTCGCAAAAGCGATCGCGATGCCTCAGAAGCAGAAATTGGGTGTGAATTGGCTCCCGAACACTGGGGGCGAAATTATCCTGTTGAAATGAGTCGTCCGCTACTGCAATTTGGCTTTACAGAGCTTGGACTGCATCGCATTTATGCACACTGTATCGCTGAAAATAGAGGGGCGGTGTCATTAGTGCAGAAGCTTGGAATGACCGAAGAAGGTCGGTTGCGAGAGAATGTCAGCATCCGGGGACGGTGGCATGACACGCTCGTATACGGGATCTTGAAGCAGGAATGGGCGGCGATGGTTGAATAACACCGGAACACGGACTCAGTTAAACTTCTTGACGCAAAAGTTTTTTCTTCTTCTTCATGGCTAGAGCCAAGGGCTTGAAACCCTGTCTGCTGAGGATGCCAACTTCTTTTTTACTGAGTCCTCAGTCCTCAGTCCTCAGTCCTCAGTCCTCAGTCCTCAGTCCTCAGTCCTCAGTCCTCAGTCCTCAGTCCTCAGTCCTCAGTCCTCAGTCCTCAGTCCTCAGTCCTCAGTCCTCAGTCCTCAGTCCTCAGTCCTCAGCCCTCAGTCCTCACTCCTGAAGAGTTTTTCGCTCAAAAGGCAAAAGGCAAAAGTAAAAATTTTTACTTTTGCCTTTTATAGACCCTAGACTTTAGTTGAGCGACGACGAGAGGGCTTATTCTCTCGCCTCTCCCGATCTTGGCGACGGCGATCGCGCCATTCTATCAGCGTCAGATAGATAATGCCCCCAGAAACCACCGTTAACAGGGCGAAGGTAGAAAAAGCCAGAACAGTCAGAACAGAAGTTTCCACAATGCTTTTAGAAGCCGTTACGACCCCAAATGACCATTGAAATCGACCAAGTAAACAAAACCAAAACTGAAACCCAACCGAGACTCAAAATATCCATAGTTGTATGTAAAGATAAGTGCCCAATAATCACTCCAGCGCCTATCATAATTCAATTTGAGGCATCTATGGCAGACCTCGGCGAATGACGAGGTTGCCAAAAAAACCTTTAACTGAACTAGGAGCGATTTTCACAGGATATTGCACGAGATGGTTGATCGGCTTGAGCGAATAGAATCTATCAAGGCAGGAACTGTTGCTGCTTTGTCTTTTTTCCTGGGTTATGGCATTGCTACCCTGAGCAATATTCTCGTGCTGTCGGAGCAGTTTGAGACACTCGCCAATCTGAAAGTCACGAATGGCGTTCACTTTCTAGTGAGTATGGCGATCGCTCTTTTGAGCGGCTTTCTGTTTGGCGTCACCTACCGCTATATTATTCGGGAAGACCCCAATCCGCACCTCAAGACTGGCGCAGTGTTTGCCTTTGGGTTGGTGCGGGGATTAGGGCAAGTGGAGGCTGGGTTAAATTTCCCCGATGCCTTCTGGTCGTTTGGGATTCTAGGAGGAGAGAGTATTTTGCTATTTGCGATCGCTCGTCTCCTCCTCGACTGGACAATTCAGCTAGGCTGGGTAAAACCGTTTAAGTCAAGCTAAATTCCGCAAACTCTGGTTGCCCATACATCATATTTCGGTCAACCGCTGAGAGGATTTTCTGGTTCGCAGCATCAGAATTAAGACACTGGCAAGTCAACTGCGCGACATCCGCGCGATGAATCGTCCCCGCAACTCGCGGATCTTCCGTCAAAACGCCATTGCCAGTTGCTGGTTCAGACTTCAATCCGCCGGGGCGGATAATAGTGTAAGTCAATCCGCTGTCAATCAGATACTTCTCGGCTTTCTCCTTTTCAATTAACACTGGCTTCAGCGTTTCTAAAGCTTGGGGAGGGATAGCCCCGACACTATCTCCACTTCCAATCGAAGAAATGAGAATAAACTTTTTTACCCCTGCTTTCACAGCAGCGTCAATAAGATTTTTGTTCCCCAAAAAATCAGCTCTTTCGCCGTCTTTGGGTAAACCGCCGATGGTGCTAATCGCAGCATGAATCGGTTCATCTCCTAAGATTGCCTGCTCAACTTCGGCAACATTTAAAGCGTCTCCCATCACTCCTTTAATTCCCATCGCTTCCAATTCGGCAGCAGATGCTGGCGATCGCAACAATGCCTTCACCTTCTGGTTTTCCTGTATTAAGTAGTTGGCAATTTCTCGACCAACGCCCCGACTGGCACCCGCTAGAAAAATATAGGATTCACTTGTCATCTTAAATTTCTTACTGTCCTAACTTGATATTTCATATTTTGCCGTAATTAGGGCGAAGAAAAAATGTAAAATTCCCAAACCTATTCTTCAATTTTGCATTTTTAATTTTTAATTTTTAATCTTCTCCTTGCCACCATCACCAGCCAAGATTGAGCTTCACAGGGCAATCCTGGGGGACGATAGTAGTGGTGGAGAATCTCAAAATCAGCTTGTTCTAGACAGGGTGCCAAAGTTTCATATTCCCACCCAGAAACAAAGCGATAGCCGGTTGGACGAACGCTATAGCCTTCGCTATCTCCACGACAAATAGAAATAATAATTGCACCGCCAGGAACCAGCGCTTGATGCAAATCCTTCAGCACTTTCACCATTTGGGAATGAGGAACGTGAAGTAGCGATGCATTCGCAAAAATCCCATCAAAGGTTTCTGGCGGCAGATCGAGATTGAAAAACGACTGCTGCCAAACCTCACAATCCGCAGCCTGTCGTGCCATTTCCACAAACGCAGGCGTTGCATCCAAGCCAATCACAGTATGCCCTTGGCGTTTGAATGCCAGCAAATCTCGTCCGGGACCACAGCCTATATCGAGGATTTTACCCGGATTTTTAGGCATCGCCGCTACCAAAGCATCACGATTTTGGGAAACATCGTGATCCCAAGTTCCCTCCCGAAACGATTCTGCTGTCGCTTGGTACTCCGCAATTGTCAGTTGCTCGTGTTCCTGCATCCTTCGCCTTGCTCAAACCTAATAGAATCTTACTATTCTCTATTTCCTCGTATTCTCTGTACCTCTGTGGTTTAAATTATGTTTCCTGGAGAAGTATTCGCCAACACCGCTGATTTTGACACTGGAATTCGCCATCTGTTGCCACGCTATGACGAAATGCTAGATGCGATTGCCCTTTGTCTACCCTCTAGCACCAAAGCTATCCTGGAACTCGGCTGCGGCACCGGCGAACTCAGTTTAAAAATCCTCAACCGCTGTCCTGATGCCCAACTGGTTGCTGTAGATTACTCTCCTCGGATGATCCAGTTTGCACAAAAGAAAATCCACGCAGCAGGCTATGCAGACAGGTGGACGGGAATTGAAGCCGACTTCGGAGATTGGGCGAATCATGCGTTGGAACTGGGAGAAAGCTTTGATGCCTGTGTCTCATCCTTGGCAATTCACCATCTCGCCGACGAAATGAAGTTGAAATTATTTCAGCGGATTGGTGAAAGCCTCAATCCAGGCGGCGTCTTTTGGAACGCAGATCCCATCCTGCCGGAATCACCAGTGATGCAGGAAATTTACCAAACGGCGCGGGAAGAATGGACATTGCAGCAAGGAACAACGCTGGCAGAAATTCGCGACAAAATTGGTAAGAGCAATCCTCAAGGTTACTCTAGTCAAGATCAATTAGCGACTCTAACCTCCCACTTAGAAATGCTGACAAATTCTGGGTTTACTACAGTGGCTATTCCTTGGAAATATTACGGTTTAGCCGTATTTGGCGGCTTTGTAGGATAAGCTTTTAACCCCAATTTATGGTTGGAAATCCTTATCTAACTCTGTCAACGGTAGTAATCCCAATCCTACTGCTGTAATGCTTGAGTGCCTTTCTTTGCCAAAATTGCTGAGGATAGGGCTGAACGCTTACTTAAAGAAAATAGGTAAGGAAATTTTATCTTTTTTGTTAGCTCATACAACAGGATTGGTAATATTAGACTAAAAATAGTTACCAGAATGATATGTAAAACCACATGATTGATGTGAAGACCTTTTTGGAGGAATATTCGAGTCGCTCCCATTGCTAACATATGAGCTAAATAAATGGGCATCGATAAAAAACCCAGGTAGCGAATAATATCTAATTTTTTGGTTTCTGCCAAGTAGAAAGATATGCCTAGGGTAACTATGATTCCTCCAGATGCCATAAAAAATCTAGTTCCTGGTTGTTCGCTTAAACCAAATTGTAAAAGTGTCATTTGAAAGATGACAAATATCAGCGCGATCGCGCCAATTTGCTGCTTGTTCAATTTATACAAGGTACTCGGAATATTTCTCAAGTCGTTGTGCAACCAGCGTGCCACAATTACCCCAACGACGAAAAACACAAACATACTCATGAATTTAGTCAGAATTTCGCTAGGCGCATAGGGATTCAGCAAGTAAATTAAAATAGAGAAAGAAAACAATATATATAGATTGATAAATTTTCGAGCGATCGCAAAGACTAAATAAGACGCAAATAAAACATATAAGAACCAAAGAGTAATTAAAGGAATGGGGTTAAAAGCCATGTAAAATGGTAAATCTTTAAACTGCAATTTAATGGGATTATTCGTATAGGTTGACATCAAAACCAAAATACTACCTTGGATAACAGACCAAAGTAAGTAGGGATACACAATTGTATTGAATTTATCCCCCCAGAATTTCTTCTTACCCTTCAATAAGCTTTTTTCTACAAATAAACCGGAGAGAAAAAAGAAAAGTGGCATATGAAAGCTAGAAATAAAATTAAAAGAGTAATCATGAAATAAATCATGCATTCCCATTCCAGCATTTTTTAAATTGGTCAAAACATGGACATAGACAACTAAAATGATGCCGATGCCTTTGGCATAATCAATCCAGTCAAGTCTAGTGCATGATAACGGTTCCGGCTTGCTTGGTAAAATTTGTAATTCTTCGACAGGCTTCATAATCTTGGTAGTTCCCCTTAATTGCAGTGCTGCATAATTCATGGAACCAGCAATGCCTGTTTTATAAAGTCAAGGATATAGCTTCCGTAAAGACTACAGAAATCCGATATTTCCGTTGTCATGCTACGTGCAACTTCTTTGCAAGTTCCGCAGCGAGTCAGACGAAAAAATCAACCCTCAGCTAGATCCGGGCAGACACACCTTCAGGTAACAGCACTTCTAAACTACTATCTTCATCTGGATAGTAGAGAGAGGTCAGCCCTAAGATAGATTTTTTTGTGAAGGAAGTATGTAGTCTATACCGGAGAATGATTTAATAAGCACTCCCAGCCAGTACCCTCGTATCCAAAATGGAAGCTTTCGGGATGCAGAATTTCGGCTAAGATTTCCAGAGAATCTACCAAACGGGGACCGGGACGGTTGAAGTAGGCGTTACCATCGGTGATGTAAACCCTGCCGGTTTGTACCGCTTGTAAGCTTTGCCATTCGGGATGTTGGA
This sequence comes from Trichocoleus sp. Lan, assembly GCF_039961855.1. NCBI lineage: Bacteria > Bacillati > Cyanobacteriota > Cyanophyceae > Leptolyngbyales > Trichocoleusaceae > Trichocoleus > Trichocoleus sp. Lan. Next base: position 130,059 of record NZ_JAMPKA010000019.1, on the reverse strand, counting down.
GTAGCGGCATTGCCTCAGCACGAGTGCGGTTTAAATCGAAGCCACAGGGCATGAAGATAATGGCAGTCGGGTTAGAGGTTGCGATCGCTTCCCACTTCAACCACGGCGAATGTTCACCCTCAACACCGAACAGAGATTGACCTCCAGCCATTTTGACTAATTCAGGAATCCAATTTCCCGCTGCCATTAGAGGATCGATCCACTCGATACAGGCAACTGTAGGACGGGCGCTGTCAGGAAGTGCTTGCGTCTTTTGCACGCAAGCGTCGATGCGAGACTGTAACCCAGCTAGCACGGGTGGCGCTGCGACACCCAAGGCATCAGCGACTCGTTGAATATCTGCCCAGACATCGCTTAAAAAATTAGGCTGTAAGGAAATAATCTGCGGCTGACTGCGGGTAAGCGTAGCAACCGCTTGCTCGACTTCACCGAGGCTAACGGCGCAGACTTCACACTGAGCTTGAGTCAAAATGTGGGTGGGTTGCAGCTGTTCGAGAACGTCGGTTTTGACTTGGTAAACACTCAGAGCAGATTGCAACAAATCTGTAACGCGATCGTGAATTTCCGGACTGGTGCCTTCGGGGTTAAATTTGGGCTGGGTGCAGACGGGCAAATTTTGGATTTCTGGCGGATAGTCGCATTCATGCGATCGCCCGACAATCGCCTGAGTTAGCCCCAAGATCGCTAAAATTTCCGTAGCGCTGGGAATCAGAGAGACAATTTTTAGGTTTGAATGAGTCACTTTTCCAACTCCTTTAGCAGCCTCGATCGAGAACTCATCATCAATTCTTGCTATCAAACAGTTCCAGGATGGCGCTGACGCCGTTAAAGAAAACAGCTCCTTTGGTTAGGGCTAAACCACGAATATGCCTCAATCTCATTCTCGTCTACTTTCTTTCCTGCAAATCGCGTCTCCAGCTGCGATCGCGATCGCGTTTCCACTTGGCTGTTTGGTGATGCTCGATTGGCTGTTCGAGCTTCCTTTCCTCAAGAATGTATTTCCACAGCACTCCCACAGCGACATCGGACTGGCAATCCTTGGAGTGATAAACGCGGTGGTTTTTGGCATCCTGGTTTGGTGGAATGTGAAAACATTAAAAACCATAGACTCCCAACGGCAACAAGCAGAAGAAGAACTGCGCCAACTCAATGCAGAACTGGAGGAGCGAGTCGAGCAGAGTACGGCACAATTGAGGCAAGCCAACGAACAATTGGCAAGCGAAATCGCCGAACGCAAGCAAGCAGAGGAGACACTCTCCCACCGCCCGCAGGAATCCAAAGCCGTGCTTGAAAATGCGCCCGATGCGATAATGCGTCTTGACAGACAAATGCGTTATGTATATGTCAATTCATTTGTCGAGCGGAGCACGGCAATGCCAGCGCAGGCATTCATCGGCAAGACTCCTGAAGAAGCTGGCTCACCCAAAGAGTTGTGCCAGCTTTGGGAAGATACCCTGCGGATGGTTTTTGAAACAGGTCAAGAACAAGCGATTGAATTCCAGACTGTCACGGTAAACGGATTCCGCAACTTTCAATCGCGTGTGGTTCCGGAGTTTAACCAAGAAGGTGAAATCGAAACTGCCTTGGTTGTGAGCCGCGACATCAGCGATCTCAAACGCGCCGAGGCAGCTCTCCAAAAAGAACGAGAATTCTTAAAAGTATTGCTAGATAACGTAGAAGCCGGAATCGTTGCTTGTGATGCCAACGGTGTCCTGACTCTGTTTAATCAGGCTTCACGAGCCTTTCATGGCTTGCCAGAACAACCGCTTCCGGCTGAGCAGTGGGCAGAATACTACGATTTATATATGTCCGACGGCAGAACGCCTATGAAGCGGGAAGATATCCCGCTGTTTCGAGCGTTACAAGGGGAGCATGTCCGCGATGTAGAAATGGTCATCGCCCCAAATTCAGGCAAATTTCGCACCTTACTAGCGAGCGGACAGGCATTCTTTGATTCGCAGGGAACAAAGCTGGGTGCGGTTGTTGCCATGCACGATATCACTGAGCGCAAACGAGTAGAGGAGGCACTGCGAGAAAGCGAGGAACGGCTACAGGCGATCGTAGATAATTCCACAGCGCTGATTTATCTAACGGATACTCAACACAGAATTCTGCTGATCAACCGCAGGTGTGAAGATTTGTTTGACCTGAATAAAGAGCAGACGATTGGTAAAAGCTTGTACGATATCTGGTCGAATGCGATCGCCGATGCCTTTGTCAAGAATAACCAAAGGGTACTCGCAGCCCAAATTCCGATAGAAATTGAAGAAGTTGCCCCTCACGACGATGAGTTACACACCTACATTTCAATCAAGTTTCCCCTTTATGACGCTAGTGGCGTTGTTTATGCCGTTTGTGGAATTTCCACCGACATCACCGAACGCAAGCAGATAGAGGAACACATTCGCACCCTGAACGCCGATCTTGAGGAGCGAGTGAACGAGCGGACAGCAGAGCTAAGGCTGATCAACCAAGCATTGCAAAGTGAAATCAGCGAGCGTCAGCGGGCAGAAGAAGAACGCGCCCAACTCTTGCTCCGCGAACAGGAAGCTCGTGAATTAGCCGAAGCAAGCGAACAGCGCTATCGCTTTCTCGCTGAATCCATCCCGCAGATAGTCTGGACTGTAGACTCAGATAGTGATTTCGATTACGTCAATCAGCGCTGGGTTGATTACAGCGGATTAACCCTCTCACAAAGCCAGGGTGACGGATGGTTCTCTGTCCTACATCCGGACGATCGGCTGGTGTCGATACAGCGGTGCCATCAATCTGCGGAGGCGGGCGAGAGTTACGAAATCGAAAATCGCTTCAAACGGGCTGCGGACGGACAATATCGCTGGCACCTAACTCGCGCAGTGCCGATGAAAGATCCTACCGGACGAATCGTTAAGTGGTTCGGCACCTGCACAGACATCGACGACCAGAAACATACGGCGGAGGCGCTGCGAGAAAGCGAGGCGCGGTTGCAGGCGATTCTAGATAACATTCCGGCAGTTATCTACCTCAAGGACACTGAGGGCAAGTTTATTTTTATTAATCACCAGTTTGAAATTCTTTTTCATATTGATGGAGAAAAGGTTAAAAGCAAGACTGATTACGATCTCTTCCCCAAAGAAATGGCGGATGTATTTCGGGCGAACGATCGAAAGGTACTCGAAGCCAGAACTGCTGTGGAGTGGGAAGAAGTTGTGCCTCAAGATGACGGACTACACACGTACATTTCGACTAAGTTTCCCCTGTGCGACGCGGCTGGAGTTCCTTATGGAGTTTGCGGCATCTCCACCGACATCACCAAACGCAAACGAGCCGAGGAGGCATTACAAGAAAGCGAAGCTCGGTTTAGGCGCATCGTTGAATCCAACATGATTGGGATTCTCTTCTGGGATGTGTCAGGTAACGTTACAGAAGCCAACAACGCCTTCTTAGAGATGGTCGGGTACACGCGGGAGGATCTGCTTTTAGGGAAAGTGCATTGGAAAAAGATGACTCCTGTGGAATATAACTATCTCGATGAAAAGGGCATCCAGGAGCTAGCCGCGACGGGGATTTGTAGCCCCTTTGAGAAGGAATATATTCGTAAAGATGGCAGTCGCATCCCTGTTTTGCTCGGCGGTGCTGTGCTGGAAGGATCTCAAGATAAAGGTGTGTGCTTTGTCATTGACATCACTGAGCGTAAGCGGATGGAGGAGACTCTCTTCAAACAAGCACAGGAACTCGCTCGTTCTAATGCGGAACTGGAACAATTCGCTTATGTAGCTTCCCATGACTTGCAGGAACCGCTGCGAATGGTTGCCAGCTACACCCAGCTTCTGTCTCGGCGCTACAAAGGGAGACTGGATGAGGACGCCGACGATTTTATTGATTTTGCCGTCGATGGTGCGAACCGGATGCAACGGCTGATTCAAGATTTGTTGGAGTATTCGCGCCTGGGAACGCGAAGTCGGGAATTTGAGATGGTGGATTGCGATCGCTCTTTTGAGGAAGCGATCGCGAATCTGCAAATTGCGATCGCCGAAAATAATGCCACCATTACCCGCGATCCCCTACCCTCGGTGAGGGGGGATGCGACTCAAATCGGGCAGCTGTTACAGAACTTAATTGGGAATGGAATCAAGTTTCGTAAAGATGCCCCCCCCCAGGTTCACGTTTCCGCTCAAACAAGCGAAAATGAATGGGTCTTCTCAGTCCGCGATAACGGTATTGGGATTGCCCCAGCTCATCAAGCACGAATTTTTGTCATTTTTCAACGTTTGCACGCACGCGAAACCTATCCTGGTAACGGAATTGGTTTAGCTATCTGCAAAAAAATCGTCGATCGACACGGTGGGCGGATCTGGGTGGATTCTGAATGGGGACAGGGAAGTGTATTCTACTTTACAATTCCCAGAACAGGAGAGAACCCAAGGTGAATCTGGGTAATAGACCCGTAGAAATCCTGCTAGTTGAAGACAATGAGGGTGATATTCGGCTCACCCAAGAAGCATTTAGAGACAGTCAGGTTGGGAATCACCTGAATGTTGTCCGGGATGGTGTTGAAGCGATCGCCTTCCTCAAAAGAGAAGAAAAGTATGCCAATGCCGTTCGTCCCGATATTATCCTCCTTGACCTCAATTTACCGAAGCGCAACGGTATTGAAGTGTTGGCAGAAATCAAGCAGGATGACCAGCTTAAAAGGATTCCCGTCATCGTTCTGACCTCCTCCCAAGCCGAACCAGATATTCTCAGCAGCTACGATTTACATGCCAACTGTTTCATCAGTAAGCCGATTGACCTAGATCGGTTCCTGCGGGTGGTGCAGTCAATCGAGGACTTCTGGCTCACTATCGTCAAACTCCCCCCAGAATAGAAAAAGCGAACCAAAAAATATTTTTCGGCTCACTTTAAATTTCTCCTAGATTGGGCTTACAATGATAGTTTTGGTTAAAGTCTGAAGGGTACACAAGAGGAAGCTATATGTCCCGATATCGAGGCCCACGCCTCAGAATTGTGCGTCGCTTGGGCGATCTGCCCGGTTTAACTCGCAAATCAGCCCGCCGTGCATATCCACCAGGACAGCATGGTCAAGCCCGCAAGAAGCGCTCAGAGTATGCTGTCCGCCTAGAGGAAAAGCAGAAACTCCGCTTCAATTATGGCTTAAGTGAAAAGCAGCTGCTGCGTTACGTGCGGAAAGCACGTCGCGCCACGGGTTCCACGGGTCAAGCATTGCTGCAACTGTTAGAAATGCGTCTGGATAACACCGTTTTCCGGATGGGGATGGCTCCCACGATTCCTGGGGCGCGTCAGCTAGTCAATCACGGTCATGTGTTGGTGAATGGTCGTGCGGTGAATATTCCCAGCTATCAGTGCCGTCCGGGAGAGGTCATCAGTGTCCGAGATAAGGAAGGATCTCGCCGGTTAGTGCAACAGAACCTGGAATATCCAGGTTTGGCAAATATGCCCAGCCATCTAGAGTTTGACAAAACCAAGATGACTGGCAGAGTCAACGGCGTGATTGAGCGCGAATGGATCGCGCTGCAAATCAACGAACTGTTGGTGGTTGAGTACTACTCACGCCAAGCTTAAGATAGTTTTGAGTTTTGAGTTTTGAATAATTCAGGACTCATTCAAAACTCAAAATTATTTTTTAGCCCCCAATTTGCGACATGGTGCGGCTATACGCACCAGTCGTGCCAGCATCTCTCTGCTTATAGTTAATCTCTGGTTTCATTAACAGCAATTGCTGCACTTGATTGCGGAGTTCGGCTGTATTAACACCGGCGCGGAGGGCGGTTTTTAGGTCAATTTGACCCGTCTCATTCAGCAGACAGGGACGCAACCAGCCATCCGCAGATAGACGCATCCGGTTACAGCGATCGCAAAAACACTCGGACATCTGACTAATAAATCCTAGCGTCCCTTTAGCTCCGGGAATCTGGAAGACATCGGCGGGACCATTACCACGAACATAAGATTCTGTCAGGCCAAAGATGTCGCGGATGCGTTGGCGCAAATCGGCGGATGCCACCCAACCATTTCCGACAAATAATTGATCGTTGCCGATTGGCATAAACTCAATAAACCGGACGTGCCATTGCCGGTCAATTGTCAACGCAGCCAGATCCAACACTTCTTGGTCGTTAACATGAGGAATGATCACCACATTTAGCTTCAGAGGGTCGAACCCGACGCGATGGGCGGCTTGAATTCCATCCCAAACTTTCTGCCACTGAGAACGACCGCGATTGCCGATAATTTTGTCAAAGGTTTCGGGATTGAGCGAATCCAGACTGATATTCAGGCGTCGCAACCCGGCGTCGTAGAGTTGTTGGGCGATTGGGGCGAGTAAAAACCCGTTGGTGGTCATTGAGAGGTCTTGCGTTTCCGGCAGGGACGCGATCGCCTCCACCAACTCCACCACCCGCGGACGCAGTAGCGGTTCGCCCCCAGTTAGACGAAATCGAGTAAATCCTACCGGGATAAATACCTCTTCGATCAGGGTGAGCAATTCTTCATCAGTTAACAGCTGTTGCTGCAAAATGTAGTCAAGCTCAGCACCCTCCGGCATACAGTACTGACACCGGAAATTGCAGCGGTCAATTAAGCTAATCCGAAGGTAGTCTACCTGATTCATGTTTTTTTGGGGTTGATGAGAACACCAACCCCTAACCCCTACCCTTATTCTGATCCATTTGTCAGTGGATCTACAGTAATTGGGGCCCGAAGCGGCACAAGTTGCAGTTTCGGCGAAATGAGCGATCGCCAAACCTTCCGAATCGGATGACTGCGATGCTCCTTGACAAAGACTAAAGGCAGGATAGCCACAAGTCGTAAAACAGCAGACAGAGCAAACACGGTTGGCAAGCCACCGAAATTGTCCAACTCAGCCAGAAATCCCCCGACAGTCGTTCCCAGTGCGCCACTGACACCCGCAACCGCCGCAGCGATCGCAAAGTAAGCAGATTGATGGCGTCCTGCTGCCACAGCCATTTGCAAATTGTTGGTACACAAGTCAATCGCTGCCCAGGTGCCACCCATGAACAGGTGTAAAAGCGGGAACCAAACCCAAACCGAAACTGGGTCAGCTCCCAGCCCCAGCCAGAGTAAAGGTGTCAGTGCTGCCAACACCCCCACAAATACCAGAAGTGGACGATTCCCAATTCGGTCTGCCAGCTTCCCCCATACCACCATCATTACCAAGGTAGCCGCCGCCGTTAAGCTGCTATAGAGCGTTACCCAGCTGACATCGATATTCAGGTTGTCCAGCAGATAGAGACCGAAGAAAGGAGTGCAGATATTAACTGCAAATGCCCAAAAGCTAAAGTAAAGCAGAAACCTGACAAAATTGCCATTTTTGAGCAGAGCGATCGCAGTTCCCCAACGCTCAGTTTCCCCTGCCTCATCAGCAGTGCCGTGCTGCGTCTGGGGATTCACATCCACCATGAAAAACTGACAGCCCAAACTAATTAACCCAATGATGACTCCCAAGAACAAGACCACACCGTATCCCTGAAGCGGCCCGCCAGGCCAAACCGACACGGCTAGACCGAGCAGCGGTACGGAGAGCAGAGTGGTCAAGCTGATAGCACTGTTACGAAAGCCAAAATATCGCCCCCGCAACTGTTCCGGAACCAACGCCGCCATCCAGCTGAGCCAGTTAGCACTGCCCAAGCTGCCAATGATATTGGTTGCCAAGACGATTGCTAATGTCCAGCTGACCAGGTTGGGCGAATTCGTTGGGTGCCAGCAACTCCAACCAATTCCCGCCACTAAAATTAGCCACAGCAGCCGCGACGGGCCGTAGATCCAGACATTAAACCAGTGGCGACTGATGGTTCGTTCTGACAGATACGCTCCCAGTGGTTGCAGCAAATTCACCAGCATGGGGACGGACGACAACATCCCAATCTCCATTGGGCTTGCACCTAATTGGAGTAAGAAATTACTGAGCAGGACGCCGCCGGTAATGCCGCCAAACACGACAGCAAAGACAGCATCCCAAGTAGACGCTTTTAGGCTAGACCGAATTACCTGTTTGGAAAGTTTGGAAGGTGAATTGGAAGAAACTACCAGCGGGGAAGCGGCGGGAGTTTCTAAAACCTCCAAAGCTGGAAGAGATACGGTTTCAGCTGGGACTTGCAACGGTAAACTCCTCGACTGGTTTAGATAGGCTGGAATAGGGAACCACTGACTTTGTCTCTATTAAAGAACCCTCTTGCCGACAGCACGGACGACAGCCTTGTCTGTCTTGGCTCGAAGATGGACGTTTTAGAAGGATAGACTGAGAATTCTAGGTTGGGCAGCTTCCCGCAGTCAGATAACTTTCTCAATCCTTTGAAACAAACATTCAAAATAATTAAATCTCTCTGCCGCTAGTTAATAAATGGTAGCAATTGTGTATCAGACCAGTGGACGTAAAACCAATACATCTTCACTTAACCTTTCCCCTAGAAAAGGCTGATTTCGTGGTTTCCCCTGGCCTTGTAAGGAAGGATTCAGGGGTTAGATTTGTCTGAGTGGAGGAAAAATTGAGCGCCAAACTTTTCTCCCTTAAACATCCCTTTCCCACTTTTTCTACCCAAAGACGGACTGGCGAGTAACAGCACTTGAAATCTCGGTTCTCTTCGTCAGAGTAGAGTCGCTGCCTCTTCTAGGGTTCCCAAGAAACCTCAGTGAATATCTACAAGCCGGTTAATGAGTTGCTCGAACTGCCATTGTCCAAAGCCTTTTCTTTCAGAAAACGGCGATTTCAGTAGTCTTTTGAGAATTTGTAACCAGTATCATCTCTATATCAGGGCGCAGGAGAACCGATTTAAACCGCCAAGACATCGTTGGTACCCTTTAGGGGTGCCTAACCAAAAATCATCGCATCTGCCAAAAGAGAGGGGAGCTGAAGTGCATGGCAAACAAGCAACAGCGAGCTTTACTCAAGCAAGGAGTAGAAGCTTGGAATAAGTGGCGTAAATTGAGTCCGGGAATCCCGCCAAATTTAATTGGAGCCGATTTACGCCAGGAAGATTTGGGTGGAGTTAACCTGGCGGGGGCGTCTCTGTGCAGTGCTGACCTGAGTGGAGCCAATCTGATGCAGGCATCTCTGCATCGAACAGACCTGCGGGGTGCGGATTTGAGGGGAGCATCCCTGAGTAAAGCGGACTTGTCAGAGGCAGATATCACTGAAGCTAATCTCAGCGAAGCCTACCTCTTTGAGGCGAACCTGAGCCGAGTAAACCTTGAAGGTGCAGATATGCACTGGGTCTACCTGGGTAAAGCTGATTTGTCTGGGGCGAATTTGGTTGGGGCGAACCTTAGAGAGGTAGATATGCGGGGAGCCAATCTAATCGGGGCGAACCTTCGCGAGGCGGATTTGTTTAAAGCGAATCTAATTGGGGCGGATTTACAAGGAGCCGATCTGCGCGGGACGAATTTGGGTGAGGCTAACTTAATGGGGGCAAGGTTGCTCAAGACTAACTTTGAGAATGCAAACCTAGAGGGTTGTTTAGTTTATGGGATTTCGTCTTGGGGGTTAAAGTTGGAAGGAGCCAACCAGTCAAATTTGGTGATTACTCCGCCAGATTATCCAGCGATCGCACTGGATAATCTGGAAGTGGCGACATTTATGTACTTGTTGCTGAATCACCAGAAAATCCGCGAGGTTTTTCCCTCAATAGCCTCCAATATCGTGCCGATCTTGGGCAGTTTCAAAGCAGATGGGCGGAAAGATTTATTGGAGGGGCTTCGCAATGCCCTTCGCCAACATGACTATTTGCCTTTGTCGGTGGAGTTGGAAAAAGCAGCGACGCCGGAACTTGCAGAAGCAATCTCCACCGTAGTTGGAATGGCGAAGTTTATGATTGTGGATTTCACGGACGCTAGCAGCATCCCCCAAGAATTACTGAAAATTCTCCAGGGTATCCCTTTGGTGCCGGTGCAACCGTTAGTGCAAGTGGATAGCGTGGATAGCAAAGAGGTAGCTGTGTTGAAGGAGTTTCAGGAATATCCTTACGCTCAACCCATTTACCAGTATCAGAATCTTGAAGATGCGATCGCTTCTGTAGAAGAAAAAATTATTGCCCCTGCTGAGGCAAAGGCGAATGATTTACTGAGCGGACGTTAGGGATGCCAATCCCTTACCTCTACGATGGCTGACGCTGATTTGATTGTTTGCTGAAATCGCCATCTTGCTTAGAATGTCTTCCGTAACTACGGAAACGGGGTTCGTAGCTAAAACTACAAACTACCGTCTCTATTGGCATGGCACACCTGGTAAGTTTTTCCGGAATTTGCGGGCGCGTGTCGAAAAAAACTGGCAAGGCTCTTGACAAAGCTCTGCTTACTTCGGCGGAAACTGAGTTTTAATTTTACCGAGTAGTTTTTCTAGAATTGCGTACCGAGCGGATGAGCGATCGCGAAGCCGATAACAAAGCGATTAAACTGACAAATGTTTTTCACCTTATCTAAGAGCGGCTAAAAAGCAATCACAGTATGCTTTTTAGCCTAAATAAAACCCTTGGCAGTATCGCTAAATGCGATCGCTTTTCCCCTCTTCTTCTGGTGTGCCCCCGTAATCTCACGTAGTTCAAAACAAAAGCCTTTTTTGTTGTTTTACATATTATGTTATTTCTGTCTGTATGCTTAGTAACATTTATGGCGAAATTTATCTTTAAGCTCAGTAAATATACTACTTGTTTAAAGATTGTGTAAATATGTACTCTTAATGGTAGTCAGACTCAAGGCGTATTCCTTAAGATATAGATCATCAAATTAAACCATTTACGTGTAATTACGTAGTTACTTAATTTGTTAAATCCAAAATTACAAAAATTAGCTGCCTGCAAAAGCGTAAAGTCGCTGGTCGCAATCACTTGAAGTATGTTTGGATATCTGAGTTCAAGTATTGAATGTTTGTGAATTTAGAGAGGATTTATGGAAAGCTATATGGCAAAAAACAACATAGATTTTAAAACAAACCCGACAGGAATTGAGATTGAAACCCGGTTGAAAAATCGGACAAATAAGCAACAATTGGATCTGCTCAAACAAGGAGTGAAAGCCTGGAATGAGGAAAGACAACAGAATCCTCAAATCCGAGCAGACCTAAAGATGGCTAACCTTAAACGAGCCAACCTCAGCACAGCCAATCTCAGTGGGGCAGACCTCTCCTTAGTCAACTTCAGTGGGGCTAATCTGACCTCGGCTAACCTGAGCGGAGCCAACCTCAGTAGAGCCAACCTCAGCGGGGCAGACTTGAGATGGGCAGACCTCAGCGGCGCACTCCTAGATGGGACAGACCTCAATGGCGCACTCCTAAGTGCTGCCAATCTCAGCAAGGCAAAATTCAACAAAACCAACTTAAAAGGGGCAGTCCTGAGCGGAAGCAACTTGAGCAATTCAGAAATCAGTGAAGCCAACTTCAGTGGGGCAGACCTGAGATGGGCAAACCTGAGACGAGCAGTCGTCAGCGTGGCAGACTTCCGCAAGACAGACCTGAGATGGGCAAACTTGAGCGAGGCTCAGGTGGTGCGGACAAATCTAGAGGGAGCCAACTTTGAGGAGTGTTCAATTTATGGGATTTCCACTTTGGGATTAAAACTGAAGGGAGCCAAGCAGTTGAGCCTAGTCATCACTACTTTTGGCGAACCCGCGATCGCAGTGGACAATCTGGAAGTTGCCGAGTTTCTCAGTCGGCTGCTCAACACTCAAAAAATCCCCGATTTCAATAACACTATCTCTTCTAAAGTCATACTGGTTCTGGGTCGCTGCACCCAGGAGCGCAAGCCAATCTTGGATGCACTTCGCAAATATAACTATTTGCCGGTGGTTATAGACTGCGAGACATCGACAAGTAAAGACCTGACGGAAACTATCTCGACGCTGGCTCAAATTTCGCGGTTCATCATTGCCGATCTCACCGATCCTAGAAGTATTCCTCAAGAATTGCACGCCATTATTCCCAATCTGCAATCGGTGCCGGTGCAGCCATTGCTACATACTTCAGCCCAGAAAGAATACGCGATGTTTGAAGATTTCCAACGCTATCCTTGGGTGTTGGAAACATATTGGTATAACGCTTTTGAGGAAGCGATCGCCTCTTTTAAGAACAAAGTCATTGTCCCTGCTGAAGCGAAGGCAAGGGCTTTATTAGGCGGTTGATTGAGATCGGTGGCAACTTGCGATAACAATCATTGATCGATCGTTATCTTCTACCTGATACCTTACCCCTGCACGATGATTGCAGGGGTTTTACTGCCTATGATGCTTGTTGACGCAGTTTTTCGACATACTGCTCAAACTCTTGCTCAGAAACATAATCTATTTCCCCGTCTCCCAAAGTAATCTTTGAAAGATACTGCATTGCACGCTTAAACTCGCCAGTATCCCACTCATAGGCAAGAACATCCATGCCCCCGTCTTCCGTCTCGATTGCTTTAACGGGTCGATCTCCTACAATGCAGTAGAGTGGTAAGTCCATAATATGATGATCCGCTAGTTAACTTGATTCGCTGCTTGTACCGATTCTATTTGAGTGCATACCGACATTACTTTGAGTTATCCAGTCAATGTCAATCATCCACCCGCGTTAGCTAAAGCCTGATCGTAAAGTGCTTTTGCTTCTGCATTAAGCTGATCAATTTTTGCTTTTTCTTCTGAGCTTAAAGCCCGATCGGCTGTTTGAGCTGCTGCCTCTATTTTCCGAACCTCTTCGTATATTTTATGCCCTGCACCTGACTTAACCTCTAGAATTTGGGTTAGATGGAGTTGCAATTCCGCAATATGACCATTTGATAGCTGAACGTTTAGAAGAATATCGCGATAGCCAGCTGGGGTAGGTTGTGCAAAGCGATTCTTTTCTCGCACCAGCGTTAAATTTCTATTGCAGACATCTAGCCCACCCATTAAGTCAGGAAATGACTTGTAAACTATAGAACCGCGTGCAATATCTACTAATTTAGAAACATCCCCCTTGTAATCAGCCATTGTTTTCTCCATTGCTCGTTCTCGCCCTTTTAAGGCTTGAGGTAGCTTTGCCACCCCAGAGGTCTCACTGGCAATTTGAGTGACTTTTTCGTACAGTTCCGGTTGAGCTTCTTCTGCTTGTTTGTAGAGTTTGTCTAAATCTCCTGCCACATCTCCACTAAATCCTGCTGTTGACTGTGCAGGACTTTGATCGCCTTGGCGCTGAATAACGGACTTTTGCTGCGGTTGCAGCGATCGCTGCACTGCACTGCCATTCTGCTGAACAACGTGAGTAAGTTCATGGGCGATCAACTCTTGCCCACCCCGGCTTCCCGGTTCATACGCTCCCTCCCGGAAGAAAATATCTTGCCCAGTCGTAAATGCCTTCGCCTGGATTGAGCGATTCAACTGGTTAGATTGAGCATCCGTATGAATCTTCACCCCGCTGAAGTCAGCCCCAAACGCCTGCTCCATCGGTTCGCGAATACTCTGCGCCAGTGCCTGTCCGCTTCCTCGTGCCTGTTGGATGGTTGCTTCGAGATCCGGTGAGGCGGGTTTCCCATCCTCACTAGACTGACACTGTATCATCGGCTTCATCTGGAGTTCTTTTTCTTCTTCCTCTTCTGGCATCACCTCGCGTTGGAGGGTGGGTACATCCAACTTTCTCATCAATTTGTTTTGATGATTTGGGATTCCCTGTTGATGAATCGAGTTAGAGTTTTGCACCATGCCAGCTTTTATGGTTTGAGCCAACTGACTTTCGGGCTGGCTAAGATCCCTTCCATAACTCGGCATCGGTGCATGAAGCCGCTGCACCACTTCTGCTGCTGTCTTGTCTGCTTCCTGTTCGTATTTATCCCCTGGCTCTCCAATCGTGAGTTTCGGTTGAATCGGTGGCGGTGTTGAGCTGTTAGGAGCAGATATAGAGATATTTGCAAAATTGTGACCAAAGCGCTGGGCACTTTCCAGTTGTGCCTGTAGGTCTGGTGTTTCGTGAGTTTGGGGTTTCTCCTGAACCGGGAAAGGGCGCGGCTTAAACTGGCTGTTAACTGGTACGAAAGTAGAATTTTGCGGAGCTTTTTGGGGGTCGTGCGATCGCGTTGCCATAGTTACAAATAACTTCTTCTATTTAGTTCAGTTAAGGAATAACTGAGAGCCATTAGGCTCATAGATCGAACCTAAGCGAGAACTCACGCTGTAAGTAGAGTATATTTACGGATTTTCTAATTTCGGAGAGTTAGATATAGCAACACAATGTAATAAATCGACTGTTGGAGAAGAAATCTATACCACCCAAATGTTGAGTTGAGAACCGTTTTTCCTAGTCAATTCGTTAAGGCGATCGCTTTAATGACCAATAACAAGCGAATGGATTCTGAAAAGACTGCCATTGCTGAATTCACGTGTACTGATGAAGTGACTCCTGAACCGGACAAAGCAGTAAGGTGAGGCGGTAACTTTGTCCGCTCCAAAAAAATATGCTTCTCTATCTTGGCTCACAACTGGGATGATTGATCGGTTCTCACTTGTATTTAATACATCGGGAGGTTAGTACAGCTAGCTCTGTGTTAACCTCCCGATGTACTGAACGCTCATTGACAACGGCTATAACGCAAAGTTGTTCTGAGCCGATTCCAGAACGGTTTGCGTCGCCACATCCAGAAATTCAATCGAAAGAGTCTTGCCTAGTGCTACAGCTCGCTTCATTCCAGTCAGTAAGCACTTGACTCCGTCCCTTTTCACGGCGTTGACTGACAGCAGATCCACTACGACAGTGTCAGTTGCCAACTCCAAGGCTTGCTCTAGAGACTTGCTGAAGGCGGGGCTGGTGACACTATCTAGACAACCGCTGGGTCTTAGTACCACTGTGCTAGGGCGAATTTCCTGGCAGATAAATTGAGCGCGAGGCTTGGTGACTGAGTTCATAATGGCTTTCATGGGATTTTCTAAAACGTGTCGTCAATCGAAGAACACAACCTATCTACAAACACATTCCACTAAAATCCCGAAGGTTCTGATGTCAAATGTCACGCTTGTCAGTGTTTGCGATCGCTATTAAACAATGATCTGTCCCCAACCCCGGTCTGGATATACATTGCCCGTGTTTGCCTGTGCCGCTGCTGTTGCCGCCTTGCGCTGGTTGCAGCAAGGAGCGTCACCGTTGGACGCCGTGCCAGTAGATTTAATTGAACCCGCCGAAACGGTGTTGATTCCGATTGAGCAGGTTGCCGGTATCGGTGAAGGGATGGCGTTAGCGATCGCTCGTAGCGATCCTGGCGATAACCTTGACCTTACCCGCAACACGCCAGTCTGGGCGCTGGTAGAAATTAAAAATCAAAGATTAAAAATTAATAATGAACAAAAAGAGTTTTTAGATCCTCCGCCCTCAGTCACGATCAAAGGTGGCGAAGGGATCGGGCGTTTGGTGAGTGCTGACGATCAACCCGCTATTTATCGTTATGCTCAGCGGCTGATCCGAGAGAATTTGGAGCGGATGCTGGAACCTGACGAGAAAATCCAGGTGACGATTATTTTGCCAGAAGGGCGTAAACTCGCTCAACGCACCTCAAATGAAGCCTTTGGGGTTGTGGAAGGACTCTCCTTACTCGGAACAAGCGGTATTTCCCAACCCCTGAGTGCCCCCGGACAACTGGAGGCTTTCCGCGAGGAACTGCAACAGAAGGCTAACTGTTTTGATTGTTTGGTGTTTTGTATCGGGGAAAATGGCTTAGATTTAGCCCAGCGGTTGGGAATCAATCCAGAAAGAATGATTAAGACAGCGAATTGGCTGGGACCATTGCTAGCATCATCAGGAGTGCAAAAAGTCAAGAATATCTTATTATTTGGCTACCACGGAAAACTGATGAAACTTGCGGGTGGGATTTTTCACACCCATCATCACTTGGCAGATGGACGTCAGGAAATTTTGACCGCTCATTGTGCGAATCTCGGTTTACCAACGCCGGTATTGCAGGCAGTTTTGAAGAGCGCCACTGCTGAAGACGCCTTGAAATACCTGCGCCAATTGGATGCAGCAGGTAGTACCGATTGGGTGGGGCAAGTTTATGGCGCGATCGCTCAAAGCATTGACAAGCGATCGCACGATTACATCCGCACTCACAGCGAACAACTCGTTACGGTCGGTTCCGTCCTGTTTGACCGCGATCGCCAAATTATCGTTAAAAGTAAAACAGGTACCTCGTTACTGTATCAAGTGTGTTAGTTTTATATGAATACACATCAACTTAATAAATAGCAATAAAGAAGTTTTTTATCTGCCGCTATTGTCAGTGGCGTAATCGAATCATGGAAGACTGGCTAATAGCAATAAACAATTAGCCAGTTTTTAATCCATTAAAGACTATCTGTACATCTGTACTCTACCTACTCAGGATAAGCCGGTGACTCTCCAGACTGAAACACCGCCTCAAATCGAGTATTTGGGGCAACTAAATCGCCAAATGATTGTGATTCTTGACTTCGGCTCTCAGTATTCTGAACTGATTGCCCGTCGGATTCGGGAAACACAAGTTTACTCGGAAGTTCTTTCCTATCGCACCACTGCCGAACAGCTACGACAGCTAAATCCCAAGGGGATTATCTTCTCTGGTGGCCCAAGTTCAGTGTATGACACGGGTGCCCCCCATTGCGATCCGGAAATATGGAACCTGGGGATTCCCGTCCTGGGAGTCTGTTACGGGATGCAGATAATGGTGCAGCAATTGGGTGGGGAAGTCACCAAAGCTGACCGGGGTGAGTATGGCAAGGCGTCGCTATTGATTGACGATCCCACAGATTTGCTCACCAATGTGGAAGATGGCACGACCATGTGGATGAGCCACGGGGACTCTGTAACAAAGATGCCATCAGGGTTTGAAGTGCTGGCACACACGATAAATACGCCAGCCGCAGCGATCGCTCATCACGAGAAAAAGCTATACGGAGTTCAATTCCACCCCGAAGTCGTCCATTCGATTGGGGGAATTGCCTTAATCCGTAACTTTGTCTATCACATCTGCGACTGCGAACCGACTTGGACAACAGCGGCGTTTGTTGAGGAGTCGATTCGAGAGATTCGGGCAAAAGTCGGCGATAAGCGGGTGTTGCTAGCACTTTCTGGCGGCGTTGATTCTTCTACGCTTGCCTTTTTGCTGCACAAGGCAATTGGCGACCAACTGACGTGTGTATTTATCGACCAAGGCTTCATGCGTAAGTATGAACCAGAACGGTTGGTGAAGCTGTTCCACGAGCAATTTCACATTTCTGTCGAGTATGTGCAAGCACGCGATCGCTTCCTCAATCAAATTGAAGGAATTAGCGATCCTGAAGAAAAGCGTCGCCGCATCGGGCACGAATTTATCCGCGTATTTGAAGAAGAATCTCGACGCCTTGGCCCCTTTGACTACCTTGCCCAAGGTACTCTCTACCCCGACGTGATTGAATCAGCCGACACGAACGTCGATCCCAAAAGTGGCGAACGGGTGGCAGTGAAAATTAAGAGTCATCACAACGTCGGCGGCTTGCCCAAAGACTTGCGCTTCAAGTTGATCGAACCTTTACGAAAATTGTTCAAAGATGAAGTGCGAAAAGTCGGTCGCTCGATTGGATTGCCAGAGGAAATTGTACAACGGCAACCCTTCCCCGGCCCCGGACTGGCGATTCGCATTTTGGGCGAAGTGACGGCAGAACGGTTAAATATCCTGCGGGATGCTGACTTAATTGTTCGTCAGGAAATTAATCGCCAGGGGATGTACCACGACTTCTGGCAAGCTTTTGCCGTGTTGCTGCCGATCCGCAGCGTAGGCGTAATGGGCGATCAGCGCACCTACGCTTACCCGATTGTCTTGCGCTTTGTTTCTAGCGAAGATGGCATGACGGCAGACTGGGCGCGTGTTCCCTACGATTTGTTGGAAACGATTTCCACCCGAATTGTGAATGAAGTTCGGGGGGTGAATCGTGTGGTTTACGATATTACTTCTAAGCCGCCTGGAACTATCGAGTGGGAATAATAAAGTAGTCAGGATTTTTAACGCAAACGTAACCAAAGGTTAACGCAAAAGTACGCAAAGTTTTAGAGACGGGGCTGAAGCTCCGTCTCTTTTTGGCTTGACAGAACGGTTCAACTTTATTTTGAAATAAATTATGTTTTCTTTAACTTTTGTGGAAAACTCGTAAAATTCTGTGGAAAAGTCCCCTCATCTGTGGAAAACTACCTAGATTTTGATTCTGCTTCGTAGGTAATTTGATCGGATTGGTAAGCAGGTGGCTCGATGTGAATCAAAATTCGGACGGGGCTAAATCTTTCTTTTAGGCGGTTCTCGACTTCTTCTGTAATTTGGTGGGCAGTTTCTACATCGGTGACGTCTACAATCAAGTGCATTTCGATGAATACCTGACGCCCAACAACGCCTCTAGAAGCAATTTCGTGACAATTAATCACTCCTGGAACTTGGATGACGATCCCATGAATGGCTTCGGGCGCG
The DNA here is from genome assembly GCF_039961855.1 of Trichocoleus sp. Lan. Lineage (NCBI taxonomy): Bacteria > Bacillati > Cyanobacteriota > Cyanophyceae > Leptolyngbyales > Trichocoleusaceae > Trichocoleus > Trichocoleus sp. Lan. The sequence continues at coordinate 111,646 of NZ_JAMPKA010000019.1, read as the reverse complement.
ATCGCCATCTCATCGACTAGCCAGGGCAAATTATCTTTAATCACCTTCCAACCACTGCGAAACACTAACAAGGCAACGGGAAAGGAGAGAATAATATCCAACCACTGAAGTTGCGGCAGATTCAATACCTGTCCTTGCCAGACGCCAATCAACCCACCCAAAACAGCAATTGTCACCCAGACATCGCTCATGGTGTGCTGGGCATCTGCAATCAAAATGGGGCTGCCTACCTGCTGCCCAACATGGCGTTCGTAGAACGTGACAAAAATATTCACGCCCAGCACAATCAGCAGCAACCACAGCTCTGAGGGGGAAATGATGACGGGTTTACCACCACCGCTGAGAATTCGCTCAATTGCCCCTTGCAGAATTTCAAAGCAGGCAATTCCTAAGAAGGCGGCAATTCCTAACGCTCCCACACCTTCAAATTTCTGGTGTCCGTAAGGATGATCCCGATCGGGTTGAGGTGAAGAAAATCGGCTGGCAATTAATCCCAAAATGTTGTTGGCGCTATCGGTAACGCTATGCAAGGCATCCGCTAGCAAGCTGAGAGAACCCGTCCACGACCCCAGCACTGCCTTCAACGTCATGACGAACAGATTGAGCAGTAGGGTAATGATTAAAACCTTACGCACTGCCGAGCGGTTATCTGCTACCACAGAATTTTCCTCACTCGCCATTTAGAGTTCTATGGCATTCAGTCTAAAGCTTATGACTTCACCTTGCATCTATCCTCTTGTAAATGCTGTCTGTTCTAAGTTATGAGTGATAAGTTGATTCACAATTCAAAACTCTTGATTGCTCATGTCTTCTTCAAAACTCATCCTCAACTTAGTTGAAGGTTCTGTTTCCTTTAGCTTTACGCCCCAGGCAGCCCAAGATTTACAAGGCGCGATCGCTCAGTTGATGCAGAGTCTCAAAGTCATTGCAGGTGGCGGCGGCAAAACCAATCCCCAAAAACCAATGGAATATCGATACACGGGGGATGTCTTTCTAGAGATTTTCTGCAATCCTAATATCTGGCCGACTCCCTTTGCCGCTAAAGTTTTGATCTCCCTCCGAGATGACCGCATTCGCCTGACTACGGAGGCAGAACTTACTCGCTTAATTGAGGATGTTAATCAGTATTTAGAACAGATGGGCTAAAACTGGGCGGGCAAATGGTTTCTTTAGATTCTTTCTTAGGACGGATGCTACTACCCTAAGAATTCTGCAAAATGTCCCTTTGTGTGTGCTAAATGGTAGCATTAAGACGCCAGATCCTGCGTTTGTTTACTCGCTTGGCGGAAAGCCGAAAGCTAGAAACTTAAAAGTGAGTGGTGCCGAGCGGTTATTTATCGAAAGCGATCGCTAAGGGCTGTCTAACCTTCATTCAATCTGACTGATTTATCTAATGAACTCTAATAATCTGCTGGAGTTAGTACAAAAAGGATTTCGCGTTACTTTGGGTGCAACCGCTTCTCTAGTTGAGAGCGTACAAGACACTCAAAAGCGAGAGCAAAATCTTGAGCTGTTAAAGTCAGACGTCAATCTGGTGGTTCAACAACTAGCAGAAAAAGGAGAGATTACGGAGCTTGAAGCCCGCACTTTCCTGAATTCTCTAATGGCGCAAGCCAATGATGCAGCTAGCACACAATCTTCTGGAACTCCGAGCCGCCCTGCGACAACGCCGGTGACAACGGTTGCCCAGCCAGATACGCAATTGGAGCTAGAGGAGCTAACTGCACAAATTGCTGCAATGCGAACTGAGTTAGAAAAGCTGCGCGACCCCAACTCAGGGATTTAGGTCGGGGATTGCTAGCAGCTTTATCAAAGCATTTATTAGGCTTGCTCCTAGTAGCCTATCTGAAGGTTTGTGCTGAGCAAAACGAAGGACTTGAAGTGTTGTCACGCATCTCGGTTTGAGCAGAGATCCTGCAAAGAGATTTGTGCGATCGCAGCGCGATTGTTGATGACAACGTTACGCCAACGCTCCACAACGTTTTGCTCAGAATGGCATCTTCACTTTTTGGATAGGTCTAAGAAGCGAACTTAATTATTCGCACTAGAAAGAATCAGAATATTCTCCAAACCAGGCTAATTAAGAATCAACAGGTGAAAGAATAAAAGCAGTCTTTCCTTAAGTTGAGACAAGCGTGGAATCAAGCTTGTCCTGAGTTTCACTGTTTTCAGTGGAACTGTAGGATTGTCTTAAAGGTAAAAAAATATCAATCGTTGTCCCATTGTTCTTGCCCCATCAGATCGCCGATGCGATCGCGGAGTAAGATATTGCATCTTTCTAATTCACACTCAACACAAACCCACTCCCGTGCAGGGATGTACTGGCACAGAACGTAGATGGGTTGCTGACGAGTCACAATTCCTTTCTCCACTAATTGACGGGCTTCTTCTTGAAGAACGTCGATGGAGTATTGCACAGATGATTTAGGCGGCATTATATCAGCAGTCATGGTCTCAGCCTCGAAACTAACGAGCTACGACTATAACTTAATATAATCCAATACTGCCTAGCGCGGAAATAATTTTTGAACAGTATATCAAGTTACAAATGAATTTATTCGTTTAATAAGGATTTCAAAAGTCAGGGAACTTTGACATAAAAATATATCCTTATGCTGATGAAATTGTTGAAGGACGGGTCTATTTATAATTAAGCCTGTATTTTCAAATTGAAGACACCGTAAATAATCGGTGATAACGGTTATGACATTGATTAACAAAATTAATCAATGTGCTGCACAGTTGCTAAATGCTTAGAGCTGGGGCACCGAACAAAACTTCAAGGGCGATCGCCTGAGCTGCTGGCATCTGTCCGTAAGAAAACACACAAGGGATATGTGGGGGCAGGTGTGGGAGAAACTGTTCCAGAAGATAAGGACTGCCGTAAATCACTAGCGCTTGGAGTTCGGCATTGCCTAAGAGTTTTTTAAACAAGTCCTGAGCCAACGGTGTCAAGCCAGCACTGCCTCGGAAAGGATTCCCACGGATGAACAGCTGGAGTAGGGTTGGCTGGGCATTTAAACCCGATTTATGATAAAACACCCAGCCAGGAATTAAGGTGGTGTGGGGATCGAGTAGTTGGAGTTGATAGCCGTGCTGTTTGGGCAGAGCCACAGCCGGTGCTTGTTTATCGAGAAAATCACAATTCAGGGTGTCATCCACCACGATTAAGTTGCGTAAGTTGCCCTGACTGGGAAGTAAAGGAATTTCGCCATGAACGACGAGTGCCTCTCGCACGATGTTGGCAGATGTGGCGAGGGCGTGTGGTTGAGCTAGTTGGAGGAGATGGGGAGGGAATGGTGAAGGCGCTGGTTGGACTTCAGGCGCGATCGCCCTTGCCTCTACAGGCGGCTGTGCTGTGCCTTGTTGGACTCGGCGCTTGGCTGTCCAGATACGCTCAACAGAGGCACGAATTCGCGCCTCTGAAATGCGTCCCTGTGCTACCGCGTCGCACACCGCTTGGATAGCACCCGCAGGATCGACTGGCATCAGCAAAATATCTGCACCGGCTTCGACAGCTAAGACTGGAGCTTCATTTGCTCCATAGCGGTTGGCGATCGCTCCCATCACCAATGCATCGGTAACAATTAATCCTTCAAATCCCAGCTGTTGCCGCAGCAGTTGAGTCAAAATCGGTTCGGAAAGGGTGGCAGGGCGTTCGGCATCCCAAGCCGGGATCAGGAGATGGGCACTCATTACGGCATCTACACCGGAGGCTGTACCCGTACCGATTGCTTCTTGAAACGGCAGTAACTCGATCTCAGCCAGTCGTGCCGGGGAATGGGGCAAGACGGGCAAATCGAGATGGGAATCCACCGCTGTATCGCCATGTCCAGGAAAATGTTTAGCAGTCGTTAACACCGGATAAGCTTTCGCCCCCCGGATGAAAGCAGACGCTAGTTGACTCACTTCCTCTGGGGTTTCGCCAAACGCCCGGACGTTAATCACGGGATTATTGGGATTGTTATTCACATCCACAACCGGCGCAAGCACCCAGTTGATGCCAATCGCGAGGGCTTCCGAGGCGATGATGCCTCCCATTTGTTCGGCGTATTTCAAGGCAAGAGAGGCATCTTTCCGGAATACTGCCCCGATTGCCATCGGTGGCGGAAACCAAGTTGCCCCAGAAAAGCGTTGTCCGACGCCTTCTTCAATATCAGCCGCGATCAGCAAGGGGGTTTTTGCCCAGTCTTGGAGTTGTTGCGATCGCAGTGCTAATTCTCCAGCACTGCCTCCCAACAAAATGACCCCCCCGACGCCCAAATCCTGCACCCAGTGTTGCAGAACTGCCGCCGGTGGTTCCCAATCTGGATACTGAATTTGGTGGTCGAACAGGTAGCCTGACGCCCGTACCACGACCATTTGCGCTACCTGTTCTGCTAGAGAGAGCGATTCCCACTCCGGCAGCAATGCCACAGATTTCAATCTTCTGCCTCAACGATGTCTTCTTCTTCCACTCTCGCAGCCGGACGGTCTTGATTAAGCTGATTCAACAAAGACAAAATGCGATCGCCTCTTTCCAGAGAACGATCTTCCTGAAACAGTAACTCTGGTGTCCGACGCAGTCGCAACCGTTGACCGAGTTCGCTGCGGACAAAGCCAGTTGCTGCTCTTAACCCAGCCATCGTTTCTACCTTTGCTTCCTCGGTGCCATAGATGCTGACGAAGATTTTAGCGTGTTGTAGGTCGCCTGACACATCCACATCGGTGACGCTGACCATGCCAGCACCCACGCGATCATCTTTGATTTCGGTTAGCAGCATTTGGCTGATTTCGCGTTTAATCAATGCGGCAACGCGAGAAACGCGGCGACTTGTAGCCATAATCATCTGCTGCCTTTAAGACAGTGTGAGCAATGCTTTTACTCATCCTACCTAAATCGGACTCACTCCCAGCATCGCCCGTAGGGTTAGGGTAATAAAAGTTAAGGCTGCCACCAGAAAGCCCATCAAAGCGATCGCGCTGGTTCGATTTTGGAGTAGCGGTTTCAACCACCCAAAGGTATAAAAGAATACCCCTAGGATAATGGTGACAAAGTAGCGGGGGTAGCGAGAGATATTTTCCCAAAAGCCATCAAACATATTATTTAAAGTAGCCGACACAAAAAGCGGCGATAAGTCACTGCATCTTAACTGGTAACATTTGTCTGCGAGTTCGACAAGCTCGGCATCGCCCCTAAATGGGGTTTCGTCTAGAGATGGTTCGCCAAGCGTCTGGTGGTAGCAGGCTACTACCCGCTATATTTGTGCAACCGCGACATATTGACTCATAACACATTGCCCCATAACACACGGACTCATAAGAGCGATCGCGTGTTTTGGTCGCGGTGATAGTCATTTTTTTCCTCTTGTCGAACCCGCTAGGTATTCTAAATTAAATCATATCCCCCCACTTCCACAACAACTGTTACAAACGCTTTAATTTTTTTAGATAGCTAGAAGCAATGTCAACTCAGGCGACACAACAAGAAATAGCGCGTCCCTTTCTAAAATGGGCTGGTGGGAAAAGCCAGCTAATTCAGCAATATATTCCCTATTTTCCCCCAAAATTTACAACTTACTATGAGCCATTTTTGGGTGGCGGCGCTCTTTTCTTTCATTTATTGCCGAAAGTATCTATTTTGACGGATATTAATGCCGATTTGGTCAATGTTTTCCGATGTGTAAGGGATGAAGTAGAACCGCTAATTGAATTCTTGCACCAGCATCAAATGAATCATAGTAAGGAGTATTATTACTGCGTGCGTTTGATGCAACCTAGCACCCCTCTAGAAAGAGCTTCTCGATTTATTTACCTCAACAAAACCTGCTTTAACGGATTATATCGAGAAAACTCAAAAGGGCAATTTAATGTTCCGATTGGGAAATACAAAAATCCAAAAATTTGTAATTCAGCTTTACTTAGGGCAGTTTCCGCTGCACTTCAGAGTGCCCTGATTGATGTTAAACCTTTTGAAGCTGTCCTGCAATCTGCGGAAAACGCTGAAGATTTTGTTTTCTTTGACCCGCCTTATTATCCTCTAAGCCCTACTAGTAACTTTACCGCCTATAGCCGTAATTCTTTTAATGAAGCTGACCAAATTCGGCTCAGGGATGTCTTTGTAGAACTGGCGAAGCGTGGTGTCAAAGTGATGCTTTCTAATTCTGACTGTCTGTTTATCCGAAAAATTTACAGCAATTTTAATATTTATGAGATATCAGCTTCCAGAATGATTAATTCCAACACTAGAAAACGGGGTAAAATATCTGAATTATTAATCACATCTTATGCAAGATAACTGTTTACCCATAAAATAACGTAAAGTATTTGCCGTACAATTTTATTGAATTATTGGTATTTGTTATAATAGGATGTATATATTATTCGACCGTTGAGTGTTAATTGCTCGATTGAAATAAGCTTGCAAATTTGTAATTTACCGCGTGGGATAGAAGTATGTGTGGAAGATTTACCCAAAGTAAGTCCGCTGAGACAATCGCCCAAGCATTCCAGGTAAATGATGTTCCTCTCCTGACGCCTCGTTATAACATTGCCCCTACCCAGTCAGTACAGACAGTTTTACAAAATACAGAACAGTCTCAACGACAGTTCAAGATGTTGCATTGGGGGCTGATTCCCCGCTGGGCAAAAGACACCAAAATGGGAGCAAAGCTAATTAATGCACGGGCGGAAACGGTGGCAGAAAAACCAGCTTTTCGGGCAGCTTTTAAACAACGCCGTTGCTTAGTCGTGGCGGATGGTTTTTATGAGTGGAAGCAGCAAGACGGGAAAAAGCAGCCATTTTATTGTCGCGTCAATGATGGACAACCTTTCGGCTTTGCTGGTTTGTGGGAGCATTGGGAAGGAGAGGATGGTGAGGAAATAGATTCTTGCACAATTTTGACAACAGAACCCAATGAGGTAATGCGCCCGATTCACAACCGAATGCCAGTCATTCTCGATCCAAAAGATTATGATTTGTGGTTGGATTCACAGGTGCAAAAGCCGGAGTTATTACAGCCTTTGTTGCGTCCATATTCAGCAGAAGAAATGGCAACTTATCCAGTCAGCACAAAGGTAAATAAACCAATGAATGATACGGCGGAGTTGATCAATAGCCTTTAAGCGATCGCACTCTCAAAATAGTCGGGTGAGCATCGATCGCCTTACTTTCCAGTTTGCCTCCTCAAATACTTCCAAAACTTCTTTCTTTCGGTAGAGGGTAAAAACCAGTCAAGCGTGAGCTATGCTGGCAGTGATTTCTATCGAGTCCAAACCGTTTTAGGAAAGCAGGCGTTATGCCAGAAAGTTTCTTGCTCAGCCGCGTACTCATTCGCTTCAACGGCAAAGCTGATGAACCTCTTAGCCAAGATTTATCAGCGGCTGCTTTGACACCTGATGGCAGCTTGTGGGTAGGTTCTGATGAAACGAGAACGATTGAGCGCTTATCCCCTGTCGAGCCATATATCTTCAGCAAACATCAGCAATTTTTTGTAAAAGATTTTATCGATTTAGCCGATCCGGAAGGCGAAATCGATATCGAGGGAATGGATTATACAAACCATTATCTTTGGTTCATCGGTTCCCACAGTACAAAGCGTAAAAAAATAAAGGGCAAAGACCTTGAGAAGGATCTTGATAAACTAGCAACCATAAAGTTTGAACCAAACCGTTATTTACTTGCCCGGATTCCTGTAGTAAAAGGTAAATTAGTTAAATCAGTCTCTCACCCAGAGCAGCCAGATAAAAAACTGACAGCAGCCTGTCTGCAAAAAATAGGAAATAGTAACGTTCTGATAGAAGCACTCAAACAAGATCGGCACCTAGGGGCATTTCTAACAACTTCTATCCCCTCTAAAGAAAATGGATTTGATATCGAAGGCTTAGCGATTCGGGGAGATAGGATTTTTATCGGCTTGCGAGGCCCTGTACTGAGAGGGTGGGCAATTATTTTAGAGGTTGAAGTTGCAGAAACCGAGCCAGGAATTTTAACGCTGAAGAAAATTGGCAAAGATGGGAAGCAATACAAAAAACATTTTGTAGAGTTGAATGGGTTAGGTGTCCGGGAACTATGTCTGGATGGTGAAGACTTGATCGTTCTAGCGGGACCCACGATGGATTTAGAAGGTGCGCTGAGAGTCTTCCGCCTGAAAAATGCCTTACAACGTGATGAAAACAGCATCTCTTGGCAGAAAGAGGGAGATTTGGAAGTGTTGTTTGATCTGCCTTTCAGATTTGGTTCCGATCATGCGGAAGGGTTGGCACTGTTTCCCTGTTTAGGACAACCAAATTCTCTAATGGTGGTTTATGATTCTCCGGATGAGAATAGAGTCGTGAAGCCGAATGGTATTTTTGCAGATGTCTTCAGTTTGAAGTCTCTACCTTGTTAACTCTCAGGGACACGGCATTGCCGTGTCCTTACAAACAATATGTATTGCACGTTCATTGAGAACCTCACTAATCGCTAAATGTGTTGGAGATTATTAGCCCTTAGCAAAAGAGAAAAATGCAAACTGACAAGTTAGCGATGCTAACGCGATCGCGTCCTTCTTATACTAGCCACGCAGGAAAGGGCAAATCGCTTCTTAGGATTTGTTTTTCATCCCCTGAATGCGCGTCACGATTAATCCGCCACCAACAGCACCTAATAATATAATCCCGCCTACTGCGATAGTAGGTTCAACCGTGGTTTGAGAGCTAGAAACTGTGCGAGGTTCGAGCGTAGATTTTAGCGCTGGGAAGGCTAATTCTACAAATAACTTATGGGCGGCAGTCGTAGGATGAATGCTATCCCAAAATAAATATTCGTTTGGATTGTTACATATTTTGGATCTGCTAACGCAGGCGTTGGTTACATTCGTAAAACCGAATTTTTTTGGATTGTTGGTGACTTGATTGTAAAGAGAATTGACATCAAGATAGGTGATTTTGATATCAGAGTTGAGTTGCTGACGCAAACCGTTGAGGGATGCGGCTAATCCAGAATTATGCTTCTTTGTTAAAACGTTGAGGGAGCCGGAACGTTGAGTTGTGCGCGTGCCGGGAAGCTTTCCTAAATCTGGTAAGTTAACAACTACGATATTTTTTGCGCCTGCTGCGGAAAGGGACTTCACCGCGATCGCTAAATTGTTAATTGGCACGGTAGAGTCGGTAGCGCCTCTTAGGTAATCATTCGCACCAGCCCATACAACATACAGAGCCTTAGGATTAGCCGCGGAATGGGTTGCCTTAAAGCTCTCGATTTGTGCCAGCAATCCAGGGGGAATCTGCTTAGAATTGCCTGTAGTCGCGCCTCCGTAGGCGAAATTCGTCTCTGTACTGGATTTTAATTTCAGCTTAGAGGCGAGATAATCTGTCCAAACCGGGCCATTGGAATAGCGTCCTTGAAAGTAGGGTGGGCTTGGGGGATAGTGCCCGTTGGTAGCCTTTAATACATTGCCAACATCGGAGAGGCTATCTCCAAAAACATAAATCTGATTAAAATTCTGTGCCGAAGCCGGATTCGGAACTCCCAAAACGCTGAAGAGCGTGAGAAGCGCAAGGACGCGCCGAGGCTTTGCGATCGCTGCTTTAGCAGTAGCCATCCACAACTTTTTCATGAACATCCCCAGAAACTCCGATTAGAGTTATCACCAGCCGCTTTCTCCTTGTAGCAAAGTTTCTGGAAGATGGCTGAGCGAGTAGCGATCGCTTGACAAACTGTGCTTGTCATTTGCAATTCATCCATAAACGCGATCGCGCTTATGCTTGGGGACTTTCAAGTCTTTACCCTAACTCATGTTTCAAAAATGTAACTTTAGCTACTTTTTGCTGAAAATGTCATTAAAATATGACTTATACGGTCTTACCGCGCACCCGTTCTATCAGCAGAGGTTGTCTTATGCCAGAACTTATCTGTACTGTTCCCGTTCCCAAAACCCCACAAGAATTGGAACAAGCCGTTGAGCAATACATCACTAGCGATATCAGCGGTACTGAACTCATTTGTAAGTGGCAAGCCATCCGCGATGCTTCCCTAGATCAAGACTTTTGCGTGCCTACTGATAGCGACCAAGTTGCAGGCGGAGACAGCTATTAAGTTACATCTATTGACACGGATTGGGCGCTTAGGAGTATGGGTTGATTAACCCCCCATTTCCGGCGTAGGGGTATGGCAATGCCATACCCCTACAGATTGGGACTTTTGTAAGTTATTTAGTCCATGTTCATTGGCAATAAATCGATAAAAACTCCCCCAGATGAGCTGAGGGAGTTTGATTTTAAGTTTTCAAAAACCGAATTACACCGAGACTGGAGTATTTACAAGCTTCTTTAGCCGAGGAGTTGCAACCATTTTCATTCCTTCCGGTGCGGCTAAAGTCAAACCCCGACGCACTGGAATCACCGGACGCTTATTAACGAGCGACACTTGAAAATGCGACACAATTGTCGCGAGAACCAATTTCATTTCATACATGGCAAATGCCATCCCGATACAGCGACGATTTCCGCCACCAAAAGGCAAATACTCGTATGGAGAAAATTGCCGTTCTAAAAAGCGCTCTGGCTTGAATTGCTTCGGCTGCGGAAAAGTTTCCTCCCGATGGTGGGCTAAATAGATACTGGGGACGATAACCGTTCCTGGGGGCAATTTGTAGCCGGATATCTCAATGGGCGATCGCACAACCCGAATAAAAGTATTCGCAGCAATTGGATAGATACGAAGCGTTTCAGAGCAAACCGCCGTTAGATAGGGTAGTTTGGCAATGACACTGGGATCTGGATCGGCGTCAACCGAGTCCAACTCGGCGAGCAGTTTTTCGCGCACCTGCGGTAATTGGTCAACCCAGTACAAAGCCCAAGTCAGTGCAGAAGCGGTGGTTTCATGTCCGGCGACTAGCAGAGTCATTAACTCATCGCGTAACTCTATATCCGTCATCGGTTGACCCGCTTCATCGCGAGCAGACATCATTAAGCTGAGGATATCTTGCCGATTCGGGTTAGCTTCCGCTCGACGTTCCGCAATCTGAGCGTAAATCAGTTCGTCAATTTGTTTTATTTGGCGCAGCATCCGACCCCAAGGACTCCAATCGCCTAAATCTTGTTTAAGAAACTCAAAAAAGAAGGCGCTGGAGTTGAAGCGAGAAGTCATTAAGTCCAGGGTTGAACCGATTAAGCTGCGTAGTTGTTCCAAACGCGACCCCTCATCTAGTCCAAACACCACCCGTAAGATGACGCGCAGGGTGATTTCTTGCATCGACGCACGGATGTTGAAGGGTTTGCCAACCGTCCATTGATTCATCACCTGCTCGGCGATTTCAGAGATAATCTGACCGTAAGCCCGCATCCGTTCGCCGTGAAAGGGAGGGGTTAACATCTGTCGTTGGCGCTGATGGCGATCGCCATCCAGCAGGAGCAGAGAATTTTCTCCCATTAAAAACTCTAAGCCGCTGTTCCCCCTCCCAGCGTCTAACTGACTAGAATCAGCAGTGAAAATCGTTTGTAGGTCTTGGGGTTGGCTGAAATAGACAATCGGAGTCCCCTGGCTTCCCTGGATGGTGAAGGTGTCACCATAAGCTTTTGCATAATCATCCAGGTACTTGATGGGCTGAAAAATAAATTTCATTAACCGCAGCGATCGCGGAGTGTTTGGCCCCTTAGGCAGGTTATGAGTGAGTTCCATTGAGGCGTTTTGTGTTCAGAGCTATTCGATTCTATTGTGGCGAGTTTGGAGGGCGGAGTGTTGACTTTCAACCCGATGTCCTCAGAGGGCGATCGTTCGCTTCTCATCGTAGCGATTGACAAAGGTTGTGCCAGTCAAGCGCTGCGCTAAGGCACAAAAAGCTCCCCTCGATCCCATTAAGCGGTATATTCGGTGGAGTCAGCATCACAAGCGAGCAGTGCCAAGAATAATTGCGATTCTCAACGGTAAGGGAGGAGTCGGTAAAACCACTACAGCAGTCAATCTGGCTGCAACCTTCTCGGAAGAAAAACGGGTTCTTCTGGTCGATGCAGATATTCAGGGTTCGGCGACTTGGTGGGTTGAGCGTAGCGAGAAAGGAATGGGCTTCGATCTCGCTCAAGAGACAGATCCAAAACTTTTAGGTCGTTTACGTAAGATAGAAGGCTACGATTTAGTAGTAGTGGATACGCCTCCAGCATTGCGATCGGAAGCATTAGCGGCGGTAGTAGCGATCGCTGATTATCTGGTTTTACCCACGCCTTGTGCGCCGATGGATCTGGCTGTACTCATTGAGACAGTAAGGGAAACCGTCATGCCAGTTGGAATCGCCCATCGGGTACTTCTGACAAAGGTGGATGCGCGAAGTTTGGGGGAAGCACTGGAGGCTCAAAACACACTTCAAGAGCTAGGAATTCCTGCTTGCCATAGCTTTGTCCGTGCCTACAAAGCCCACGAACGAGCGGCTCTTGAGGGGGTGCCGATTCATCAATGGGCGGGGAAAAAGGCGCGGGAGGCGGAAGCAGACTATCGCCGCGTGGCTAATGAAATACAGCGTGATTGGAGAAACTAAAAATAATGGCTAAAAAACGTATCTCAGACTTACTACACGAAGAAGCACAAAAATCCCCAGATTCAGAAACTGAACCTGTTCTAGAGGCGACCGTTGAGGAAGTTATAGAAGTGGAGGCGGAAATAATAGAGGATTCATCAACAGATACGCCTGATAAAACTCCTGCTAAAAACTCAAATCCAACGAAGGCTGACTTAGAAGCAAGTGTGACAGAGTTAAAAACAGCTCTGGATCAAGCACGCGAAAGGGAAGAAGCTCTACAACAGCAAATTACCAATTTGCAATCCAATTTGGATGAGCAAAAATCTCTGATGGCTGACTTAAAAGGTGTTGTGAAGGAAACCCGTAAAGTGGAAGCTTCTTTACACCAGCAAATTGCCAATTTGCAGGCGGATTTGGATGAGCAAAAAAAATTGCTAAACAAGCATCAAAAAGCTCAAGAGCAAGCCAAACAGTTGAAAACAGAGCTAGAGCAAGCCAAAAAAGCAGCGATGCAACTTGCAGAAGCGAACTCTAAGCTAATTGAAGAAGCCAATGCTCTACACAAAGCGCCGCAAGCTGCTCAACCACAGAAGCACAAAACATCTGAGCGGGTATCTAACATCTTCTCTGAACCTCCAACCGATGAGCCTGCTGATTTTGCCTCAAAAAGTTGGTTGCTGTAAATACTCTTAGTAAAGAGGGCGAATAGAATTCGCATCTATACAGACTAAACCCACCTATGCGGGTTTCAAAAGTCCGCGTTAGCGTAGCGTGCGCGTTAGCGCATAGGCGGATTTTGTTGAATAGAAGCGAAGCAACTTCTGCCCCCCGTCTTCTTGAAGGGGGGTAAGGGGGTTGGCGTAGCCGCGATTTCTAATCGCCAGGAATATTTGCAAGATTGGGATGTATAGCAGTAGGGGCGGGTTATTAACCCGCCCCTACATCTAAGCGCACTTGTTATTTAGCTGAATTCAAAATCCGAAATTGATTAAGCAGGATTTGCTTGCGCTCTTCTCTGGAGTAAGTTGAGAATCGAAGCTTTTTCCAGAAGTCCTACTAGCACGCCGTTTTCACGAATCACGGGTAGTTGAGTGAGTTTTTCTTGTTCTAGTAGTGTCACCACTTCTAGTAAAGATTGATCGGATTTGACGGTTGTGGGGAATTCGACGGGTTTTGTTAGCTGTGCGACAGATATTTCAGTCCACTGGGAAGTCGGGACGGCTTTGAGATCGTCAACTGCGATCGCTCCCACTAATTGTCCTTCCTCATTGGTAACTAAGAACCGCGACGCTTCGTTTTTGCCAATGATGTACTCGTTAACAAACTCTCTCAGGGAAAGCGACTCAGATACAATCGGGCTATCACTCATGACTGCATCTTCTGCGGTCAAAGCGGCTAGTTGTTCTTGCACTCTGGCAGCTTGAGTTGCTCGACCCGCGTTTTGCAGTAAGAACCAACCGATTAACAAGTTCCAGAAGTTAAGACCGCCGCCTAATAGTAGCGGAACCAGACCAGAAGCGATCGCTATCCAACCAATGACTTGACCGGCGCGACCCGCAAACACGACACCTTTATAAGGATTGCCGGTGATCTTCCAAACCAACGCCTTGAGGATATTCCCACCATCCAGGGGCAAGCCAGGAATCAGGTTAAACAGCGCCAGCACTAAGTTGACGTAAGCCAGCACTCCGAGGATTGCTCCAAACGGCCCGGAAATGCTCGTGGTAAAGCCAATCGCGCTAATTAGACCAAACAGCGCCAAACTGACTAAAGGCCCTGCGATTGCCAGCCAGAATGCTCCTGCTGGGGTCTTTGATTCTTTTTCTAAGCTGGCGAGACCACCAAACAGAAATAAGTTGATAGATTTAACTTCAATTCCCTGCTTGATAGCCACAAAACTGTGTCCCAGTTCGTGCGCTAAGACCGATGCAAACAACAGCAGCGCCGCAATTAATCCCAGTAGCCAGGGTAATCCCCCGCCGAGTCCGGGAAATTGAGCCGCTAGTCCACTGCCATAACTCACCGTCACCCAAGCCAGGACAAAGAACCAGGTTGGATGTACGTTGAAGGGAATTCCGAATAAATTGCCGACGCGAATCGTGCCGTTCATTACGCCACCTCTGCTTTAACATCTGAGAGGCTTAAATTGAACCTCTCTTTCTTGCACCTCTTTATCGTAACGATATGTAACGAGGATTTTAATCTTTCACCTACCGTACTATCCGTCCGTTAAGGTTCGGTTTTGGAATAGCCTAGTGTGAGGCATTCTTACTTTTGCCTCGGCATAATAGAATCAGTACTGCTCTTGAAAGGCTGACTTCTGCATCACGTCCTTGGGGCAGAAAAGCTCTCCCAACCTCGACGACCGCAGGTGCCTTCCTATGCCCGTCTCCGAAACTCAAATCACCCGCTCTTATAATCAAGAACAGATTCAGCAAATTCTCCAGATAGCGATCGCGCGTCAAACTGACGATACAGAATTTACCCGCGAACAGCTACTGGAAATCGCTTCTGAATTAGAAATCTCTCCAGAGTGCCTTCAGGTGGCAGAACAGCAGTGGCAAGCCAAACAGGGAGAAATCCAAAAGCGGCAGGATTTTAATCTCTACCGGCGCAGCAGATTACAGAAACAAGCTGGCAAATATACAGTTATCAATTCGTTTTTGATGCTGCTGAATATCGTGAATGCTGGTCAGCTTTCTTGGTCTTTATATATCGCCTTATTCTGGGGATTAGGTCTGGGGCTTAATGCTTTGAATACCTTTCAATCTGGAGGCGAAGATTACGAAAAAGCCTTTCAGAAATGGTATCGTCAGTACCAATTGAAACAATCACTGACCACTGTTTGGGATAAGGTTCTCAAAGCTTGGCAGACTTAAAACAGATTCCCCTAGCGAAGAGAAATTTGCGGCTACGCAAAGGAAGGGGGTTGGAAATCAGTCTTTATGAGCGAGAATTTTGCCTAGAGACATTGTATCAACCTCTTTAGATTCGGTAACGCACGCTTGGCAGATATGCCAAAGGCGCGATCGCGTACAGCCCTTTGGGCATGAAAACAGCGAAGCGAAGCGTTAGCCTCGCGCTGACTTGTCAGTTCTCATTTTCCCCCAGTCAGCATATCTCCTACAGGAACAGCTTTCGTTTGCCTTAAAATAATCCTGTCGGCTTGGTTAAACTAACCAGACTTTTACGGCTAGACAAGTTACGGCTAGACAAGTTCTCTCTGCATTCTCCCTGCATTAGATATGGTTCAGTACACTCTCGCACAAAGCCCAGAAGTCATCCTGACTGTTTCAGGCAAAGATTCAAAAAAAGCCCGTGAGAAAGCGATGGAGCAGCTCATGGAACTCATGGATGCAGACAAGCTACCCACCGATCTTGAAGATGGATTTAGTCCGGAACAACTGATTGAAGTCAAAGAGCTGGAAGCGGATGGGACTAGCGATGAAGACGCCGTAACCCAAGCTGTACAAGTTCTGAGCAACCTTGCCACACTGAAGCTGAAGGTGCAGGAATCACGCGCCGAGGCGCTCAAGGTTCGCGCTCAAGTAGATATCCTGTTTTCAGAAAAGTCGGTGAGTGAAGAGGAAATCGCGCAACTCAAGGACGGTTTTAAGGTTCTCAAAACCTTTGCTCAAGTGAATCTGCGCTACCACGAGGCTCGCTCGAAAGCAGAGCAAGCTCGGAGCGTGTTAGATCAAGCTTTAAAATCTCCTGAGAGCTAATTTCTCTGCTTAGGCGCATCCGCTGCGCGATCGCGTCAGCGAAAATTCAGACTTGATAAGCGATCGCGTTGTTGAGTTTTTCTCTCATTCGCAGCGCCAAATGCATCTGTAACCACCCAAGAAGATAAGCAATGATTCAATTTGGTAAAACTCCTTCTGATTCCGGAGAAAAAAGCTGGCGAAACCAGCTGGCTCAGTTTGTCAAAGCTAATCAGCAAGAATTGGCAGCATTATCTTGGGGTTTGTGGTTAGAAAATGGAGACACTCAAGGTTATCTAGGGATCGATGTGCAACCAAAGCCGCATTTCGTCTATTGTCCAAAAGAGGCGATAGAAACACTCAATAATAAAGTCGAAAACCAGCTTCAGGAGATGGTAGGAGTTGTGGAGGCTCATAACCCTGAAGTGGAGGTTCTGATCATTGGAATTGGTGAGGGGCAAATAAAGCTGGTTCAGTTTCAACCAGAACCTCCACCTCCCGCTTGCTTTGAGAAAGTCGCCGCAGATGTTAATACATTGCTAGAGCGATTAGAGCAGCAGATGGGCGAGCAGATACAAGGTTAAATCCTAAAAAGCGATCGCGTCAGCGTATGTCTTCTTAGTGTTGCTCGCACGCTTGCTAGTGAGGGGAAACGCGATCGCATCTTTCATCAACCACGTTAGCGAGTTAATCAGAACGCTTAGATGCCATCTGTTCGTCTAAACTCACTGGTCCAGACCCAATATAGTACACCATCAGTAATCCCCCGATAATTGCTAAATTTTTCATGAACGCAATCACCTGCATTCGGTCGGCAAAATCGGTGTGAAAAATTAGCGTAGCCGGAATCATAAAGATAATTAGCGCGATCGCTCCCCAACGCGCTTTATAACCGAGCAATACAGATAATCCGCCAGCCAGTTCAAGAATAATTGCTGCAACGAGCAACAATCCTGTCAGCGCTTCCGGGATGTCCTTGCTAGCCATAAACTGTTGCGTGCCACTAAAGCCCGTAATCTTATCAAAGCCGGATTTCAAAAAAATGGCGGCGAGGAAAGCTCGTGCTATGAGGGGGATGTATTTTTCCATATTGACCTGCGATCGCTTCGCTTTTAACTTACAACAACATCCGGGCGGGAAGCAAAGTAACGGGATAAGCGATCGCCTTCACCACCGCCGATGATATCCTTTGCTGCGACTACCCGAACCTCTAGCTATAGCGAATTAACATAACAATAGTGCTTCTAGAGAATTAGTGCTTCTAGAGAATTCTTCAACTGAATGCCTTGCTCACAATAATATTCCCGCGATCGCAGCGGTCATAAAACCCGCGAACAAACCGCCTATCATCGCCCTGACACCCATTCTCGCTAAATCTTTTTGACGGTTCGGTGCCATCCCGCCAATCCCGCCGATTGTGATTCCAATCGAGCCAATATTGGCAAAGTTGCACAAAGCGTAGGTTGAGATAATTACCGCCCGTTCGGATATCGCCTTCTGCTCAATCAGCGTCTTCAGATCCAGATAGGCGATAAAATCATTCAAAATCGTCTTTTTTCCTAACAACACCCCCACCTGAGCGCAGTCAGCCCAAGGCACTCCGAGCAGCCACGCAACGGGAGCCATTACAAAAGACAACATCCACTCCAAGGACAGCAAAGGCACGCCAAGAAGCCCCCCCAACCATCCCAGGAGCGCATTGACGAAAGCCAGTAACCCCAAAAAGGCAATAATCATCGCCGCGACATTCACTGCCAGTTTCGTCCCGTCAATTGCTCCCCCAGCCGCTGCGTCAATCGCATTCACAAAGGTACTCTCCACCTCTATCCCTGCCTTGCCAACCGTCTTGGGGACTTCCGTTTCTGGATAAAGCAATTTTGAGGCAACCAGCGAAGTCGGGGCAGTCATGAAGAAAGCGGCAATCAGATGTGCCGGTGGAATCCCAAAGGAGAGATATGCCCCTAATACGCCACCCGCAATTGTCCCAAAGCCCGCGGTCATTACTGCATGAAGTTCTGATTGCGTCATCGTCGCCACATAAGGCTTCACCAGTAACGGTGACTCAGTTGGCCCTAAAAAGACGTTCCCCGCACACGATAAAGACTCAGCCCCTGATGTTCCCATCGTCTTCATCATGACCCACGCCATCCCATTCACCACTCGCTGCACAATGCCGTAGTGGTATAGCACCGTGATGAAGGAAGAAAAAAAGATAATCGTCGGCAGCACTTTAAAAGCAAAAAAGTGTTCGACAAAGTTATCTCCAAAGACAAATTTGGCACCCACATCAGAGAATTCTAAAAAGCGGCTAACGACATCGCCGAGAAACTTAAATACAGCTAAACCGCCGGGAGTTTTCAGAATCAGCAGTGCAAAAATAAACTCTAACCCAAGCCCCCAAAATACCGGACGCCAACGCACAGCACGCCGGTTCACTGAGAAGGCATAAGATAATCCCACAAAAACAGCCAACCCCAGTGCTGAAATCAACCGCTCCATCGACTCTCTCAGGGCTAAGTTACAATACGGCGTATCATAGCCTGGATGTGTGGGCAAGAAAGTATCAGCTGAGCCTGCGGATTCTATCTTTGTGGGGATGGATCGGAATGAATTACGACAACATTCAAGGCCATTAGAATTCTGGAGAGATCGTAAAATGGTACGAATTTTTCTTTCCGCTGGACATGGTGCTGGCGATCCGGGCGCACAATCTGGAGGCACTACAGAAGACAGAGAAATGAGGCTTACCCGCGATGCTGCGGTCAAGGAAATGCGATCGCGCGGTTTAGAGGTTTCCTCTGTTCCCGATTCCCTGAGTTTGAAGGAAACGATTACTTGGATCAACGCCTACTCCCGCCGTGGCGACGTCGCTTTAGAAATTCACGCCGATTCCGTCGGGAACACCAATATCCGGGGTGCCAGCGCCTTCTATACTGATGGC
This sequence comes from Trichocoleus sp. Lan, assembly GCF_039961855.1. Lineage (NCBI taxonomy): Bacteria > Bacillati > Cyanobacteriota > Cyanophyceae > Leptolyngbyales > Trichocoleusaceae > Trichocoleus > Trichocoleus sp. Lan. The sequence goes on along the minus strand of NZ_JAMPKA010000019.1, from coordinate 92,528 downwards.
AACGAGCAACGCGAAACCGATGCCCAGTTGCTGCTGCAATCCTTACTGAAGGCAGTTCCCAGTTTGCCGTCTCGTGGGGTTAAATCGGATATTGCCACGGGTGTTGGTAGTTTAGGTTTCTGCCGTCAAGTGGATATTCCCTCTGTGCTGATGGAGTTGGGGTTTATTACCAATCCAAGCGATCGCTCTTTATTTCAAACGAAGCGTCCAGACTTCGCCCGTGGATTGGCGGACGGTCTAGAAGCATGGAGTCGGAAGGAAGCTCAGAGGCAGGGCTTAACGCCTCCCCCTCCTCCTAGCTACCCCGTTATTAGTGTCAAAATCAACGCCCAGCTATATCAAAATCAAGGAATTTTGGTGAATGGGAATGCTTGTATTCCGGTTGTTTTCCTAAAGTCTTTAGGAATCGATCCGAGTAAAGTCGCAGACTTCCGCACCACTACTCACCGGAATCTCGAATATATCAAAGCGGTAGATTTGCAGCCATTTAAAGTATCCGTTAAATGGGACAATCCAACCCGCACAGTCGTTTTAACAACCTATTAATTTGCTTTCAATTTATTGGGTCATGGGTAATTTATAATCGGTTAAATTTTTGAGTTTTGAATAAATCACTCATGACTCACCGCTTATGCGCGATCGCTCTAAAATTACCGATTCCCGATTCCCCGATTGTTCAATGAATATTCAATGAACCCATCCTCGGCTGTATCGCTGACAGCAATTGTTTTGGCAGGTGGAAAAAGTTCTCGTATGGGGCGGGATAAAGCCTTGATTTCTGTTAACGGCGTTCCCCTGATTCGGCGGGTTTGTGAAATTGCCCAAGCGTGTGCTTCAAAAGTGTATGTAGTAACGCCGTGGATCGAACGATACCAAGATATTGTACCCAGCACCTGTCAATTAATTCAAGAAGTCGGGACAGGAGAACCCCGCCCTTTTTCTACAGAGGAGAAACCCCACGGGCCACTGATTGGCTTTGCCCAAGGACTCGCGCCAGTGCAAACAGAATGGGTGCTGTTACTTGCTTGCGACTTGCCCAATTTAAAAGAGGAAATTTTGCTCAATTGGGTACAGCATTTACCTGAGGTGCCAGAAGATTGTATTGCCTTTCTTCCCCGACATCCCAAAGGCTGGGAACCGTTATGCGGTTTTTATCGCCGTCGCTGTTTGTCTAGCTTGACTGAATTCATTAATAAAGGGGGCAGATCCTTTCAGCAATGGTTGTCTCAACATCTCGTACAAGAACTGCCCCTAACCGAGCGATCGCTCTTATTTAATTGCAACACACCGGCTGACTTGGGAGAGGTAATGGGTAATAAGAGTTTTGAATTTTGAGTTGTAGAGACCCGATAAACTTTTTACCTTTTACTCATTACCCACTACCGATTACCCATTACCGATTACCATTTAAGGATTAACCGGCGCAGCCGGAACAACGGGTTCTGCTTCCAAATTGGGCAAAGGTGACAACTGAGGAATAGGTGCCTGTGGCGGCGTAAAGTCCGGCGTCGGCTTCGCGGGTGGCGGTGGCGCAAAGGTGGGGGATAAGTTGCGGGGCAAATTATCTGCGGAAATGCAGGTATCCAGCGCCTTAGTGGCAGAAATCTCTAACTGACGATTCAAGCCAACAACGCATTCAGCAAAGCGGATGGGTAGGAGGCTACGACGACAGGATTCGAGTACCTCAAGCAACGGCGGGTTTTTGGTATCTTGGGAAATATTAATCACGCACCTGCCTAACTCGATGGGACGTCGCACCCTGAGACAGGCAGCTAGAGCATCTTGTGAGGCAATCTGAGTTTCTCGGTTAATATTAAACACGCAAGCGGATAAATCTGTGGGTTTAAGGGCATCCGAACAGCTTGAGGCAGAGAGTTCTGTAGAGATACCAACCGCCCTTAATTCAGCAGCGCAGTATTGAAAGGGGCTGAAATGGGTGGCGGTGGCAGGAACGGTCTCAACAGCGATCGCCAAAAATCCTGCGGTAAGGGCTAGCCCAGTCGTGGATAATCGTCGGGAACGAGACAAGGCACGTTCGCTACTTTTGTTTTGCATGATAGTTCTACATAAGTAGGTCACAAGCTATCCTACTTGGACATTGGTAGCAGTTTGCACCTTTGCACTCAGTTTAATGTTATCGGCTGCAACTAAAAATGGGCTTGGGAAAGCGAACCGACAGGTCGGCGCTTTGCTATCGCACTCCAAAAGCGAATAACAATCGAACCCCACATCTGCACCCAAGAAGTTAGCAAGTTAAAATCTAGAATCAAATCTAGAAAAATAGAGACGTTCTCACAGAACGCCTCTATTAAAGGTTACTAAATTCAAAGCTGTAACCTTAAACCTTTTTAGTATTCAGGCACCGAAGGGTCAATTTCTCGACTCCAAGCGGTAATTCCGCCTTTGACGTTGGTGCCTTCTATTCCAGCTTGTTTCAAAATACCCAGCGCCTTCGCCGAACGTCCACCCATCTTGCAGTGGGCAATCAAGCGATGACCGTTGAGCAATTCTTTCACTTGGGCGACACCCGCACCGTTTTCAATATCGGGTAACGGCACCAAAACGGAACCCGGAATTTTAGCAATTTCGTACTCGTTAGGATTGCGAACATCAAGCAGGACAAAATCATTTGCACCGCTATCGAGCAATTCCTTCAATTCCCGAACTGTCATTTCTGACATTTCCATCTGCTGTTTTGCCTCTTCTGCTTTTGCTTGTGGAATACCGCAGAATTCTTCGTAATCAATTAACTTGTCAATGACTGGTCTTTCCGGGTTCGGACGCAGTTTCAGTTCCCGGAACTTCATTTGCAAGGCGTCATACAGCAACAACCGCCCACTCAGGGTATTCCCCTGACCTAAGATGATTTTGATGGCTTCAGTTGCCTGGATGGTGCCAATCACGCCGCACAGAACGCCGAGAACGCCTCCTTCAGCACAAGAAGGAACTAATCCGGGTGGTGGCGGTTCCGGGTAAAGATCGCGGTAATTAGGACCCCCTTCGTAGTTAAATACTGTTGCTTGTCCTTCAAAAAAGAGGATGGAGGCGTAGACGTTGGGCTTGTTTAACAGCACGCAAGCATCATTCACTAGATAACGTGTGGGGAAGTTATCGGTGCCATCTACGACAACATCGTAGGGTTCAAGGATTTGCAGGGCGTTCTCTGAACTCAGGCGGGTTTCGTACAAATCAACTTGGCAATCAGGATTAATTTCTAAAATCCGGTTTTTTGCCGATTCAATTTTGGGTTTCCCTACCCAAGAGGTGCCGTGAATGACTTGCCGTTGTAAGTTGGAACTATCAACGACATCAAAATCGACAATGCCGATGCGTCCGATACCAGCAGCTGCGAGATACAGCAGCAGGGGCGAACCCAGTCCACCTGTACCAACACACAGGACACTGGCGGCTTTGAGGCGTTTTTGTCCTTCCAGTCCAACTTTGGGCAGGATTAGGTGGCGAGAGTAGCGTTCGTATTCTTCTTTGGAAAGCTGGATTTCATCCAGATTGGGATTGAGCATGGCCTTTTAGTGAGGGCAGACAGAGTTAACAGCCTATCAAAAATACAATAGTCTTTGTATCCTTGGGTCTTAATCGTTTTTAAAATTAAGTTATTAATCTAGGTTGTTTCAACAATTATCATTTCTTCAGGCTGGAACTGGTGGGCGTCGTCGAGACTCCAGTTGCGAAGATCGCCAGCTTTACCTTGTTGAACAGAGACAATAATATACGAGTACACTGACCACGCACACGCCCGATCGAATTCCGAAGGAATTGCTGGATGGTCGGGATGGGAGTGGTAGATTCCAATGATATCGAGTGGGCTGGGCGAAGCACCGCGTCCCTGCTTTTGTGCTTTCAGCATATCTTCGGGAGCGATCGCGTATCTGTCTCGCTTATCTGAACCCAGTTTGGCGGAACCTTCAATTTCTTGAAATACTTCTACTGCTTCTGCATTCCAGCGATTCTCGGTTGGCATGACTTCCACTACGGTTTTGCCATCTTCCGCCAGTTTACCCAGCAGCAAACCGCAGCACTCTTCGGGATAGGTGCTTTCGGCATGGGTGCGGATGGCTTGCAAATGCTGAGGGTGGAGTTTTAATACTGCCAAGATGCCAAATCATCCTGCGCGAGACGTGGAACTATTGTATGCCACAGATGTCTCTCGTTTTGATTGTCTGACTATCTGCTTTTCTTTCACAACAGCCTTGCTTCTATAGGAATTTTGAAGAAAATCTTCTCTCTTCTCGCTGCTGCCTTGTCTATCAATTCGTTGAGATTGAAACGACAAATTTTATCGGGAATTCAATCAAAAATATTTTTAATTTCCGGAGGGTTGCTGTAAAATTCCAGAAGTTAATTGTATTGTTCTAAATTTCAGCAATATATATGGGCGCATAGATTCCAATTATCAAAAATATAGTACCAAAGCGAACAATATTTGTATAGTGCCAATTTCTTTAATTTTTAGCAGCGATCGCTCAATGCGTCAGTGAGCTTTACCTGCGCCCAGATACAGTTCTCCTACCTTCGGGTCGTTCAAGAGTTCGGAGCCGGGACCTGTGAAGCGATCGCGTCCTGTATCCAGCACATAACCCCGGTGTGCCATGCCTAAAGCTTTCCGGGCATTTTGTTCCACCAGGACAATTGCTTTGCCCGTTTGATTAATCGCTTGAATCTGCTCAAAAACGTTATTGACCAATAAGGGAGACAGCGCCGCAGAAGGTTCATCCAGCAGCAACAGAGTAGGTTCCAACATCAAAGCTTTTCCCATCGCCAGCATCTGCCGTTCTCCCCCTGACAGAGTTCCAGCCCGCTGATGCCGCCGTTGAGCCAGAACGGGAAAAGTGGTAAAGATATGATCCTTAAGTGGTTTCAAAGGGACGTTGCGAATAAACGCGCCCATCTCCAGATTCTCTTCCACCGTCAGCGATGGGAACACATTCGAGATTTGCGGCACGTAGCACATTCCCCGCCGAACAATTTGATCCGACTTTAAGCCAGCAATATTTTCGCCTTTGAAAGTAATTTTGCCTTTATGAGGGTTTAAAAGTCCAAAGATAGTCTTTGCTAATGTTGATTTTCCGGCACCATTAGGGCCAATTACGGCAACTAATTCACCTGGATATATCTTGAAATTCACCCCTTGAAGGATATCCAAATCTTTGACATATCCCGCCCAAACATCTTCAACTTCTAATAAAGGTTCATTAGTCATTCGTTCTTATTTATTATTTAATATTTATTTTTTATGGTTCATGATGTATTGCAATTCCTGCATCAACCATGAACCATGAATAATCAACAATTAGGGTGTTTTTTGCAAATCGGGGCGTTCTTCGGGGACAATTGCGCCTTCCACGGGGCAGACTTGTAGGCAGATGCCGCAGTCAATGCAAGTGGAAAAATCAATCCAGTACCAGTCAGTCCCCTTCGTGTTTTTGCCAGGTCCTTCGTGAATACAGGCAACAGGGCAGGCATCGACACAATCAGCGACGCCTTCGCAGGTATTAGTAACAATCGTATGCGGCACAGTGTTCTCTCTCTTGGGATTGGCAGACGGCTGCTTCTATAGCCTACCAAAGTCTTTTGAAAGCTGATAGCTGAAACGAGACTTTTTAAATGCAAAAGTACGCAAATAAAGGTGAAATTTTGCAAGAAAAAGCGCCTCCCCTTTGCGTACCTCTGCGCGTACCTTTGCGTTAAAAAATCTAACTCAGCGTCTCAATTTTAGTAGCACCCTCAGCTTCCACCCAGGCAATGCGACGGATGTGACGGCTACGGGCATATTCTCGCACATCTTCAGGCGAGCGCTCCCCTAAATCCATTTCCACTCGTACCAGATGAATAGAATCTCTCAGGGTTTGGGCGTAGGCGAACGCTGCCAGATAGGCTTGGGGAGATGAAGGAACGACTAACCAATCACTCGCGGGCGTTTCGCGGGGTATCCCAGCCTTCGAGAGCAAGACTTGATATAAGTCTTCAATATTCAGCGCAAAGCCAATACTGGGGTAAGTTTGCCCCTGGGGATGATAGAGTCCCAGCAGTTCGTCATAGCGTCCACCCTGGGCTAAAACCCGTGCTTGAGTGTCTGTATCGCTAACGACTTCAAACACAATGCCGGTGTAATAGTTAAAGGTTTGGATCAAGCTGAGATCCAGAGTTACGGGGAAGCTTTGCTGATGGGAACAGCCTTCATTGAGAAGATCGATCAGGGATTTCAGAGTATTGACTGTTTGCCGCTCAGATTCTGCTAAATCTAGGGTGGAAACTTGTTGCAGCACATTAGCAGGATGTCCCCGCAGCTCAAATAGAAATAAAGCTCGTTCTCGCAATTCGGGGGAAAGGGGCAGAGTTTCCAGTGCGATTCGATCGAGATGCGCGATCGCCCGTCGCACTTTTTCTTGCAGATGAACTGGAAACGGAGAAAAAAGCGATCGCGTTAACCCCGCTTCTCCCAAAATTACCTGCCACTGGCTTAACCCCAGACACTTCAAGCAGTCTCCCAGCAACAACAGCACTTCTGCATCTGCCAAGACACCCCCCGCACCCAACAGCTCTACCCCTGCCTGGTAAAATTCCTGCTGACGTCCGTAATTGCTGCCCTGCGAACGGCGGAATACATTTGCGTTGTAGTAGAGGCGTTGCGGATAAGTAACACCAGCCATCCGCGTCACAGATGCACGGGCGATCGAAGCCGTCAGTTCTGGGCGCAGTCCCAGCGTCCCCTCCTCAGCATCCTGGATTTGAATCACTGTGGAGCGCTGGATTGCTCCGCCTGCCATCAAAGTATCCAACCGCTCTAGAGTGGAGGTGATAATCCGGTGATAGCCCCAGCGGTGATACACCTGCTGCAACCGATCTTCAATCCAGCTTTTTTGAGCGACATCGAGAGGCAGCAAATCCCTCGCGCCTGCCGGGGGTTGATAAACCATTCAGTCGTTGTTTTTTGTTAGTTGACAAGCGATTTTCAAGCGAAGTATTCACGATTAGCGAGTTGACGGTTTGACTCTAGCTCTCACCGAGAACTTCCAAACATCTAATAGCCGAGTTGCTAATCGAAGAAATCGCTTTCTTATTTCTTCTTACCAAACATACCAAATAAACCGCCTCCAGACTTATCCTCCGGCTTGCCCTGCCCTGGCTTGCCCTGCCCTGGCTTAGGCGGCGTCGTTGTCTTGCCACCCGCAACTTTTTGTGCCAGCTTGTCTAGTGCCTGTTTGCCCTCTATCCCAATCGGATCTTGAGGGTTTAATTTCAAAGCTTGGGTGATATGTACCTTCGCCATTGTCACCTTAGGCGGAGTTTGCTTCAAATAAACCATCCCTAATAAGCTATGGCAACGGCTATTGTTCGGCTCCATTTTCAGGGCTTCCCGCAACTCTATCTCCGCCTTCGCAAACTGGTTCTTCGTTATCAACTCATCAGCACGACGGAAATAGGGTTCCGCCACTGATGATGGTGTTGGTGTTGGTGGCGGTGGGGGCGGTGGGGGCGGCGATGCATTTCCGCCAGCAGCCCCCGTGGCAGGACGTTTATCTGACATCATCGGGGTTGCTACCCCAGAACCCCCCTTCCGCCTCAGATAAACCATATTCAGTTCGCTGATTTGAGCCGTCACTTCTAGGACTTGGCTCAAAGATTCATATTGCGTTTGTGCTAGCTTTTGCAGTGCCGTTTTATAGGAATGCTCTAAATCGCCCCCCGCTTGAGCTAACTGTTTCGCGGTTTCACCTTGGGGTTGAGCGTTCGCCCCTTCCCCAGCCAAGCGCTTACCCATACGCCCGACCATAACCACGTATTCTGCCCGCGTGCGATCCTGAGACAGTTGCTCGTAGGCAGGATTTACCAATTTTGACAACATCTGGCTGGCACGCTGTTTTTCTGCTTCGCTTTCAGCCTTGCAACTATCCGGATGCAATCTCCGGGCAATTTTGAGATACCGTTTGCGGATGTCATTGACGCCTGCATCTACTGGCACCCCTAAAATTGCGTGGTGGTCTGTGAAATCAAACTTGAACAGTCCACGGTCGATCCGAAATGACATAGCCCGCTGTCCCACCGTCAGAGCCGAATATTCTTTCTAATATACTTCCCTTGCGAAACCTATGTGTGACCTTGCTTACAGAGAAGCCTGATTTTTAGCACTTTGCCATCTACTTATTGCCATCTACTTAGAGGTGTAATTTGCAAAAGTTCTTGACTGAGCTGTGGGTGTAGATAACCATTTGTCGCCAAAATCCGACCGGAATGAATCGCTAAAGGACTCCCATCATAGGCGCTGACTTTGCCCCCAGCTTCCTCCACGATTACCACTCCGGCTGCCAGATCCCAAGGCTGTAAACCCCTTTCCCAGTAACCATCCAGGCGTCCGCAGGCAACATACACGAGATCGATGGATGCGGAACCGCTGCGCCTGACCCCCTGAGTGAGATGGGTAAGGTGACAAAATTCAGCGTAGTTATTGTCTGCTGTTTCGCGTCGATCGTAAGCAAAGCCGGTGACAAGCAAGCTTTTGCTCAACTCGGCTGTTTTGGAAACTCGGATGCTCCTCCGGTTGCAAGTGGCTCCTAAGCCTTTGGCAGCGCGATACAACTCCTGATGAAATGGATCGTAAACGACACCGACTTGGGGAACTCCGTCAATCAGTAACCCGATTGAGGCGGAGAAAAAGGGATACTGATGAGCATAATTCGTGGTGCCATCTAGGGGATCGATTGCCCAGAGGTATTCGCTGTTAGTATCTCCCAGTTGCCCGGATTCTTCTGCCAGGATTTGATGGTGGGGAAAATGGCGATTGATGACTGAAAGAATGGTGGCTTCGGCGGCTTTATCTGCTTCGGTTACGAGGTCGCCTGGACGTCCTTTTTCTTCAACGGCTTCTAATTTGCCCCAGTAGCTTTGCAAGACGGCACCAGCAGCTAGCGCCGCCTCGGTGGCAATATCTAGAAAAATTTGCAGTTGGTCAGGGGTATGGTGTGTCATATTTGTGGCTAATAGCTAATGGCATTGAACAATGAATAATTAGCCATTCGCAATGAGCCGTTAGCGATTTTGACGCCGAAACTCTGCTGGAGTCCAGCGCATGGGTTTTTCTGGGTTCCAAATGCCTTTGCCCATAATTCGAGCATATTCTTGAGCGGTGGTGAGCCGTTGGTCATATTTGTTGTTGAGCGATCGCGGTACAAACACATACCCTTCTACCACCATCTGCTCGTTCAGCAATACCCCATCTTTCCACACATAAGCTAACCGGCGCTCAAACTGGTCTTTGCTCGATCCATCCGACTCTAACAAAACGGATTGTCCGCCAATCAACTGCTTGAGCCGCTCTTGAGCCGCCGATCCCCAAGGCTGCTGTTTCATGTCGGGTGCCTCGATTCCCAGCAGCCGCACTCGCTCTACCAAAGCGGATTGCTTGCTGGTATCCAGCACTTCCAGGGTTTGTCCGGTGACAACCCGCTCCACCTTCACGGTGACGCCTGTCGGAACTTCTTTCGCTTGGCAACCGACCAAAAAAAACCAAAAACCAAAAGCCAAAAGGCAAAAGAATTTCCTCTTTTGCCTTTTTGTTTTTCGCGATCGCCTTTGGTTATTCTTCATCCAGCGGTAAACCGAAACGGACTTTGCCCTTGCCAAAATAGCGACCGAACTGGAGTTCGTAAACTTCATCCTCATCCTGAGTTTCTACTTCCAAGTCGGAGCGGGGATAACTTACGCAGAGTAGAGCATAGCCTTTGTCGCGCAGTTGCGGAGAAAGCCCCATTGCTTCTGGCTGATGGATTTCCCCTGAGAGGACGCGCACGGCACAGGTGGTACAAGCGCCATTGCGACAGGAAAAAGGCAACTCGACGCTCTGATGCTCGACGCTAGATAGGATATAGCGATCTTCTGGCACCTGAAGGTCATGGTGAGTGCCGGTTTGGCGATTGCGTATCCGAATGGTGTGGTAATTCGTCATAGTTTTAGTGTATTATTAAAAATCGCAGCTTTGAGTTGCACATTTCAAAATAAATAAACCTCTGGAGAGGTGGCCGAGTGGTTGAAGGCGCAGCACTGGAAATGCTGTTTAGGGCAACTTAACGTGGGTTCGAATCCCACCCTCTCCGTTGAAAATCAAAACTCAGCATTGCTGAGAGGCTTATCGCCCTAGAAGTATCCTCTGGGGCGATATTTATTTTTGGGGAGCGCTTCAGTATCAGCGCGTGAATCCCCAGCAGAAAAAGCGATTGGTATTTGATTTTGCAGCAGGAGTGTTGACGTTGGTGGGGTAAGAGCGATCGGATTCAAATTTGACTAGAGAGAAAGACGCGATCGCGCGTTTTGAATAAATTAGAAGTGCCTAATAAAAAACAATAAAAAAAGGGTGAGCATTGCCCACCCTAAGACGAATCAAGTAACCAACAGGATCGTTTATTTTGCGGGTTGCGCCTTGTTTTGAACCAGCAGCCGCTCAAAACTTAGGGCAAACACTCCCAGCGTCACCAGTACGATGCCGAAAATTGATATCGGCTGTAAAGCATTCTGAGCGCTCGGAATAATCAAAAATGCCAAAACTGCTGTTAACACAGGGCCACTAGAAGCGATAATCGAGGCTCGTGCGGCACCCAAGAAGCGAACGCCAAAGTTATTTAACAAATAGCCTGCTAGAGTTAATATCCCCAAGACAACGCCGCCGATAATTAAACCCAGGCGCTTATCCGGGATGACCTGAACAGCCAAATTTTCTGGTAATGGCAACATCAGACTGATGCTAGCCAGGACAAAGATGGTTGTAAACTGAACCAAGCTGACGGGGACGGGGTGAAGCTTTTGAAAGCCAAGCTGCATAAAAATCAGGTAGAAGGCAAAGGCGATTCCTGAGGCGGCGGCGGTGCCAACTCCCACCCCAGAAATGCTTGCCACCCCACTATTAACCGCCGGGAAGATTTTAGGCCAAGCTGCGAGGATAACACCCAAGGAAATCGTACACATCACTCCAACGCGCAGGAAGGTGGGGCGATCGCCAAAAAACAGCCACGCCAGCGGGACTGTAATAATTGGATACATAAACAGAATTGTCACTGCAACCCCTGGGCCAATTTGGGGGATGGCGATATAAATCAGGACTTGCGACAAAAACAGGAAGAAGCCACTCCCGACTACCGTTAAAAGTCCGCGCCGGTCTGGATCTAATAAAAACTTCTTAATATCCCTCCACACGTTGGGATAGAGAACGATGGCAAGTAAAGCCATTAAAGGCAGCACCACCATCATGCGGAACCACAAAATTAACAGCGAGTTGCCCAAACCTAGCTTGATGAATCCTCCCAAGGAAAACAAGTTAAAAATTTGACTTTCTCTGCCAATGATTTGGACAACCACGTTATGAACCGACAGCGCCACGGTAGAAATTAAAATCAACAATAACCCTAACTGACCTTGGGAGCTTGGTTTAGGTTGGCGTGGCGGTGGTAACGGGGCAGCCGGAACCGAGAACGGAATCGCATTCGCTTCTGGAGGCTGTTTGCGATCGCTATAAGCTTGCCCTCCTACCTCTGACTCTGATGGTACTAAGGGCAGCGCATCGCTTTCTGCTTGCAGCTGTTCGTGCAGGCGATTGACGAGAGTTTCTAAAATTGCTTCTCCTTGTTGCTCCAAGCCGTGCATCCGCGACAGCTGCTGGGAGAACGAACTTTGATAGCTGCTGATGTCTTGTTGCAGTGTTTTAAAAGTCGTTCTTAGGGTTGTATCCAAGGAAGAGAGGATTCGGTAGGCACTGTCGTTGTAGTCATTTGCCGAGGGCGGCAAATTGGCGCTGCTAGTGCCACCCAGCGGGTGATAGGAGCTGCCTGGTTGCTGGGACAGCCGTTGCATCAGCAGATCTTGCAGGTGTTCTGCGATCGCTTGGGTGAGTTGCCCAACTAAATATTGCTGCTGATCCTGATCAATTTGTTCTTGAGGCAGAGAGCTTTGGGACGAGGGTAATTGCTGACGCTGAGCTTGTAGATGATTGATCTCATCGACCAACCGGGATTTCTCAGCCTGGAGTCGCTCAACGTCTTGATTCAACTGGACGATGAGATTCTGCTTCAGGTTCTCAAGTTCCTGCGTCATCGCCCTCAAAAGAGCCTCTGTTGCCGTAGCATTTCCGGTGTTGTGATTTTCCGGTAGATTGTCCAGTTGCCCCATTAGCGTATAACCTCGGTACGATTGGCTATAACGAAGTGTAGTTTTAACTTAGTCTACTTAAGTCTTGTTAGTATTTCTGATATTTTGGCAGATACACTTTCTGATGGATGTGATTTTGCTCAACTAGGTGTTGTTTCTCCGATGAAGGAAAGTGTTTGATGTTTTGTCATCAATCCTGACAGATTACTCCAAAATTCTGGTGCTTTTTAAGAGATTTTTCTGGTGAATTTAATTTTGTTCTAGACTGTTGAATCTTGCAGTAACTGCAAGAAAAACTACTAAGACACCATCCTCCAGTGATACATTGAACAACCAAGAGTGAGTTTCTTCTTCCCCGCGAGCGAGAGACTTTTGGGGGAGCGGACAACTTTTGCAAGAAGTCTAGTATTTTGCTCTCCAACCGCCTCGACAAAAGGAGGCAAAAAAGTTCGCGCCATCTTATAGAAGCAGCGGTTCGAGCTTTGCAACACGCGGCTAAAACGGCGCTGCGTTCCCCTTGCCTGGAAACCAATTAATAACTGGCATTTAGGATCGAGTTTTTGGACGCGGACGCATTTTCCCCAACAGGGTAGCAGCCGCCGCCTAGAAACTCCTTCCAGAAAGAGTGTATCCCAATCGGGCAACCGGAGAGGGGATGTAAAGTTTTAAATTGAATCCATCAAGTGGAAAATTCCGAATTGTCCCCCTATCTGACGGATAACTAGAAAGATAATTGCCCCCAAACCCGCACTAATGGGAAGGGTAATTAGCCAAGCGAGTCCAATCGATTGCAGCGTTTGGAAGCGGATGGATTTCCAGTCTTTGACTGCACCAATGCCAACCACAGCACCGACAAGGGCGTGGGAGGTGGAGACGGGCAAGCCGAGCCGGGAAGCAAGCAAGATGGTCGTAGCGGTTGCGAGTTCGGCGCAGAAGCCACCGCTCGGTTGGAGGGAAATAATGCCTTCTCCAATTGTCGCAATGACTTTTTTGCCCCAGACGGCAAGACCGGCAACGATACCGGCACCGCCCAATACTAGAATCCAGAGGGGAATGCTAAAGCCAGTGATAGGAACGGAACCTGTGCGATTGATATAAACGATCGCCGCTAAGGGAGCGATCGCGTTGCCAACATCATTGGAACCGTGGGCAAAGGCAACGAAGCAGGCACTTAATAGCTGAAACCGTGCTAGCTGACGCTCAATGGGATTGAAGATTTTAGATTGGGGATTTTGGATTTCGCTGTTGTCCGTCTCATTGGCTCTCGCGATAACCCTTGTGTCTACAAGCTGTTCTGCTTCCTCGCGGGCTAATTGTCGCCAGATGAACCGGGTAAGGCCAACTGATGCGATCGCGCCAATCAACAGAGGGATATCGTGGGCAGGAAGGTTGATGCCGAAACGATTTGTCAGCCAGGTATCGATGGGTTGACTCACAGAGGGTAGAACAATCACCCCAAAGACGCCCAGCAACGTCACGCTCAACCAGGGAATCCATTCGCGCAGTTGAAAAAGTGGATTGGGTTGATCGAGAATCCAACGCTTGACAACGCTGTAGAATAACGCGGCAATCGTGCCACTGATGACCGGCGTTATCACCCAGGCGAAGCTAATTAGACCAATTAATGACCAATCGATGGCACCGACACCCGCCGCCACCCAGCTAAAACCAGCGATCGCGCCGACTACCGCATGAGATGATGCGACTGGCAAGCCCAGACTGGTGGCAATTTGCAGCCAGACGCCACAGGCTATCAATACCGAAACCATGCCAATCAGTAGCATCTGAGGTACGGCAGCGAACAGTTCTGGATTGACAACCCCGGTTGCCAGCGTCTCCGATACAGAACGACCAAACAGCACGGCACCTGTAAATTCCAACACTCCGGCAATCACCAATGCCTGCCGTAGGGTGACAGCCTTCGATCCCACCGACGTTCCCATCGAGTTAGCAACGTCGTTTGCGCCCAGATTCCAGGCAACGTAGAAAGCTAGCAGGGCAACAAAAACAATCATGCCGTAAATATAGATATCGACACAGCTAGTTTATCCGGTGAAGGATAGGGGAGCGAACTGAGAACTCAGCGTGCGGCTAACGCCTCGCTTCTCTAACGCGATCGCGCTGAAGGGAGAGGAAGCGGCGATCGGGATTTGAAGCGATGTTTTTTACTCAAATCGAGGCAAAATTTGCGCGATTATCACTGCGGATACACGCGCCCAACTCTGTATAAGTATCTATTCAACGATTTGGGAAGACCGACTTCTCAATTGGAGCGGTGTGAGTTTAGTAGGGCTAATTTATGCGTTTTCCTCATGTTGCTGTTTGTACTTTAGCTGCTTTTGTGGCTGGAGGGATGACAGCCCAAGCAAGTGAAAGTCCGAGTTCCGAAGGTTCTCCCCAGGCAGCCGTGACCGATGATGGGAGTGTTGCTACCCTGATGGTGACTCCCATGAGTATGGCAGCGATCGCTGCCCCAGAAATCCAACCAGAACCACGATTGGCATCCAGGCAGGAATTTGCGCCGCCTTCTGAGAATGCCCCAGGATTCACTGTAAGGCAACTTCCGGCATTGACAGCTGCCCCCCAAACTGATTTGCCAGAAATCCCTGAAACTGCGGCGCTTCCCTCAAATAACGTCCTCTCCCAGTTATCAACAGCTTCTGATATTAACCAGTCTGCATCTGAGGAATCCGGGAGGAAAGCTTCTGACTTAGCTTCCTTCCGAAACGGGGAAACCGTTAACGAAGTGGCTGTCAATGAACGAACGATACCCGGTGGAAGTGTATTTACATCCAAGGCTGAGGCACTCCGTCCAGATGAGGCGATCGCTAACTCGTCAACGGTACAAACCAGCCAGTCAATGGCAACGGAACCGAAAGCCAGAAATACCTGTGCCTCGCAAAGAATCAAGAACGTTAAATCCTTAGATAATGCAACTTATCAAGTTGCTCAAGAAGTAAGCACACCGGCTACAGAACGCTGTCCGGGTCCGGAACCTGTTGCGCCGCTAGCGTTGCCAGCACCCATCGAGGAATTTGAAGGTTCGCCCGCCCTGAGCATTTATATCCCAGTTGGCTATGGTGCCGATAGAAACACCGCCTTTATCAGCGGCACCTATCAACCCAACGTGCGAGAAGATAGTGGTTCTGTGGGGGCTGCGGGAATCGGCATCGGCTTAGGCAATGCTGATAAAGCCGTCGGGGTAGAACTATCCTACGCTTTAGCGACAAATGACAGCTTCGGCGAAGGTGGTTTTAATGGCAAGCTGCATCGTCGATTTGGGGGAGATGTATCCGCAGCATTAGGCTGGAATGGTTTTTTAAATATTGGTCACAACGACTTTGAACAATCCAAATATGGAGTTGTTACCAAAGTATTCCGAACGAGAGAATCTCTCAATGATGCTTTCAGCCGCGTTGCTTTTACGGTTGGTGTCGGCGATGGACAGTTCCGTTCCAACGGTGCGGTTGATGCGGGTGAAAACAATATCAACGTGTTTGGAAATTTGGCAGTTCGCGTTGTTCGACCTGTTAGTTTGATTGCGGAATGGACAGGACAGGACTTAGCATTGGGTCTTTCCATCGCTCCCTTCAAAAACTTTCCTTTTGTGATTACTCCAGCCTTGCGCGACGTTGCGGGTGCGGGTGATGGCTCTCGATTTGTATTAGGTGTTGGGACAGCATTGAAGTTTTAAGGAGGAGTACCCCAAATGCACACCATAAAATCTCTGGGTTGGGTTGTTGGCTTATCAATTGTGGCGCTGGGTATGGCTGCGCCTGCGAGAGCCGATCGTAGTTATTCTGACATCACGGGAACGAATATCTGGAACAATACGGCACCCGTTTTTGATACTGATGACAAGTTAGATCCGGAACTAACCGCAAATATTACCCGGCTTAACCAAGAGTCAGAAGCAGCTTTTCAAGCCTGCGGGGCAGCCTTGACGGAGCAAACTCCTACTACGCGCCGGTTTACTCGACAGCCTCAAACACCACCCCCTGTTCCGCAGGCGTGTCAGCGTCTAGAGGAGTTAAGGACAGAAGTAGAAAACTTGAGAACGACTTTGCAGCAAAAAGACATTTCCAGAGCCAACTCCGGTTTGCGGACTTGGTAGCGGTTCGGTTGTCAGTTGCACAGTCATTCTAGTGTGAGCAGGAGCAAGAATACGATGAGGCAGATGAAGCGTAAAAACGGTAGAACCACCGGGTTCAAGTGGCTACTGGGAGCGATCGCGGCTGGGTTTATGGGCGTGGCAACGCCCGTTCACGCTGAAGATTTGTTTGGCAATGAAGCTGTCCAGTTCCCGGTGGATACGACGATTGAATTTGAATTCAAAGAGTCCCACGGAGCTTATCGATCAACGCTTGGCGTTGTCAATTTAGATACGGGTGAAGAGACCGTGCTGTTTCAGGAAGTCAAACCCTATGACGGCTTCGGAAGCGAACAGCCTCAGCCTTCCTCGCCCGGTCAAAATAATATTGGCACGGCAATCGATTTTCTGGGGACAGTTGATGGGGGCGCTGTACAAAATCGACTCAGCGAATATACTTTTAAGGCGAATACCCGGTATGCTTTCTACCTGGAATCTGTTAGCCCTACAGGTCAAACTCGACGCAGTGTCAGATCCACCACTAACTTGGCAGCTGCGTTTAATGGCAGTTTAGATGGTGGCACGAACGAAGAAATTACTGGCGTTCGCATCGCTTGGGACGATACAGGTCTACCCCAACCAGGAAAAGATGAGGATTTCGATGACTTCGTGATTGAGGCGGGAGGTTTTCCACCCGTTCCCTGTCCACCAATCCGCTAATCGCAATTTCATTATTTTGATCCCCCAAATTTACTCCCTTCAAAAGAGGAGGTAAATTTGGGGGATTTGGTTGTAAGTCAATATCAATTAACGAGAGCGATCGCGCTTCAGGAGATGAGGATGCGATCGCTAACTCCTACCGATTCCAACCGGGTATTATTGATGCTGCTGTTCTATGTCCTCATCCGTACCAGGTGGCAGAGCCAAATTTCCCCAAGAAAGGCTCGTTGTTGTATCAATATCTAATAGAAATAAGGTTAGAGAAGTCTCTGGTTGAGAAATGACAGCAACGTGACTGGCTATCCCTAGGGAGTTAGCGTGACGAAAGGATTCGGGTAAGACTCGAATCGTAGATAAAGGTACATCTATCAAAGCGGGAACGGTTTCAACGGGGATACCATACAGTTCACCCTCTGTATCTTGAATAACAATCAGGTAGGCTCCCTGAAGGGTTTCTTGGGTTGGGTTGGATGAAAATAACCGCTGCTGTAGATTCAAAACAGTCACTTCGCGATCGCCTACATGAGCAATACCGACTCCATTCAGTTCGCTGCCAAAAATTTGGGTAGAATTTAGCACTTTGTAGATAGACTCAATCCGCAAACCCAAGTTTAAGCTACCAATGCTAAACACAAGCACTTTAATAGCGGGTACAGACGCGGAAACATCTAACGGATCGAAATCTGGGGGGGTTGAGTTGATTAAAGTGCTGTTCATGCCTTTTTTTCAGGGGAAAGTAGGATTCATCCCTCCCGATTCACCCAGAGGGGTGGGGTGGGTTTCTGGACTGTAATAGATATTTTTAAAAACATTGAGATGCTCTCATTATTATGAGCTACGAACGGCAGCTCCTAAAGAGCCACTTTTTTCAAAAAGGGCTTTGAGGGCTGCTAAGAATTCTTGCTCTAAGTAAGGTTTGCTAAAGTAAGCACTGGCTCCCAAGTGAGTGGCTAATTGTCGATGTTTTTCACTACTGCGGGAAGTCAGCATTGCTACAGGTATTTTCGATAGTTGCGGATCTTGACGACGATGGTTAAGAAATTCAAAGCCATTTAGATTCGGCATTTCTACATCGCAAACTACCATTTGAATGTTGGAATTTTGCTGTAACTGTTCGATGGCTTCCCGTCCATCTCTTGCTTGTAAAACGCGGTATCCTGCTTTTTGGAGTGTTAAAGCTAAAGTTTGTCTCAGGGTAATGGAGTCATCTACGATTAATATCAAAGGCGATTTAGCTGTGTTTGCAGATACTTTACTTTTGTCA
The DNA here is from genome assembly GCF_039961855.1 of Trichocoleus sp. Lan. Classification (NCBI taxonomy): domain Bacteria; kingdom Bacillati; phylum Cyanobacteriota; class Cyanophyceae; order Leptolyngbyales; family Trichocoleusaceae; genus Trichocoleus; species Trichocoleus sp. Lan. The sequence goes on along the minus strand of NZ_JAMPKA010000019.1, from coordinate 74,304 downwards.
ATTGATGCAGTTTGGATGGGGGAAGCAGTTGGCAGATCGGTGAAAGTAGTCGTAGCGATCGCGTTCTTACTTTGCCCAACCATCTGGGTGAGAAGCGTTGCCCCATCAATTACCGGAATCAGGCTCCCATCTCCTAAAATCGTGCAACCGTAAATATAACTTGGAGGCGCGATCGCTGCACCAAAGGGTTTGATCACCAATTCTTGCTCTGTGACCAAGCGATCGATTTCTAAGGCAAGAATTTGGTTATCTCGGCGGATTAGCAGCATCGGTGGTGCCCAAGCTTCGGGAGTGGGAACGGCGACTAAAGCTTGGCTGGGAATTGATTCAGGCAACGGACAACTATAGTCCAGTAATTCTGATAAGTGATAGACAGGAACGATTCGCTTGCGCCAGTGCAAGAATCTCTGTTTTCCAGAGTGCTTCATCTGGTCAGTTTTCGGAATGACGATCTCTTCAATGCTGTCAGCGGGGAAGGCGTAAGCAGTGGAACCAACCAAGCAGACGAGTAATTTAGCAATCGTCAGCGTCAGCGGGATGCGTAACGTAAAGGTGGTACCTTTTCCAGGAGTGGTCGTGACGGTGATGGTGCCTTTGAGCGATCGCAACTGCGATCGCGCCACATCTAATCCCACACCTCGACCCGACAGTTCGCTGACTTGAGCCGCAGTGGAAAATCCTGGCTCAAATAGTAAATCTAAAAGTCGAGTGGTTGAAGTTGTAACCACTTGTTCTGGTGAAAGCAACCCCAACTCTAGTGCTTTCAAACGGATGCGTTCTAGGTTGACTCCTTGACCGTCATCCCGTACTTCAATAATCGTGTGACTCCCCTGATGATAAGCCTGAATTTCAATCTGACCCCGCTCCGGTTTCCCTTGCTGACGGCGTACTTCTGGTGGCTCAATCCCGTGATCGAAGGCATTGCGGAGCAAGTGCAGTAAAGGATCGTTGAGTTTTTCTAAAGCGGCTTTATCAACTAAAACTCCCGTCCCGCTTAATTTCAGCTCGACTGGCTTTTTGTATTTTGTGGAAAGGTCGCGCAAAACTCTAGGAAAGCGGCTCAACACTTCGCGCAGGGGAAGCATCCGCGCCCACATCAAATCATCCCGCAAGTGGGCGATCATTTGACGTTGACTTTCTAAAGTTTGGCTTGACTGTCCAGCTAAGTGTGCCACATCCCCGACGATTTCTTCGAGTTGCACCATCTCTTCGAGGCTCTCTTGCACCATTGAGTGCAATGCTCCATAGCTGTCCATCTCTAGGGAGTCAAACGAAGAAGTTAGGGGTGTAGAGGTGCTAGAAGACAGGAGATTTTGCTCTATATTTTCCTCGGTTTCAGACGCAGGAAATCGCGTTTTTACATCCGGCTTTTCTGCTTTTCGAGATGCGATTTGCTGGTCTGACGCAATAGAATGGCGTTCTGGAGCCACTATCATCTGGTCTGATAAATCGCGCAGATGATTGGCGATTTCCTGAAATTTAGTAAACCGCCGCAGCAGTTCTTGTACCGTTGCTTGCAGTTGTTCGTTTTGGAGGAAAAGACCGTTTCGGTTAATGGCAAGTTCACCCACCAAGTTATTCATTCGTTCCAGTCGATCTAAGTCAACTCGAACAGAAAGTTGGGGAGTAGAATTGGTAGGGACAATGGTTTCTTTCTTCTTGTCTTTGGCAGCAGGCAATTTAGCGGATCTAGAAGTTTTAGGCGCTGCTTTGTCGATTTCAGACTGAATTATCTGAGGCGAATTTTTTGTGTTGACTAGATTGACCGGAAGCTCGGTTACGGAAGGCAAACTATCAAATAATTGCTCGATTTCCTGAACAACTGCTTGAATATTCGTTGAGGATTTTGTTGCAATTAATTCTGAGTGTAGTTCTGGAGCTGGGGGAGAAATAGTAACTAGGTTAGTTTCTTCAACAGCTAGCTCTAATTCAGGAATTTCCTCAATCAGCGCCATCGGCTCAGCTACTTCAAAAGAAGATGAGTTTTCAATTTCTATCTCTGGTAAATTTGAGGCAAAACTACCAAAAACTTCATCTAGAGAAGGAGGGGAAGCGAGGATTTCTTCTTGAGCGATTAACTCAAATTCTTGATTTAGATTAGCTGCTGGTAGCGCCGGAAGTTTCAGCCCGTTGAAAGATGAATTATTATAAAAATCTGTAATTTCTGCTGTTAATTTTGAATCCTTAAAAATTTTATCTGAAGTTTGTTTCTGTTTTCGCTCGTCTAAGTTTGGTTTGAGACTTTCCTCATCTGTAGTTAAGGTTAGATGCTCAGGTTCATCAACTTTGAGAAGAGGGAGTTGATTTTGAGTTGATAGGCTGGAATCTGAGAAATCAAGAATTTCGTCGAAAGCAGCGATAGAAGTTAGCGTTTCCCCTGGAATGCCTAACTCGGTTTCGGAAATTTCTTCAGATGTGAATAGTGCCGAAACGTCTAAGAAATCTTCATTGATTTCAGAAGGGAGGACAGAGCTACCAAAAATATCTTCAATAGAAGAAAAGGAAAAGGAGAGCGCTGATTCCTCTTCATCTTCAGTCAGTGTCAGTAGCTCTAATTCGGGAGCCAGTTGGACGCCTGTAACCGTTGATCCAGGGGAAGTTTGAACTGGAGAAGTAGCAGCAAGTTTTGTTAAAGCGGTAGAGGGAGAACCGCCAAGCAAGCGATCGCCTGCGAGTACGTCTTCTCTCGCTGCCAGAAAATCAGCTAATGCCAGTTTAGCAATCTGCAAGGCTTGTTCGGGATGAGCATCGAGCGCCGCCAAAGTAGTTTGCGCGATCGCTCCAAATCCTGGCAAACTTAATAATTCTGCGATGCCGGTAAATACATCAGCGAGTGCCCGCAATTCTCCGGCTACTTGATTGCTCTCAGGATGGGCTAAAACATGAGTGAGGCGCTCTAGTTCTTGCGCCACGTCCACTTCAAATATCGATAAGGTGATATCAATTCCCAATTCCACCGCATTGGGTAAAACTTCCTCTCCGGTGAGGAAATCTCCTAATTGTGCCTCAATTTTGGCAAACACGGGTTCGGCGATCGCGATCGCCTGTTCTGCGTTGAAATGACCCGCCAGAATCTGCTCCGTTAAAGGGAGGCGGAGACAATCATAGGCTTGCAGCAATAAGCTTTCTAGTTCGGCATCAATCTCTAACTCTTTGTTGTGGAGCGCCTTAAAGATGTCTTCAAGGCGGTGAGCTATCGTTTTGATCGTTTCGAGTCCTACGCAAGCAGATCCCCCTTTAATCGAGTGAGCCGCACGCATGAGACTGTGAACTTTCGCGGTTGTCCGCTCTGTCTTGAGCGTCAGCAGTTCCGATTCGATGACCTGCAACAGCTCTGGAGCTTCTTGAATGAAGAACTGATAGGCTTGGTCGCGGATATCAGAGTCGAGCGCCATAATACTGAATTGGTAATTGGTAATTAGTAATTGGTAATTGGGGAAAAGGCGTATGGGAATTGGGAATTGATAATTGATAATTGGGGAAAAGGGGTTTAGTAATTGATAGTTGGCTGGATTCTTCCCATTACCAACTACCCATTACCAACTACCCATTACCAACTACCCATTACCAATTACCCATTACCAATTACCCATTACCAATTACCCATTAGCTAACTTTAAATCGACCCACGTTTGCTTGCAGTTCTTGCGCCAACGCTAGCAATTCCTTAAAGGATGCCGATACATCGGTGGCTCCCGTTGAGGTTTTAGTGGCGATTGCTGCCACGTCGGTCATGGTTTTGGTGACTGCATCGGAAGCTTTGGATTGCACGACAGCCGCTTGGGCGATCGCTTCCACCAAGGCGCTGATCTGGGCGCTGGCAGTCGTAATTTTGTTCAGGCTTTGGCGGGTTTCATCCACCAGTTTCGTCCCTGTAACGACCTGCTCAGTGCCTGCTTCCATCGCCGCTACCACCTCATTAGTTTCTGCTTGAATGCCTGCAACCAGCTTTTCGATTTCCGCCGTTGCTGCCGCCGATTGCCGCGCTAGCGATCGCACTTCATCCGCAACGACGGCGAAGCCTCGACCCTCTTCCCCAGCGCGTGCCGCCTCAATTGAAGCATTGAGCGCCAACAAGTTCGTTTGAGCGGCAAAGGTGCCAATTAGGTTCACCACTTTGGAAATCTTTTGCGAAGATTCGCCCAAACGCTTGACTTTTTTAGAGGTTTCTGCGACAGTTTCCCGAATCGCTAGAATCCCGTCCACCGTGCGGTTCATGGCAGCGTCACCCTCCTTCACAATCTGCGTCGCTTGTTGAACCGCAGCTTCCGCTTGTTCGGCATTGGCAGCAACCGCTCGAATCGAGGTGGACATTTCCTGAATTCGATCCAGAGCAGCTAAAATTTCCTCTGATTGCCGTAAAGCTTCTGCCGATAGCTCTTGAACAGAGACTTCATTGCTGCTGGTGGTTGCTGCCACTTGTTTGGCGGCGGTTTGCACCTGGCTAACAATTTTCCGTAAGCTACCGATCGTGGCATTGTAGGAGTCAGCAATCGTGCCAATTTCATCCTCAGTCACCTGCGCCCGAATGGTGAGGTCTCCTTTACTGACAGGATCGACTTCCAGCAGCAGTTCCAGCGCTCGTTTTTGCAGGGCTTCCTTGGCTGACCTTTGCTGTTCGGCATTTGCAGATTGTTGGCGGGTCGCTTCCTCTTGCGCCGCCAGCAAAGTTTGAATCTGTTCCAGCAGCGTCGCTTGGTTGAGGGCAATACCCACTTGAGTTGTCAACTGGGTGAACAAATCGATTTCACCCTTCTGCCAAATGCGAGTCCCCGAACATTGATGAGCAATCATCAAGCCGAATAGCTCGTTATCTACTACGATGGGCACGACCAAGTTAGCTTTGACTTGAAAGCGCTCCAACATTTTAATGTGACACTCGTTCAGACCCGCTTGATAAATATCCTCAATCGCACGAATGCGCCCTTTGTTGTAGCTTCCCCCCTGCGTCTCTTTCAAGCAGGTATCTTCGATTTTGACGCCTTGAGTGGGCATCCAACCCGTCGCTACAGATTCTGCAATTACCGTCCCATCCCAGTTCGCATCGAAGCGATAGACGATTAAGCGATCTGTTTTAAATGCGCGTCGCACCTCTTCGACCGCTGTATTCAGAATGTCTTCCAGCTTCAGAGATTCCCGAATGCGGAGGGTAATCATCGACAAAAGTTGCGATCGCGTGGCTTGAGCTTCTTTCTGTTCCAGATAGCTGATGCGGTCTATCGCCAAACCAACTTGAGTGGACAACTGCGTGCAGATAGCGACTTCAGACTGCTGCCAAGTCCGAGGGGTTGAACACTGCTGGGTACACATTAAGCCCAGTAGTTTGTCACCGCTAACAATCGGGGTGATCACATTGGCTTTGATTTTTAATCGCTCGTACAACTCAACGTGACAAGGGGCGAGATTCGCTTGATAAATGTCATCGATAACAAACACGCGACCTTTGCGGTACAACTCTACCCCCGCCTCTGAGTCGGTGAAATAGGTATCTGCTACTTTCATGTTCATGCAGGTCGGTAATCCGGGCGTCACCGCTTCCGCAACTACATTCCCACTCCAGTCCGGGTTAAAGCGATACAAAAACACCCGTTCCGCATTCAGGATTTGTTGAGCGCCAATCACTGCTTTCTCGAAAACCTCTTTGACATCGAGAGATTCACGAGCGCTGTTGGCAATATCTGCAAACAATTGTGTCAAATTGGCTTCGACTTCTCGCTGTTTGGCTTCCGCTTCCTTCTGTTTGAGGAAACTGATTCGGTCTAAAGCTAAGCCGATTTGAGTAGATAACTGCGAGCAAAAATCTACTTCATACTGCTGCCAAGTCCGAGGAGTAGAACACTGCTGCGTACACATCAAGCCTAATAGTTTGTCACCGCTGACAATTGGGGTGATTACATTGGCTTTGATTTTTAATCGCTCGTACAGCTCAATGTGACAACCTGTAAGATTGGCTTGATAGATGTCATTAATGACAAATACGCGACCCTTGCGATATTTTTCTACACCCACATTCGAGTCAGTGAAGTAAGTATCGGTCACGGTCATTTTCAGGCACGAAGGTAAGCCAGTTGTCACCGCTTCCGCAACAACATCTCCACTCCAATCCGAGTTAAAGCGATACAAAAACACTCGTTCTGCATTCAGGATTTGTTGAGCGCCAACAACGGCCTTTTCAAATACTTCCTTGACATCTAGCAACTCACGAGCGCTAGTAGCAATATCAGCACACAGTTGAATGCGCTTAGCTTCAACTTCTTGCTGTTTTGCTTCAGTTTCTTTCTGTTCTAGGAAACTGATTCGGTCTAGAGCTAAGCCGACTTGAGTAGATAACTGCGAGCAAAAGTCTACTTCATACTGCTGCCAATTCCGAGGATTTGAACACTGTTGCGTACACAGCAAGCCTAATAGTTTATCACCGCTGACAATCGGGGTAATCACATTGGCTCTAATTCTTAATCGCTCATACAACTCAACGTGGCAATAAGTCAAACCAGATTGATAAATATCATTAATGACAAATACGCGACCATTGCGATATCTTTCTACCCCCACATTCGAGTCGGTGAAGTAAGTATCGGTAACAGTCATTTTTAGACAGGAAGGCCAACCCGGCATTACTGATTCAGCAACTACATCCCCACTCCAATCTGGGTTGAAGCGATATAAAAACACCCGTTCCGCATTCAGGATTTGTTGAGCGCCAACAACGGCTTTTTCAAATACTTCCTTGACATCGAGAGATTCACGAGCGCTAGTAGCAATATCGGCACACAGTTGAATGCGCTTAGCTTCAACTTCTTGCTGTTTTGCTTCAGCTTCCTTCTGTTCTAAGAAACTGATTCGGTCTAGAGCTAAGCCGACTTGAGTAGACAACTGCGAACAAAAATCGACTTCATACTGCTGCCAATTCCGAGCATTTGAACACTGCTGCGTACACAGCAAACCTAATAGTTTATCACCGCTGACAATCGGGGTAATCACATTGGCTTTGATTTTTAATCGCTCATACAACTCAATGTGGCAACCCGTAAGATTGGCTTTGTAGATGTCATTGATGACAAACACGCGACCATTGCGGTATCGTTCTACCCCCGCTGGAGAGTCGGTGAAGTAGGTATCCGTGACGGTCATTTTTAAGCAGGAAGGCCAACCTGGAGCAATAGATTCCGCGACGATATCTCCACTCCAGTCTGGATTGAAGCGATACAAAAACACCCGTTCTGCTTTGAGGATTTGTTGAGTTCCTTGAACGGCTTTCTCGAAAATTTCTTTGACATCTAACGATTCCCTGGCGCTGGTGGCGATATCGGCACACAACTGTAATCGCTTGGCTTCAACTTCTTGTTGTTTAGCTTCAACTTCCCGCTTTTGCAAATAGCCAATCCGATCTATGGATAGCCCTAATTGAGTGGACACCTGGGTACAGAAATCGACTTCAGACTGCTGCCAAGTCCGAGGATTAGAACACTGCTGCGTACACATCAAGCCGAGTAGTTTGTCGCCGCTAATCAGCGGGGTAATTACATTGGCTTTGATTTTTAATCGCTCATATAATTCAATGTGGCAAGGGGTGAGATTGGCTTTGTAGATGTCATCAATGACAAAAACGCGGCCCTTCCGATAGAGTTCTACTCCCACCTTGGAAGAGGTGAAGTAGGTATCAGCTACCTTGATTTTCATGCAGGTCGGCAATCCGGGCGCTACCGCTTCGGCAACAACATAGCCACTCCAGTCAGGATTGAAGCGATAGATGAATACTCGTTCTGCATTCAGGATTTGTTGCGTGCCTTGAACTGCTTTCTTGAATACTTCGTGAATATCAAGAGATTCTCTGGCACTGGTAGCAATATCAGCACATAGTTGTAATCGCTTGCCTTCAACTTCTTGCTTGCTTAATAAGTCTTTAACTCGTGCTACCAAGTTATTGAAGCTGACAGCTAGAGTTTGGGTTTCAGTAGTCCCGCGAGGTTCAACGTAGGCATCCAAATTTCCAGCAGCAACCTGCTCTGATGTACCCGTCAATTCTTTCAAAGGAGCAGACCAGCGACGTGCTAAACTCACCACAATGCCTGCACCTACGGCTCCCAAGGAAAGAAAAATTAGGACAAAAATTAGTCCATGCTCATTTCCAGCCGCAGCAATTTCCGAAAGTTCAATTGAGGTGACACTGACCAAATCGATGCCAGGAACTGCGGCAAGGCTATACTTTCTGCCGTCCCGATCGAGTGAAGTAGTCAGAACTAATTGTCCCTCTTGGTGAACGTAAGGGATAATGGTAAGTCCCTGGAGTTGACCTGTCGTGGCAACGTAGCTTGGCTTTTTCCCAAGGGGAGCGTTTTCCCCAAAATTAGCCTTTTGTACTTCTAGTTCGGCTAACAGAGCTGTGGCTGTTTGTAAAACCGCATCGCCACCCAATACTTCTTTTTGAGCGATCGCTCCGTTAGATGTAATGGTACTAATAACGGCTTTGCTTGCCGGAGCCAAAATCTGAATTTTTTCAGTGTTACTCAGTCCCACATGCTCCAACGGCACCGCTAGTTCGTCAAAGTTAGCAGCACGCGCAACATCAATAGTTAAGGAATTTTCTGCCAAAGACGACGAAATCAAAGCATCCTTGACCTTTACGCCAGCCAAGTTGGAGGATAGCATCGCGTCATTCCATAATTTCGTCTCGGTGCGCCCAGATGCTTGATAATTCGTCATCCCCCAGCTCACGATACCTGCGATCGCTAGCGGTGCTAGTACCACAGGTAAGATGGTCCTCAACAATTGGCTGCGGAGCGTGGGGCTTTTAGATAGATTCAGTTGTGGAGGCGGCGGGTTAATGTGGTCTTGCTCTGTTTGCTCTAGCTGCTCTTTTCCCTTGTTCTCTACCTTTTGCTCAAGATTTTGAGAGCCGTTTAAATCTTGTTGGTTCGGAATGAGCTTAAGAGGAGGGGGTTGATGGCTAACACCTGTCTTGCGACCCCGGAGACGACGCTTAATATTGGCTTTTGTTGTATCTGATTGAGGATCGGAAGGCGTCTTCATAGTTTAAACTTTGCTAAAGGTAGATGAGTGTGGCGAGTTGAGTTGATTAAGGGATACAGATAGAGGTTAAAAAATTGAAATTCCAGACCCAAAGAAAGACATCTGGATATTCAAACAGCCATTCAAACTTCTGGCTTAGGCATTCCAGCCATGATGGATTCTCCCTCTAGAACCACCAGTATTTCACCATTTGATTTCAGCCAATATCCCCGTAAAAATGGCACCAATTCCGGGGTGACAGATGATTGTGGAGGAGATTGAATTAAATCTGGATCGCAGCTTTCGATGTCTTCGACTCGATTCACTACCAATCCCAGCATCTTTTTTCCTGTGATTTGGCTACCAGTTCGCTGTTTCCCAAGGATTTGCTGTTCCCCATGAATCACAATGACTGTGTAGGTTGATCGGTTAATTGCCTGTAAGTATAAGGGAGTCAGCCCTACCAAATGACCGAGATCCGCAATCCATAAAATCTCACCGCGCCAGTTATAAACTCCCATCACCCAAGCTGGCATATGAGGAATGGGGACAATCTGACTAACTGGAATTGTCAGCACCTCTGTCATTTGGTGCATGGGGAATAGTGCGGTAATGTCAGGAAAAAGATGAAACCGCAAAAATTGCTCTTCCACGACTGCTTTATGTTCTGCGGTTGGGATTTCAAGTTGTTGAATTAAAGCTTTGTTTCCAGACAAAAATTCAGATTCCATTGCTTGTCTCTTGACGGTGCTGACGAAGATTTTTCCTAACCTTTAATTAATTGATTAACAGTACGCAGTAGTTCCTCTTGATCGACTGGTTTTGGAATGTAGGCATCTGCTCCTTGTTTCATGCCCCAAAATTTATCCATATCAGTGCTTTTGGTGGAACACATCACGACTGGAATTTTGCTGGTTTCTGCATCTGCTTTGAGTTCGCGGCAGAGTTCAAAGCCGCTACGACCGGGCAATACAACGTCTAAAATGATCACATCAGGTTTATGGCTACTGATTTTTTCTAAGGCTTCTTCTCCAGTATTGGCTGTTAAAACATTTAACCCACCTCGTCGCAAGCAGCTAGCAAAAGTTTCCCTTTCAGTTAGGGTATCTTCAACGATTAAAGCAGTATGCATTGTATTAAGGCTCCTAGGAAAAACAAAAATCAACTGACCACGAGGGAACTGTTTTTGAGGTGCTTGAGGTACTTGTTGGTTATCGCTAGCACCTTTTCTGCATCGACTGGTTTCCCCATGAAATCTGAAGCTCCGACAACCTTAGCTCGGACTCGGTCAATGATACCGTCATTTCCTGTCAAAATAATAATTGGGGTATCTCGGAAAGCAGAAACTTTACGCAATTGGGTACAAATTTCATAGCCGTTCGTATTGGGCATTACCAAGTCTAAAAAGATGATATGAGGTTTGCGGTTTAATAAAGTAGCGATCGCTCGCATCGAATCTGGTACTGCCAAAAATTGATACCCGGCTGACGTAAGAATCTTTTCCATATTTTTGCAAACCAACGGGCTATCATCCACACAAGCAATGAGTGGTTTTCGAGTTGCCGCTTGAGCGGGTGTTTTGCCTGAAGAAGTCGGAGGATTTTTAGCAGTTAATTCTGAAGAAGTCGGGGAAACCGGATTTGCTAAATCAGGAATATCATTTAACTCTACTAATCCAGTTTCAAGGTAAGGCAATAGAGATCGGGTTACTTCCGCAACATTGCGCTTAGTTTGAACTGCAATATCTCGTAAGGTTCTTTGCCCATCTAATAACAATGTCAGAGATTTATAAACGGTAGGCGATGTTTTTTGTTGGAGTTGTTCTGGTTGCTTGATCGATGGCGCTCGATTGGGAAGCACATCAGAAATTTTAGCGATTTTCCAGGCTTGCCAAATTTCTTGAGTTTTCGCGATCGCTTGTTCGGCATCAATCAATAACAACTGGGGGGCTAAGGCATTTTCTTGCTTGATTTGTAATGCTTTTGGTACTTCTTGAGTAATGTCAAACAATAATTCAAGAACAATGCCTTGAATTATTTTTACAACTTGTTCACGGGTAATTTTTTGCTGCTTCAGCCATAAACATAACAAATAATATTCTCGACAGTTTTTGCTAAGATCGGAAGAAGTTTCAGAAATATCAGTTTGTAAACTAAGTTGATTCGGACTAACATTAGAACAATTTATTCCTAAATGTCTTTGCCACCTTCTAACTGGATGAGTTCCTCCAGTTGCGTACAAAATCCGACCCAGGTAGAAGTAAAGAATCCACTCTCGCCCCAAAGTACCTTTCAGGAACAGCCGCCCACTAAAGCGAGCTTCCTTCAAAGTAGTCAGCTTGCTAGCAAAAGCAGTAATCGTCATAGGTTGGGCGGTCATAATTCTTGATTCCTTCTTGCAAAGTTCGCTTGACTTTAGCGAAAACCAGAGTTTACATTTATAAATATTTCTGATAAAAAAGCCTATTAATTTAATTAATAGCACTATATAGAAATAACAAGTCTCAGTAATTTTACTGAAATATTTTTAGAATTTTAGGCGTTCCGTAAATTTACGAAAACCCCCTATTTTAATAATTTTTATTAAGATACGAGCAAACAATTTGATTTCGCTTTGATAATAGTAAACTGAGTCTTAGTTGAGTAAACAATTAAGATAGTTTATTGAGCATAAAACGGAATAAAAAATCCCCCAGGTTGATGCAACTTGGGGGATTTGATCCAAAAGCAGCCTGCTATTGGGTATTAGGAATTAGCCTGCCGCAGGGATAAGTTGCTACAGGTTGTTCAGAAGCATTTTCGACAACAGCGGCAGGAATTTCATCGGAAGGCTGGGTTTTTGCTGCTTGATAGTCCGTCCGCAATTTTGAGAACATCTCTTCTCGACGATCGTACAAGCGCTTCAGGGGGCGGGGCTGACATTGGTTCATCACGTAGGCGGCGATGAGAGGTAGGGCAATTGTGCTGTCGGTGTAACAGACAATGGTGCTAGGTAACTCTTCGGGGTCAATCTTGCCCCAGCTAACGGCTTCGCTGGGTGTTGCACCAGAGAGTCCGCCGGTATCAGGACGCGCATCGGTGACTTGTACGAAGTAATCGTGACCTCGTTCCTCTAATCCCAACACTTCGTGAAGTTGCGGTTGAGTTTGCAGCAGGAAGTTTTTGGGACTACCACCGCCAATAATCACGGCGGCGCTTTTGCCTTCTACGTCTGGGTTGCCGGTTTCACGAGCGCAGTAGGCGATCGCAGCTGTCTCATTCACATCAATGGCTGGATCTAGCACTAAGTTTGAGCCTTCCAAGGACAATGCTGCTACGTTCATCCCAATCGAACTATCCCCCGGCGAAGAAGTATAAATAGGCACACCACATTCATAAGCTGTCGCCAATAAGCAGGAATTTTTCACTCCTAACTGCTTTTCCACTTCCCGAACATACTTTCCAAGCAGGTAGTGAAATTCAGCAGTTCCCATCCGCTTTTGGAACGGTTCTGCTTGCAAAATCTTTCGGATGAAGGCATCAGTTTCCAGCAGCACATCGTAGCCAAAGATAATGTCATAAATGCGAATGGTGCCTTCTTCGCGCAGTTTCACATCATCTGCAAACGGATTCCCTGCGTAAAGGTCGAAACCCAGCCCGAAATGCATATCGTGGTAAAGATTGGCACCCGTGCTGATCATCCAGTCAATAAAACCGTGGCGAATCAGGGGAGCCAAAATTCCCACACCCATCCCAGCGGGGGTCATCGCGCCTGATAGACTGACTCCGACGGTGACGCCCTCACGCATGACCTCTCGGCTGAGCAAGTGACACATTTCCCGCAGACGCGCTGAGTTGTAGGCGCTGAAGTAACCATCAATTAGATCGACAACATTAATTGCTGTCGGCATGGGGGCGGGTGCGATTTTGTTACCGGGCAGTTGTGACATTTTTTACTTTTAAAAGAATGAACCGCATTGTCAACTATAACCAGCAAAAGCGAGTCAGAAACCCAACTGGAGCAGGAAAAATATAAGTGTGGGGAAAAGATAAATGAGAGCGAGAGCGATCGCACTCGTTGCATCCTCACGCAGATAATTTTGTCGGGTAAGCAGCGATCGCGATCGCGCCATCCCTTATCTGATTGAATTCTACTCAGTATCGGTGGGGTCTTTTTGCCCTTACAGCACTTAGGATTTTTTCAGGCGATCGCTACCTTGTGTTAAATAATTTCTTTGATCGCAGCCGAGTAAGAATTATAGGCAGTATCCCCAAAGCAAACGAAAATCGTCTGCTCTATCGAGGTAGTGCGCTCCAGAAACTTCTTCACTTCAGTTACAGCAATTCTAGTGGCGCGTTCTATCGGGAACCCATAGACACCCGTGCTAATAGCTGGGAAGGCAATGCTGCGTATCTCGTATTGCTCCGCCAACGCCAGAGAATTGCGATAACATCTAGCTAGCAGCTCATCTTCCTGGCGATCGCCCCCTCGCCAAATTGGGCCAACTGTGTGGATTATCCACTCGGCGGGGAGATTGTAACCTTTTGTAATCTTTGCTTCACCCGTGGCACAGCCCTTCAACTGGCGACATTCTGACAACAATTCTGGTCCAGCGGCGCGGTGAATTGCCCCATCGACGCCGCCACCACCGAGTAAGGAGGTATTCGCTGCGTTGACGATCGCATCTACCTTTTGCTGAGTTATATCACCTTGAACGATTGCAATTTTGCCTAAAATCATGGGATTTTTTCCCTTAGCACAAAAAACTGACCAAGACCGGCTGAGTCATAATTGCCATCATAGGGGTGTTGCAAAGCTCCCTGCGGGGATCGCAAAAGCGATCGCCACAATTCGATAAATCTAAAATTTTTGTAAACTGGAAAAAGGTCATTCTCATGGCTTTAATCCAGAGAAGGATTTTGTCTCAGTCCAGTCAATATGACAAGATGGCAAGCAATCTTTCCTCTCGCAATCCAGTTAGAGTTCAATCAGCATCTCAGAGTCAGCACCATAATCATTGGTCTAATTTTGAGGAAATGTTGCAACGGCTTCATGCAGAAGGTTTGTACATTCATCCCGATCATCTGGCAGAATTTCTGCTGGCGCATGGTATCCCTGTCAACCTCCGCTATGTACCCGAACATTTGAAGAGTAAAGCGGTTTTCATTAACGAGAACTACCAGGGCGATATGGCTCATTTAGTTGAAGAACCCGATGCTACTTCCAGCCAGTTTCCGTGGTTGAATTAAGACCCGATAATCGCTAATGGCTAATCGCTCTTGGCTAATTGTTAATAGTTATGGGCGATTAGCGATCGGCTCTCAATTAGAGATGTAAAATCAAAACTTTGATTTTTCCTCAACAAGGGGAGAAATTTAATTTAGCAGTTTATTTATATCTATTTACTGATAATAGTTGTGCTACAAATTGCACATAGTTTTAAATTCGTTCACATAGGCAGGGCAACACGCACAATGGTTTTTTGAGTGGGAATACTCTCAATTGATAATTCGCCAGCGTGTAGTTCGGCTAGGCGTTTAGCAATGAGCAAGCCCAAACCAGAGCCTTGCTGTGAAGCGAGTTTGCGCTCAAATCGCATATAGGCTCCAATTGTCGCAATTTGCTCTGGTGTCATCCCCTGTCCGAAGTTGCTCACGGACAGTACAAAAGTGCTATTTTTACATCGAGTGGCAACGCGAATTGCGGTGTTGGGAGACGAAAATTTACAGGCATTATCGATTAGTTCTTCCACAATTTTTCGCAATTTTGGCTCTGAAATTAAGACGGCAGCTTCTTGGAGGTCTAATTCCAAATCCATTTCCCGACAAACTTGCTTGGCTTTTTTAATCGCCGCTTCTGCGATCGCGCTCTTCGCTGAATCAGTTCGGCTGTTTTGTCTAAGATCCGCTATCTGAAGCGGATCGGTTCCGATTAGCTCTAATTGAGCGAAGAGTAAAAAATTCTGGACTAACTTAGATAAACGTTCCGCAGAGGTACGAATATCGACTGCCATTTCTAGAATTTCTTGCGGTTCTAGGGAGTCGGCTTCATCAATTAACATTTGCGAACAACACAAAATGCCATTGAGGGGAGTATGGAGTTCGTGAGGGAGGGAGAAAGAGATATTGCTGCGTAAATCATCGAGTTTTTTTTGCGAATGTCGCTCAATCGCCGCCTGTTTTTCCATCCTCGCTGCGATCGCTCCCAGTAATTCCGCTCTCGTAAATGGCTTGGTGAGGTAGTCGTCTGCACCCAATTCCATCCCTTGACGCCAATCGGTTTTCGCTGCTTTGGCAGTGAGAAAGATAAAGGGAATCGTTGCCGTGACAGGGTTAGAGCGAAGTGCCTTCAGAACGCCATAACCGTCGAGTTCCGGCATTAGCGCATCGGAGAGAATTAAATCAGGGATTTCTGCTTGAGCTAACTGCAACCCTATTTGACCATTTTCGGCTGCAATAGCGTCAAATCCCTCTGCTTCTAACAACTCCAGAATGTTCTCTCTGATAGATATTTCATCTTCAATTACCAGAATCTTTGCCATATCAGCGATCGCCTAGCAGGTAAGCAATTAAAAATTAAAAATGTCAGCTCCCAGGACTGCAAACAAGATGTTCGCTAGGATTGTCCAAATTCAATGCACAACAACCGAGCAGCTTTAATAAGGTTTGAGTATGTTCGGGGCACTTTCTTCTATACACCCAAACTTTCCTTTTAAATAAAGACTTTAGACTTTATCTTGCAAGAAAGCTTACCTTAGCACGGGCGGGTAGACCTTGCCTCTACAGCACTCTTCAGGGGTAGTCTTACTTTAAATTTAGTGCCCACACCCACTTTACTCTTAACGGTAATCTCACCCCCGTGAAGATCCACACACTTCTTAACGATTGCTAATCCTAAACCAGTTCCAGGGATGTTGCCGACATTCGCGGATCGATGAAATGCTTCAAATAAGCACTGACGCTCTTGCAGAGGAATCCCAATTCCTTTGTCTTCAATTTGGAAGACGATTGCATCTTTTTGTTGGGTAATTTCAAATCTGACTGGACTCCCTTCAGGCGAATATTTTATCGCGTTTGAAAGGAGATTGCTAAGAATATGTCGCAGCAATTTTTCATCTAGACTAAAGGAGGTAGATTTGCAATGATTAATCAAGTTAATTGCACGGGAATTGCCCTCATTCAGTTGCAATTCTTTCACTAATTCAATACAAAATTCTTCCAGATGCAGCGGTTCAGGTTTGAAGTCCGACTGTCCGGCTTCGGCTTTACCAATGATTAATACATCATCAAGCAGTCCAATCATGTGCTTAACAGCGATTTGAATGCGATGCAGGTGGATGAGTTTTTTCTCTTCAGACCAATTGTTACTGTAATGTTCCAATAATTCGGCAGAAGAGAGGATCGTACTCAGGGGAGTGCGGAATTCGTGGGAAGTCATGGAGATAAAGCGGGATTTTAGGTCGCCGAGTTCTTTTTCTCGCTCAAGCGATGCTCGCAGTTCTTCTTCTAATTGCTTTCGTTTGGTAATATCAATTCCTACTGTGACAGCCGCTTGATCTTGGTTGTATTTCTGCGCCACCATAAGATAATTTTTGATATTGCCGTCAACTTCTGCGGTCACTTCCTGAGAGGTTGTTTTCGTCGGGGAAGCAAAGAATTGCTCCACAAATTCACTAAAGTTGGGGCTACTGTCAAAACAGCTAAGTTCCTGACCGACAAATTCCTCTGAAGACAAGTTAAAGGATGCAGCTAAATGCTGGTTGACGCCCAGGTATTGTAAATCCGAGCTAATCCAGGAGACAAATCCAGGCACGGCATCTAAGACGGCTAAAAGTTGGTTTTTTGCCTGTTGCAGCGCCAATCCCATTTGCTTATATGCTGCCATTGTAATTTCATGCACCTCTGACTGAGCCAGCAGAAGTTGATGCACGTCTAACAATTTATAAATTCCGGGTGCCGTTTGTACGATGATCGGTTCATAGATCAATTCAGGCGATCGCTTCAAAGACTCCCGCACCGCTGCGGTAATGGAAGTATAACTGGGAAAAACTAGAATTTCGGTATGGTTGAATTGATAGAGCGATCGCAAACTTCGTTTCGACAGTAACTCTAAGCTGTAACGACGGCTTAGATATTCAAAAAAACGCCGGCGACTGATCATCCCGACTAGTTGGTTTTTATCCATGAGGATTAAACCCGGTAGTAGCGGTTTTTCCTCGAAAAGCCTGAGAACCTCTGCGGCTGTGTGGTTGTATTCAATGCAAGCCTCATACAGGGTTAATCCCTGCAATGTAGACTCCAAATTCAGATTAAGTTGCTCTGCACCTTGTTCAGAAGAGATTGATAAGGTTAAAGACATAAATCTTAAAAGAAGGTAAGTAAATTTATACTGAAATCAGTGTTGCTGAATCTATAGGCAAAATGGAAGGGGGGTTATGCCCTCTGTCTTGAAGTGATGACTGGGAGCGATTCCCTGCAATTAGAAGGAATTGCCGATGGCTTATCCTGATGCATATCCCTTTGGGGCTATTTTAATAGGTGTGAAAGTTTTTTCTAGGCAGACTTGATGACAACTCCTACCCCGACTGATTTAAATAAAAATTTAGAATCTGCTGACTTACTGGAGACAGAAACATCATCACTAACTCCAGAACAATACCAGCGCAAGATGCAGCGGCGCAAGGAAGTTCAAGAGCAGCGGGTGGCAAAGGCATCTCAGGAGAAAGGCTTAATTATTGTTAATACAGGCAATGGCAAGGGAAAAACCACTGCTGCTTTGGGAATGGTAATGCGATCGCTTGGTCACGGCTATCGAGTCGGGATCGTACAATTCATTAAAGGAGCCTGGGAACCCGCTGAGAAAGCTGTCCTCGGTCGCTGGGAAGGTCAGCTAGAGTTCCACGCGATGGGAGAAGGCTTCACTTGGGAAACTCAAGACCAACAGCGAGATATCCAGAAAGCGCATCAGGCTTGGGAAACTGGACTCAGCTTTATCCGCAATCCTGAATTTAAGCTAGTGCTGTTGGATGAAATCAACGTAGCTTTAAAACTCGGCTATTTGAGCGTTGAGGAAGTGCTAGCTGGGTTGGAGGAAAAGCCTGCGGATTCTCATGTTATTCTCACCGGCAGAGGTGCCCCAGCCGCCCTGATTGAGCGAGCCGACTTAGTAACGGAAATGACCCTCGTTAAGCATCCGTTCCGGGAACAGGGCGTCAAAGCGCAGCCAGGAATCGAGTTTTGAAGTTCAAAAAATAAAGAAACCCGTTTTCTTCAAGAAAACGGGTTTTTGGAGGAGCTAATTGTTTTTCTGGTGATTAGTTATGGGTTAGTAGCAACAAACTACTGACAACTACCTTGATTTGCACCGCCAAAGCTTACTTCTAGTTAGAAGTTAACTTTACAAGCGTTCAAGATTTGCTGGTCGTTAGCGCTAATTTTGTTAATTGGGTGATAGCCCTGGAGCCGTAAACTATCTTCAATGGGCAACCGACTATCGGCAGAGGCGACTGGGGGGGCTTCGCTGAGGGCAATTGAGTGAGAATATGTTGTACTGTCGTAGGGATCTTGAACGGTTAGATTGATTTGCTGTGCCCCAACCTTGCCGGAAAAACAACTATATTCTGAGGAAGGCATATAAAACGCACCCCTTACCTTTCCCTGACGCGCCTCAAATACTATATATTCTTGACCAATCTCTTCTGTCTTTTGGGAGCTACCATACAAATAAATACCGTCAGCCACTGAAGTGTCTGATGCTGGCATTTGTGCAAGGGAAACGGAATTTGTGCCAACGATTCCCGTCTTACTGAAGGATGTTGGTGCTTGCAATGCAACTGTACTGGTTGCGAAGCTCATCGTTAGAAGTAATCCTAGGGCAGGTACTTCAAGCGGAAGCCGAGACATAAACTGCTGATAAAACTTGTTAAGCACCGTTTTTTCCCCCCTAGCAATTACGAGCAGACACCCTCAAGCATCTAATTAAAAAGTACCTAATTCCTTAGGTGTAAAGCTTCACCCATTTGAATGAACCGTAGGTCATCCGAAAGGAGTTTTTTTGTTAAGACAAGCAACGCATTCATCTTTGATTCCCGGTTATTAAATTGCCTCCTAAAATCAAAATGCGTATTTATACTCACTTTATTCACCCGTTTTATTAGCTTTCCCAAATCGGGTCAGTGTGGGCTTGTCTGTAGTACTTGTTCCTTAACTGTGGATGACTTCACTGGCACCCGTTCGAGTTCCCGAACTGCTTTACGAAACTTTACAAAAATATAAAAAAAGAGCAGTAACAGATTTTAGATGTCTACAAAAAACTTCAACAGGTAGACACATCTACTCGACAGGGGCTAAAAGCGGGGATTGAAATGACTGAAAAACCCGCCCTTACTTAGCTGTAAGGACGGGTTTTAGGAGTGATCGCTATAGGATGATGTGGGAGGCAGGAGCATAGCGGGTCGATCCCGCCTCTACAATTAACTAGCAGCGATATACTCGCGGACATTCGCCTGACGACGGCGCAGATGGGCGAGGGCTTGGTGTTCTAGCTGGCGTACCCGTTCGCGGCTGAGGCTTAGGCGTTCGCCGACTTTTGCTAGAGATAGCTCGTTACCATCTTCCAAGCCAAAGCGCAGAGTTAGCACTTCCCGCTGCTGTGGGGTTAGTTCTGCCAGAAGATCGTCCAGGTCTTGCCGCAGCGACTCCTGAGTCATATAATGGTCAGGGGTTGGCCCTTCGTCTTCCAGAAGGTCTTGCAGTTCGGTATCCTGGTTATCGCCAACGCGCACATCCAGAGAAATTGGTTGACGGGCGATATTCAAGTACTCGCGGATCAACGCGGGTTCTAAGTCTAGCGCCTTAGCGATTTCACCGGGGGTAGCACTGCGACCAAGCGTCTGAGCTAGTTCCCGTTGCACCCGCTTAATTTTATTAAGCTTTTCGGTGATGTGGATGGGCAAACGAATCGCACGGGCTTGTTGAGCGATCGCGCGAGTAATCGCTTGGCGAATCCACCAGTAGGCGTAGGTCGAAAACTTGTAACCGCGCATCGGGTCAAATTTCTCGACGCCGCGTTCCAAGCCGAGAGTACCTTCCTGAATCAAATCCAGGAATTCCATGTTACGCTTCTGGTACTTCTTCGCGATCGCGACCACTAGACGCAAGTTAGCTTCTATCATCTTGCGCTTTGCCCGCGTTCCCAGTTTAATTATCCGGTCGAGTTCGGGTTCACTCAAGCTAACATGGTCTGCCCACTCTTGATGAGTTGGTTCTCGCTGCAATGTCTCAGCCAAGGTCTCCTTCGCCTCCAGCAGCGCCATCATTTGCTGCACCTGCTTGCCGAAGACAATCTCTTGTTCGTGGGTCAGCAGGGGCACGCGCCCAATCTCATGCAGATAGGTGCGAACCATATCAGCCGTAAACGTGGGTTGTTTAGTCGTCTTTTTTAGGGTGTTGGCAGTGGGCATGAGTGAGTGGTGACTCCGTAAACAAGCAACAATTCTGTAGCAGGGGTTGACCTTAGCGGGAGATTGCCAGCTCTTACAATGAGAGTAGCTAGGTCAATTAGTGGAACACATCCTGCAAAAGTTGTAAAGATCGCCTACCCAATTGAATAGGCAAACATAACACACAAAAAGCTAATCGTCAAACCTTTCGGCTGGGGGATGCCTTAAAGAGCTGGTATCGACCCCCATTTAGCCACTCCTGATAGGTAATCAAGGCTAAAAAGTCAAAGTCGGTATGAGTTTGTTTTACATTTCTATCGTATCACTAATGATAGACGACGCTCCAGGTTGAAAGGTTCATCCGATTGGGTTAAACTTGCTGCTCTGGCAAATTCCTGTTAACCCTTGAGTACCACCCGGAAAATCATTAGCTAAAAGCGTCCTATCTGTGTCCTATATATATAATCATCCACGGAAAACCCTTCAACGGGTACTCTAGTCGTTGTGGGATAACCGAACTATTTTTGCCTAGAAGTCCGTAGTCAATAGTCCAATGACTATTGACTACGGATTAAAAACCACGATCAAAAACCAATATCAGCTTTAGCGGCTTCAGCCGCAGCGAACACTTCATCGTCTGGCATCTCTTCCCAGCAAGTATCGCCAATTTCTCTGTAGAACGTTTCATCGTAAGGGCGAGTCCTTACCACGACGGGCATCGGAACCGCGTGACCCAAAATTAAGGCTTGTTGCTTAGAATCCAGCTTTGCCAGAACGGAACGCAGACTCATGCCGCCAGAGACGCCAGTAAAAATGGCGTCGATGTCTTTGTCATCGTTTAGCAAAGCAGTGATGCGGGTGCCAATCTGGGACATCACCTCATTATCAATTCCAGAGGGACGCTGATCTACCACCAGAAGGGTGACAAAGTATTTTCGCATCTCGCGGGCAATCGTACCAAAAATGGTACTTTGCACGATGGCGGAGTCAAGGAAGCGGTGGGCTTCTTCTATCGTAATGACTAGCTGCTGAGGACGATCGATGGGGTTTTTGGTCTGCAAAAACAATTCAGACTTACTTACATAAGCTTTGTGAATGCGGCGGGTGATCATATTCGTCACCAGCATATAGGAGAGCATATCTGACTGAGAACCAAACTCAATTACCACGTGCTGACCTGCATCAAGGCATTGCAAAATTTGATTAACGTAGTTGTGGGGACAGGCAGTTCGCAGATATTTGAGATTTTCCAGGCGCATCAGCTTGCGCTGCAACGCCATAATTGAACCCTTATGACCCTTCTTCTCCTCGCAGAACAGCTGGATTTCCTCGTTGGTCATATTCAACAGTTGGACAATCCAGGAGTTGCCAAACTCGGCGTGCAGAATATTGGCATTGTCCAAAGCTGCTTCAGAAAGACCTAACTCATTCCGCACCAGCATGATGTCTTGGACTTCGATTTGGTCGTAGCTGAGGTACAGTTCCTGAGAGTCACGCACCCCCCGCCGCTTGGTAGATTGGGGGTCAAGGGTGTAAATTTGCACCTGTCCTGGGAATAGCTGCCGCAAGCCTTTGACAGTGCTGAAGTGTTTGCCTTCGCGGACGGCTTCCCAGCCATATTCCGAGTGCATATCAAAAATTAAATTGACCGCTGCTTGTCTGCGGATAATGCCAGACAAAAGTAGGCGGGTGAGAAAGGATTTGCCGGTGCCAGATTTCCCGAAAACGCCGTTGCTGCGTTCCACGAATCGGTGTAAATCCAGACATACGGGCACATCCATATCCAAAGGTTGACCGATGGCGAAGTTGCACCGAGTGGGGTCATCTTCCCAACCAAAGACGGCGCGGAAATCGCGTTCCGTCGCATCATAAACCTGGCTGAAGTGGCTGGGAATTGTCTTAACAGGCATCAACTCCATCTCAGTATCAGCGCTACTTTGCAGCTGAAAGGATGCGAGAGTTCCTCCGTTGGATTTGCCGTTGGAGTTAGGATTTTCGGCACCCACCACATAAGCGCCTACTGACTTTGTTGCTTCTCGTGTCAGCATTAACATCGGCGTCAGATTGATGGTGCCATAGGTGCCACTCCCTGCTAGAACCGCTTGCAAAAAAGTGTCCTCTGGACTGGGAGGGTTGGCAACAATTCGCTGACTGGAGGTGCCCAGCGAAACGTCTGTGAGCATACAGAAGAAGTCTGAACGGGCACCTTTGACTACCAGAAATTTGCCAACCCGCATATCCTCTACAGAAATATCGGGATGCAGTCTTACTTCTAGTCCCTGACTGAGGGAGCCTTGAATTACCGACCCTAATGGCATTTCCATAATCGCTTCTGGAGTCTTTTTAGTGTTGCTTCAGAACACTTAGGCATCCAAAGTTTACCCTAATTCTCGGAGCCTAACTATTCGCTCAATCTTAGATTTTGGATTTTTCAACCAATCCAAAATCTAAAATCTAAAATGGATTTCCTAATCTATCTCAATTGATGTTGGCGTTGAGCCTGTGGCTCCGGCGGTTGTGTTGGCACTTAGGGGTTTGCGATAATCGGCATAAAGGCGATCGCGCCAGTTGAAAAATGTCTCGTAAGCGCTACGGTCAGCCAAACCAGGGATTCCTTTGCCTCTAAGGGTTTCGGGAAGGTCAAGATAGGGGCCAGAGGGAAATTTAATCAGCATACTCAGCCCAGCGACGGCAAAATCTGCCAAGGTTGGATAGTCGCCGACTAAGTAAGGGCTTTCCAATAGTAGCAGGGATAGGCTCTCTAGGTCTTGCTGAAGATCCTCTGTCGCCGCTTGTACGGCATCGGGGCCGTATCCGACGCCAAGACCCAGGAGATTCAGCACTTCACCAGGCAGTGCCCCCACGAGAGTCTTGAGAGCATCTGGCGTGTTGCTCGGTAAAATCGAGGTGCGGAAGTTCTGATTTTGGCTGAGTGCCCCAAATAACACCTTACGACTTTTGAGACCGATAGATTCATCTGCCCAGGCTTCAATCAGTAAGCACAGTCCCTTTTGTTTCGGGTCAACGGGGATTAGGGGTCGGTCGGGATATTGCTTATCGAGGTACTTAGCGATCGCTGTCGAATCAGCAATTACTGTATTGCCATCCTTCAGGACAGGTACCTGTCGTTGACCAGACATGCGGAACAATTCTACCTGTCCCACTCCTGGCGTTACCTCAATTTTGCGGTAGGGCAGACCTTTATAATCCAGCAGCAGTCGCACTTTTTCGGAGTAGTGGGATAGCTCAAATTGGTACAACTCCAGCATTTTTTATCTCCTTCTATTTTTAAGTAACACTGTTAATCTAACGTTTTTAGCCTACTATTGTTATTATTTGCATCGCTGGAACTAAAAGCAAAAGTTATTGTTTTTGGGCAGTTACACTTATTGAATTACTTATTTTTACTGATAAAAAATCCAACTTGGAAAATTACAATTTTACCAAATTAAAAAATTAGTTCAAATGGCTTTATTTTTATTCTTAATGAAAAATGAGCAAATTGGCTCTATTAAATGCAGCCAAATAACGACGGCTGTAACACAAAATAGACCCAATAAAAATACCCCAGGCTAAGCTGGGGTGCTTTCTAAATGCTAAATGGTAATAAAAGGGAACCCTTAATTAAGCTCTCTGGCGAGTTAACAAGCCCCACAGGAATAGCAGAACCATTGCGCCTAGAACAGCAAAAGCAATACTCGGTACTGTCAACGCTCCGTAGGCTGCGCCTCCCGACGACCCCAGTAAAACTTGGCCTAAATAACCACCAACCAAGGCACCTAAAATACCTAATACCATTGTGGCGAGGATACCGCCGCCTTGATGACCGGGATAAATAGCTTTAGCAATCGCACCTGCAATCAGACCTAAAACAATCCAAGCAATAATTCCCATTTTTTTGCTCCGTTCTTATTAATGTTTTTTGTTGATGTTGTTATCTTTTTGTTGTTATTAGAATAACAAGCTGGCTTAATTGTCCACCTCTATCAGAGGGTATAATCAAAAGGCATAGATAATGAAGCTATTGCTTAAGTTTGTTTATATATAAAGAAGTAGTATTTCCAGTTAATTAACTCGATTGCAATAAATTTTGGCTGACTGAGGGCGGTTGAAGCCAGAAACGGCAATCATGACTCAACTCGCCCAGTGGAGAGGGCGGTGCTAGCCTCAGCAAAGCGGAGAACAAAGCTCTATTTAGTCAGACACGCGAACTTTTTACTCCCCCCAACAGAAAGTAGGCAGGAGGGAGAAAAGCCGGAATCGCTACGAAATAGAAATAGTTTCTGCCTAGATGAGCGTGGGTAAACGTAGGCGCGATCGCAACAAAATTCTCCTTTTAGTCTGAAGAGCATACCAGCCGCCTTGCAACCTCTAACTCTTAACAAGCCGCCACGAAGAAAGCTAACGCTGACATTCTTAATAAGAAATAAGTCGCGCCTTTTCGCCTATTTAGCTACTTAGATTGTTCAATCCCCCTGTGTTGTCCCGGTTTCCCCATCGGTTGGCAGAGGAACTCACACTTTAGGCAGAGGTAAACATATGTAACAAAATGTGA
Organism: Trichocoleus sp. Lan; assembly: GCF_039961855.1. Lineage (NCBI taxonomy): Bacteria > Bacillati > Cyanobacteriota > Cyanophyceae > Leptolyngbyales > Trichocoleusaceae > Trichocoleus > Trichocoleus sp. Lan. Next base: position 49,321 of record NZ_JAMPKA010000019.1, on the reverse strand, counting down.
AGTTAACTAGGTCTAAGTTTTTAGGGAAACCCTTAGCAATGACCAATCAAAAACGCAACAGTTTGATTAAACAACTGGCTAGCCTGATGGGAGTTATCGGTGCTAGTACCCTTATGGGTCTGCCAGCTGGTGCCCAGGTGAATCCCAACCCTGAAATTCTTCAATCAGACGTTTTCAGCAAGCCGCCCTACAATCGCGATCGCAGCGCTCAGTCAACCCCAAGAACTGTACCATCCCCTACCGCTATCCCTAGCCAAGGCGCTCAGCCGAAGCCGTCTTCTACCGACCGGATGATACAATCCCCCAGCAACAGCACTCAGCCCCCTGCTACAGAAGGGATGATGCAATCCCCCAGCAACAGCACTCAGCCCCCTGCCACAGAAGGGATGATGCCAGCCCCCGGCGAAGGTCCTGACCCGGCTGCTACACAAGGGACGATGCCTTCAAGTAGCAATTTGGTTGCGCTTGCTGCCCAAAATGGTTCATTCAAAATTCTGACTGCTGCTTTGGAAGCCGCAGGTTTGACCGAAACCCTCGAACAACAAGGACCGTTCACGGTTTTTGCACCGACTGATGCAGCATTTGCAGCTTTACCCGAAGGCACTGTCGAAAAGTTACTGCAACCAGAAAATAAAGTGATGCTGGTTCAGATTTTGACCTACCACGTCATTCCCGGCAAAGTGAGTTCTTCCCAGTTGAAATCTGGAGAAGTGACGACAGTTGAAGGCAGCCCAGTCACCGTTAAGGTTGGAAACGATGGAGTAATGGTGGGCAACGCCAATGTCTCTCAGGCTAACATCGAAGCCACTAATGGCATCATTCATGCGATTGACAAGGTGATTATGCCACCGATGCCGACCAAGTAGATGTGAAACAGAGTCATCGTTTGTAACGCTAACGTTTCAAAAGAATAAACACCGTTCCGAAAAAGCTTGGGGCGGTGTTTTTTATCTCTGGCTATGAATAATTTGGTACTGAGGAAATTCAGGATAAATTAGAATACAATCGACACAAACATGGAGCATTTTGCTTCATGGGCGCTGAGGAGTGGGGAAATGGAGCGTTTCAAGGATTTATTTCTGCAAGAAGGAGTCGCCTTAGAAGGTGACAGGAAAAAGGTAAAAAAAAGCCTTTTTTACTTTTTATTTTTTGCGTTTTACTTTTTGCTTCCCGTAACCGATTCGACTTCCGGTAAGATAGGGTTTGCTTTTTGTCAGCCAGCATCGGCTCAAGCAGCATACGGCAGCTATGTGGGTGTTGGTGCTACGGTGGGGATTAATGATAATGATTTTGGAGAAGGTCGCCAAATCGGTGGGGTGGTTGCTGTACGCTACAAACTCCTGCAAGCTCCCCTTTCCTTAAGGGCACAAGCGCTAATTGGGGCGAGTCCCGCGGTTGTGCCAACGATTTCCTATGATATCCCCCTCAACTGGCAAACAGATGTCTATGTGGGTGCAGGCGTTGCTTTTGGCAGTGGGAATCGGACGCCTTCGCCGGTAGGGGATAAAACCAGTTTTGCGATCCAACCGGGGATTGATTACGTCGTTCCCAACAGCAATGCTGTTCTGTTTGGCAATGCGATTATTGCTTTTGATGCCTACCGCGATGGCGGCGGTACTGCTGTTTCAGTCCAGGGTGGTGTGGGTTTGAGATTTTAGGGAGTGCCTGTGACAAGACAGCGGAATTGGAATCATTTGCGATCGCTCGTTTTAGATTTCTAGATGGCTGCGAATCTGCTGCACGATTACATCTAGCGGCTCGGAAACGTCCACCCAAAGGGCATTCTGTGGTTCTTCAAGGGTATCAAACTGGCTTTGCAGGAGTGTTTTGCTCATAAAGTGGCTTTGACGCGCTTCCAACCGCTGCGCGATCGCCTCAAAACTCCCTTTGAGATAAACGAGGCGTATCTGTTGTGGATCTCGCCACAGCATCTGACGATAGGATTCTTTTAAGGCAGAACACGCTAGTACCCGATTCTTGCCTTCCTGTAGCCATTGGTCGATGGCGTGTTGCATTGCTTGCAGCCACGGCATTCGGTCGGCATCGGTCAGGGGAATGCCTCGGCTCATCTTTTCAATATTAGCGGTTGAGTGGAAGCAGTCGGCGTCGCTGAAGCCCCAGTTTAGTTCTTGTGCGAGTAGCTGGGCGACGGTAGATTTGCCGCTACCAGATACGCCCATGACGAGAATAATCATCTTTCCTCAATCAGCCGGATTCAGGGATTTTACAGTGCGATCGCGCTCAACGGGACGATCTACTATGCGATCGCACGACTGCCATCAAATACTGTGTCAAAGTATACGCATCAACTCCTAACTCAGTCCGCTCCTCGGCTGCCAAAATTCCGGCTTGAGCGTGCCACCAAGCCGCACTTTGCACCATCTCTGCGATGGGTAACTCTTGCTGAGATGCCGTTGCGACCAATCCACCCATTAGCCCCGTTAGCACATCTCCACTACCGCCACGGGCTAAAGCGGGAGTGCTTTCGGGAACAATCCATACTGAGCCACCAGGATGGCAGATCGCAGTCCTTGCCCCCTTCAGGAGTACCACTGCCCCACTTTGCTGGGCTGCTTCCCGAACTGCACTTACCCGATCTTTCGTGGTATCGGGTGCATCTGGAAACAAACGCTTAAACTCACCTGTATGAGGGGTGAGAACAGTAGGTGCTTGTCGTTTAGAGAGAGTCGGTATCGGGTTTAATTGGGCGAGGATATTCAAGCCATCAGCATCTAAAACAATCGGCAAATCGCTTTCTAATACTTTTTCGACGACTGACGTGGCATCTTTTGTCAAACCGGGACCACAAGCGATCGCATTATACGAACTCAAATCAATTTCTTCTGGCAAAGATGCGATCGCACCTGTCTCGGTTTCTGGACAACCGATAATCAGCGCTTCTGGCAACTGAGCCACCAACAAAAGTTTCAGCGATTCTGGCACCGCAATTGAGAGCATCCCAACACCACTTGCTCTCGCTCCCAAACCGGATAGAATCGCGCCTCCAGCATACTTGCGAGAACCGCAAATCAACAGCAGATGTCCTTGTTTATACTTGTGAGTAACTGCGGGGCGAGGAATCGGAAGATGCGCGATCGCAACTGCCGGTGTCACCCGCTGAATGTTGGGCGTCTCACCTAGTACCGCCGAGATATCCGCCACCGGGATACCAAAATCAATCAGTTCGGCTTTTCCAACAGATTCCAAGGCTCGATCTTGCAGAAATGCTAATTTCCACAAGCCCAAGCAAAACGTGTAAGTTGCACGAACCGCCGTTCCCAGAACTTCCCCAGTATCGGTGTGCAAACCGGAAGGCAAATCGATACTAATGACTGGCTTAGACCACTGATTAAGTTGATGAATCGCAGAAAATATCGGTTCTGCGATCGCTCTTTCCAACCCAAACCCAAACAAACCATCAATAATGAGATCGCATTCTTGTAGCGGCTCAATCTCCTCAACACAGGGAATGCCCAAACTCTCAGCATACTGGGCGTGTTGCGAAGTTAATTCTTTCAGCTTAGCAATCGGACAATAGATAACAACTTCATAACCCTGAAAATGCAACTCGCGGGCGACTACCAACCCATCGCCCCCATTATGACCCGGTCCCACCAAAACGCCTACACGCAGTCCATTTTTCCCTCCCCCCGTTGACGAGGGGAATAAGGGGGGCAAACAAGGATAAAGCGCTTGAACTCGACTAGCAATCAGACCCCCGACCTTTTCCATCAAAGCCGCCACTGGCATTCCAGCCGCAAAGATGCGCCCTTCAATCTCGCGCATCTGCTGGGCAGTCACCACCAGTTGCTGAATCTTTTCCTGCCTTTGTTGCATCTGTGCCAATTTCAGTGCTGATTTCTGTGAGTTCTAAGTTTTATCTTATTCAGCATAAGCACGGGCAAGGTCTTCCCGCCCCTACGCAGGGGCGCGCTATTGACCGAAATAAACAACCCGCGCATCCATACCATTAGACCGAAGAAAGCGACTCCAGCGTTCTGCTTGTGACTGATTCTCAAAAGGGCCGACTGCAACGTGGGGTCCGCGTGGTACCTCTCTTTGAAACACCGCATCTTCGGAGAACCCCAGCCGGATCATGTGGGCAGCAATGTCAGGTAAATACTCCTGACTCCCTGGAATCACAACGAAATAGGTAACTTCCTCCACTTCTTCCCTACGGGTGACTGGACGAGAATCGAAATTCTCTGCATCAGCATCGAAATTCTCCTCAGAATAACCACTGATTTTCGCCCGAATGCCCCATTCTTCCAGCTCCCGAACCCGCTGCTGGGCTTTAAATTCATCAGCAAATACTCCCGCTTGGATAACACCCCCGCCGTACCGCACAAAAGCTTCGGGTTCTATCCTTCGGACTTGCGCTAACAACAGCGGACTATCTCCATTAATAAAAACCCCGTAGAGACGAGAATCCCGACGCACCGGGCGAGGATTCTCATCGGTGCTTCTACTGGGTGTAATTGGCGGCGGTGCCTGAAATTCAATCTCACGCCTGTCCGAAGGATTCGGTGAAATCGAGGGCAAAGTATCTTGAGGAAACGCTGGCGGAGCATTTGGCGATGCAGGTACGCCAGGAACCACATCAGGCGGTGTAGGAAGCGGTCTGGCTGCTGCTGGAATCGCGTGTGGAATGAGCAAATATCCACCCCAGAAAAGGCACGAGGCAAGGGATAACAGCCAACAGGTTTTTCTTTTTCTGTTGCCATGAGTGAGTAAATGCTGCTGATTGCTCCTCATTTAAAATCAGCTCTCCTCGGCGATCTTCCAGGAATTGTGCAGACAAAATTTGTAGTCAATCTAGCATAATTAGTCATTAGTCCTTCATGATTAGTGATTGAAACGTTGGAATGTTGTCAGGTCAGAACGTTCTAACCTGATAATGCCTACAGGCAAAGGACTAATGACGATTATCAAAGTGTTAGTCTAGAAAAGAAAAAACTGATAATTCAGTCATTCGCTTTTTCGTTCTATGAATAAAGTCGTCGTCGGCCTCTCCGGTGGAGTTGATAGTTCCGTCGCAGCTGCCACCCTCCATCATCAAGGATATGAAGTTGTTGGTCTTACCCTGTGGCTAATGAAGGGTAAAGGTCAATGCTGTTCTGAGGGAATGGTCGATGCGGCTTCTCTTTGCGAACAGTTGAGCATTCCCCATCACATTGTTGATAGTCGGGATGTTTTTCAGGAAAATATTGTCGATTACCTGGTTGCCGGATACGAATCGGGGATTACTCCGTTGCCTTGTTCTCAGTGCAATAAGGCGGTGAAATTTGGCCCGATGCTGCGCTATGCCTCTGAAGAGTTGGGGATTGATAAAATTGCCACGGGTCATTATGCGCGGATCGGGTATGACGCAGAAACGGGACGTTATCAGCTGCGTCGGGCTGTAGATTTATCTAAGGATCAGTCGTACTTTTTGTACGATTTGAGCCAAGAAATGCTAGCGGGATCGATGTTTCCGTTGGGAGAACTACACAAGACAGAAACTCGGCGTATCGCCGCAGAATTCGGCTTAAAAACCGCTGATAAGCCAGAAAGTATGGATTTGTGTTTGGTTGAATCCCACGGTTCCATGCAAACGTTTCTAGACAAGTACATTTCTCAGCAAACGGGTGACATTGTTGACCAGTCCGGGAAGGTGTTGGGTCAGCATACGGGTATCCATCACTACACCATTGGACAGCGGAAGGGAATTGGGGTTGCGGCGGCGGAACCGCTGTATGTGGTGGCGTTGGATGCGGTACGGAATCGAGTGATTGTGGGCGATCGCGCTAGCACTCATAAGCCTGAATGCACCGCAGCGCGGTTAAACTGGGTTTCAATTCCCGAACCCACTAGTCCCATCCGCGCCGAAGTGCAAGTCCGCTATCGTTCAAAGGCAGTTCCAGTCAGCGTAATTCCCCTGGAAGATTCGCGCATCAAGCTTGTCTTCGATGAACCTCAGTTCGGGATTACCCCTGGACAAGCTGCGGTTTTGTACGATGGAGATATCGTACTCGGCGGTGGCATTATCGACAGGTTTGAGTAAACAGTAATAAGGTATAAGATAGAGGCGAAAGACTTAACTTTTGTCTCTTTTTTTATAACTATGGCTTATATAGCGTTTCTTACACGAGTGAGGTACGCAAAAATTCACTATTATCAAGCTTTTCAGCTTTGAAAATGTACTTCACATAACCCAGAACCGCTATAGTGATTTCAGCCTGAGCGAACTAAAAAAATATTTAGTTTAACGATTAACGAAACAGTAGATTTATTTGCGTCCCGTAGAGTAAGGAATTGGCTACGCACAAATTTGCCAAAATTTGTAAGCGACTAAATTAGAGTTTTTACTGGAATACACCTTATTAAAAATTGATAATGATGTGGATATTGAGCCAATTTATTTATTAAAAATGGCTTGTCGCAGCACCGAATTCATTCATGCCTTGCGAGTGCCGCCTGATGTTAATTCAGCGCGGGAAGCAATTAGATGGGTAAATTGGGGAGTCGATCCAGAGGAATTTAGCGTACAAACTTGAAGAACCTCTCCCTAACCCTCTCCTACAAGGAGAGGGAACCAGAAAAGTTGTAGCTGAAAGGCGCTCTGACTCCCTTTTCTCTGCTAAGGAAGCGGGCTGGGGGTTAGGTTTTTCACCGTCCGGTTCTATATATTGGTACGATGTTTTTTGCAGCTAAAATTAACAATTCGATATGAGTCAGCGTCCAGACGGCATAGCACCTCACGGCGGTCAGCTAATTAATCGCATCGCAACACCAGAACAAGGACAAGTATTTCTCGATAAAGCCGACTTTCTGCCCAGAGTGCAACTCGATGAACGAGCAACATCGGATTTAGAGTTGATTGCCATTGGTGGATTTAGTCCGCTGACTGGCTTTATGGAACAAGCAGACTACGATCGTGTAGTGACTGAAATGCGGCTTGCCAATGGGCTACCGTGGGCAATTCCCGTCACGCTTTCGGTGGATGAGTCGATTGCGGCGAATCTCAAAGAAGGCGGTTTGGTGCGTCTGGATGACCCGACTGGTAGATTTGTGGGTGTCATGGAACTCACACAAAAGTATCGCTACGACAAAACCCGCGAGGCGGTGAATGTTTATCGTACCCATGATGAAAAGCACCCAGGCGTTAAGGTTGTCTACAAGCAAGGGGAAATTAATCTCGCGGGTTCAGTTTGGCTGTTGCAACGCGACTCTCATCCTTTATTCCCTAATTACCAGATCGATCCCGCTCAATCTCGCGCCATGTTCAAAGAAAGGGGATGGAAAACGATTGTCGGCTTCCAGACTCGCAACCCCATCCACCGGGCGCATGAATATATCCAAAAGTGCGCTTTAGAAACCGTAGATGGCTTGTTCTTGCATCCCTTAGTGGGAGTCACCAAAGATGATGACATCTCGGCAGAGATTCGGATGCGCTGCTACGAGATTATGCTGGAACACTACTACCCCCAAGACCGGGTAATTTTGGCAATTAATCCCGCCGCGATGCGCTACGCTGGCCCTAGAGAGGCAATTTTCCATGCCCTGCTTCGCAAGAATTACGGCTGTACGCACTTCATCGTTGGACGCGACCATGCGGGTGTCGGCGATTATTATGGAACTTACGATGCTCAGCACATTTTTGATGAGTTTGAGCCGGGTGAATTGGGCATCACGCCGATGAAGTTTGAACACGCCTTCTACTGCACGCGCACGCAGACAATGGCGACGACAAAGACGAGTCCCAGCACTCCCGCTGAACGCATTCATCTATCGGGAACGAAGGTGCGAGAAATGCTACGTCGGGGTGAATTGCCACCACCAGAGTTTTCTCGCCCAGAAGTTGCGGCAGAATTGGCAAGGGCGATGCAGGTGCCAGAGGAAGCAAGCAAATTTAAGATTGCAAGTTTCAAATTTGAAATTTGAGAGGGGAGGCGACTTAAATTTGAAAACTTGCCATTCTTTCTATTCTCTAAAGCCTAGCCCCTGGTAGGCTGATCGAGTAATGGCTAATGGCTAATGGCTGATATGGGATTGAATCGGCGAAGTTTTCTGCAACGGGCGGGGTTGGCGCTAGCGGCGCTGGGCGTGAGCGAAACGGCCCTATCTCTACTGGGAGATCGAAGCTTTGCGGTGCCTCTGCTAGATCGCTATTATCAGGCGCTGGCACAACCGAGTGGGCGGAAGTTAGCGCTACTGGTAGGAATTAATCAGTATCCGCGTGGGACAGAGACGCGATCGCTTCCGTCTCTCCAAGGTTGTGTCACAGATGTAGAACTGCAACGGGAACTTTTGATTCATCGCTTTGGTTTCCACCCTAGCGATATTCTGATGCTGACAGATAGCCAAGCAACGCGGCAGAATATTGAAACTGCTTTTCTGGAGCATCTCACAGAGCAGGCGGCGGCGGGAGATGTTGTCTTGTTCCACTTCAGCGGCTGCGGTAGCCGCGTCAGAATCGGGGCTGAGGAGAATGGACTGAGGACTTTGGGTGCCGATAAATCTTCACTCAGTCCTGAGTCTACCCTTGGGGACGGGGAAAGGGTTGCGGCTGCACAGCTAACGCCTACAGTCTTCAACACTCAAAATAGTTTGGTGCCAGTAGATGGGGTGCTGCTGACGAAAGGGGCACCGGCGAATGATTTGTTGGAAGAGACTCTGCTGTTGCTGTTGCGATCGCTTCCCACAGACCAAGTCACAACGGTACTGGATACCAGCTACACTGACGCCGATACTCTCCTCCAAGGCAACTTGCGGATTCGTTCTGCCCGACAACCGCTAGCAGAGCAAGCGAGTGACGAGGAACTCGCTTTTCAGGAAAAACTCCTGCTGCGTCTCAAATCTTCGCGGGAACAGCTCAATAAGCAGTATAAGCCCGGTCAGATGCCTGGAATCGTGCTGGCAGCAGCTGGCCCCAGTCAACTGGCGGCAGAGGCTCCTTGGGGCGGTTTCAGCGCTGGATTGTTCACCTATGCCCTGACGCAACATCTCTGGCAGGCGACTCCTCCCACTACGGTTCAAGTCAGTTTCAGTCGAGCGGCTGGGATCGTCGAGCAGCTGGCGGGGAAAGAGCAACAACCCCAGTTGAGCGGTCAAAAAAGTAACCAGCCTTCCTTGTTACCCTATCAGCCGGAAATTAGTATCGGTGCGGATGGCGTCGTTACAGCGGTGGAAGAGGGCGGTAAAACGGTACATCTGTGGCTAGCAGGATTACCTGCACCCGTTTTGGAATACTACGGAGTGAATTCTCAGCTGAGTGCTTCCCTACCCATCTCGGAAGCTCAGACTCCAGACAGCAACGTGACAGGTGAAGTTTCATCAGTTCCGACCCAACTGCAACTACACATTCGTTCCAAGGAGGGTCTCACCGCCAAGGCGCGAGTTATCGGCAGCACAGACACTTCTAGCCTCTCTAGCCTCCAAGTGGGGCAACTGGTTCACGAATCCGTCCGGGTGTTGCCCAAAAATATTGGTTTGACAATTGCCTTAGATGCCGGACTGGAGCGAATTGAACGGGTGGATGCTACCAGTGCTTTTGCCAGCGTTCGCTCTGTATCATCCGTGGTAACGGCAGGAGAGCAACCCGCCGATTATTTGTTTGGCAAGGCGCAGACACCCGATTATCAGGGGGGATATGGGTTATTTTCTCTCGGTCGGGATTTGATTCCCAATACCGTTGGGGAATCGGGTGAGGCGGTGAAGGCGGCTGTGAATCGGTTAGTGCCCAAACTGAAAACGTTGCTGACAGCGAAATTATTGCGTCTGACGGTCAATGAAGGGTCTTCCCGCTTGGGAGTGGGAGCAACGTTGGAGATGATTTATCCCAATCAAAAGGTGCTGCTAAAACGAGAAACGCTGCGGATGACAGGGGACGCCATTGTGGATTCTAATTCTAGAAGCGAGTCATCGCGTCTTGACGACTCAAAAATTCCTTCCGATGCAGGCATCCCCACCATCCCCATCGGTAGCCGCATCCAGTACCGAGTCCAAAATTATAGCGATCGCCCGATCTATTTGATGCTTATCGGCGTTGATAGCGGCGGCGCTGGTGTTGCTCTCTATCCGCTGCAATTTCCCCAAATCGGGGACAGTCCGGATGCGAAACCGACGATCAAAGAGCTGGTTGTCGAGGCGGGTGCTACCCTGATCGTGCCACAACCTGCTGGCTCTTTTGAATTGACGATTCGCGGTCCTAGTGGGTTAGAAGAAACTCTTCTAATTTGCTCCTCGGCACCCTTTACCCAGACGATGGCGGCTGTAGCATCAATTCGCGGGTCGAAGGGAGAGGGAGTGGGCGAGTTGTTTAAGCCGCTGAATGTGGCGCAGGCGGTGCTGCAAGACTTGCATCAGGCGAGTGTGTTAGGGAAGCGGCATCAAGGCGAGGCGGAAGCGATCGCTTCAGTCCCTGCCGAAACGATTGCTATCTCTTCTGACTCCTACGCCCTAGATGTGCACAGCTGGGCAACACTCAGCTTTATTTATCAGGTGGTTTAAAAGCGATCGCCCTAGCTTTACATTTTAGACGTGCCGATGGGTTGGGACTAGGAAGGGGAAATTAGCGTTTTTAGTTTTAGAGACGCGATTTATCGCGTCTGAGTTTTGAGTGATAAGAGCATTCTTTAATTCAAAATTCAAACCCCTGGCCTTGAGCGAAGCCAAGGGTTATAACTCAAAAAGTCTTTACCCATTCCCCATTTCCAACCCTCTGCAACTAATCTGCAAATTAAATGCACATCGGCTGATAGTTTTGGCTCGGATTGGGAATACTAAGACTGAAAGCTAACAGGATGAAAAATGAAAATTCCCCATCTGATTGCGATCGCAAAGCTTGCGCTTCCTGCACTGGCGCTTTCTTCCCTGCTAGTATCTGCCGTTGCTACCACTGCCCAACCCCAGCCTAATTCATCTCCAACCCTGTCGAATCAAGAACGAGAGGAACTAGAACGACTGCGGCAAGAGAAAGAAATACGCGATCGCGTCCAAGCTGAAGTTGACCGCGCCTTTAGCCGCATCACTACGCTGCTCAATACTTTGGTACTTGTTCTGACGCTGTTTCCGATTGCGATCGCTGTTAGTGTGGTTCTGCTTCGTCGCAGTATGACAAATCAAATAATTTCAGATGCTCAAAAGGAATTCACGCAGCTACAAGAACAACTTATTAGGCAAATAGAAGAGACCGCTAAGGCTAATTTAAAATTAGAACAATCTGCTTTACCGCAAGAAGCTAATTTTTTGGAAACGGATACTTTAAGTCAATTAAATACAATTTTAACCCAAGCTCAGATTATATTAGAAGACTTAAAAGAACAGAAAGAAAGTGTACAACAAGAAATTGCAAAATTTAGGTACGCACAAGCTGTTAAAATTCCGACCGTTATAGATAGAGAAATTGAAACCTCTAACTTTGAGCATTCTTATCACAATCATGAACTGCTTTCCGATACCCTATCGGAGCCTGTAGCCCAAACAAACGATGCAGTGTCTGAGCAAAGAGTGACAGAAACAGAATCTGTCAATCAAAATCTTGATTTAAATGCCAATGATTACTTGATTTTAGGCAACTCTTGCTTTTCTGAAGGTCGATATTTAGAGGCAAATCAATCTTACAACTTAGCGGTTAAGATTGAACCAAACTTTTCGGAAGCTCGATATAACAATGCTCGCTGCTATGCAATGCAATACCGCCTCAATCTAGCAGTCGGAAACTTACAATGGGCAATTGATATTGAGCCTATGTATAAAGAGATTGCTAAAACCGATGAAGCTTTTAGCGCAATTCGAGGAGAAGAGATGTTTAGAAAAATAGTAGATGAGTAGATTTTTCTAATTTCTATTGATAGGTTTATTCATAAAAAACTTAATTTTATAAAAAGATACGCTGCACCTCCATGTGCAAGGTTTTAAAGCGCCTAATTATTGATTATTAATTATCATAAATAAAACTTTAAACTACAGCCATTCGCTATACTCAATCGCTAAAATCAAAAGATGATGACAAAGCGCTATAACCACCAACAAATCGAATCGTTCGCCCAAGCGGTTCTGAACGATGGCTATTGTGTGTTGCCCAATCACTTTTCTCCGGTAACACTTAATTCTTGGCGTGAAGCTTTCACGCCTTTGCTAGAAGATCATATTGTCCGCGAAGGCAAGCTTCGCAATCGCGGTTCAGCCCGCTATTATGTAACCCTTCCTTTCACGGCTCCTTTTGCCGATCCTAGTATTTACGAAGATGACGATATTCTGGCACTTGTAGAGTTATTAGTAGGCAAAGATGCAGTGATGTGCCAACTAGCAACTGACACACCTTTGCTGGGGTCTGAATATCAAGACGTGCATCGAGATGCGCCGCCACTTTTCCCCGAAATGGGTACAGAAACGCCGCCATTCCAGTTAGCTGTCAACTTTCCACTCGTAGATATCACTCTGGAAAACGGGCCAATGGAGATTACGCGCAGTACGCACATGATTTCTAAAGAGGAAGGACTGCGCCGCATGGAGTCTGGAGAAGCCAAGTTAGAACCTGTCACAATGCAACTAGGTGATGTAATGATCCGGGATGTGCGGGGTCTGCACAGGGGCACTCCTAACTACACGGAAATACCGCGTCCGATGGTTGTAATTGGCTATAGTCGCCGCTGGATGTTTCGTCCTGAGGTGTCGATTAATATTCCGCGTGCAACCCTAGATACACTCTCCGAACGCGCCCGTCACTTATTGCGTTTTAATCCGATTGTGGAATCCGTAAACGATAAATCCGAGGTTGAGGTTTATCAATCGTTCGCTTACTAAGTTTAGTTGTGACTGTTCTAAGTTCAAGTAGCGGTCGGTCTTCTTCTGTCGTCAATCAAAACTCTCAGAGGAGCGCTATCTGAATATTACGAGGATAAAAAAACCAGCGTTGGATTCTTAAGCTCCAACGCTGGGTGAAAAACCATTTGTTAATGTTCTAGGTTTTTTTGCTTTTCAAATTCTGCTTACCGATAGAAACCACTAAGGAGCTAGCGCGTTACCCCGTAACAAGCTACCAATCGTTTTGGCAGTAATTTTCATCTGAATCAAGGGATTTGCCGGAACGACTGTTTTGTACAGGTAGCTATCGAAGGTAAGCTTCTGCACGTCTTTGTCGGCGCACATTTCCACAAAGGCTTCGCGAGTGGCATCAGAGCGATAGAAGACGGTTTGCAGAATGTCTAGCACCTTGTAGGTGATGCCGTATTTCTTATCCCAACGCTTCAGGTACAGCTTCAGGTCGGCTTCTGTGGGGATGCGAGTGCCACCGTTGGAGGTTTCGACAATGGTTTCTGCACACATCCGCGCCGACTTGGCAGCAAAGTAAATTCCCTCACCAGAAGACTTTGTAACCGTTCCGGCGGCGTCTCCCACTAGAGCAACGCGACCGACAACGCGGCGGGGTCTGGGATGCTCTGGAATTGGGTGAGCTTCTACTTTGATGATTTCGCCGCCTGCAAGTTTTCTAGCGGCACGCTTGCGGATGCCTGCTTGCAGATTTTTGATGTCGGCTTTGTTCACCTTCATGGTGCCGGTGCCGACGGCGACGTGGTCGTATTTGGGGAATACCCAGGCGTAGAAATCGGTGGAAACATCGTTCCCGACGTACATTTCTGCCAGGTCGTTGTAATAAGCCATTTTGTCTTCTGGCAGGCGAATGCGCTCTTGGAAGGCGATCGCATAATTGTAATCCCCGGCGTCAATTGCCTTCGCAACGCGGGAATTCGCCCCATCTGCCCCAATCACCAGATCGACTTTCAGGGTTTTCATCTCCCCTTCAGCGCTACCGTTCGAGTGATCGGCGTAGTGCAAGGTGTAAGGGTCAGTATTGCCCGTGGGAATATCGAGTTTATAAACAGTGCCGTTAATTAAATTTGCACCCAATTTAGCTGCGCGATCGCGTAGGTATCCATCCAATACCTCGCGGCGACACATACCGATATATTCATGTTCTTTTTCAATGTTGATATCTACCTCAATGTTGGAAGGTGAGATCATCTTCATTTTTCTGACCCGCCGATCAATAATCTCAGGCGGTAGGTCAAACTCGCTCACCATGCATAGCGGAATTGCCCCGCCACAAGGCTTTGCGTTGTCTAGCTTGCGCTCAAACAGGTAAGTCTCAATTCCAGCTTTTGCTAGCGTTTCGGCAGCAGAGGAACCCGCCGGACCCGATCCCACAACAGCAACCCGTAGTACCAAAGCTATTCTCCCGATTCTCTTACGGCTACAAGGTGAGATGGTATCACGGACTTTTCGGTTGTCCCAGCAGGATCGTGCAGGTTGTGACTGAATTGCAACAGAGCTTAACACATTGAAAACTAAATCGCGGTTCCTGGGGTTGTAGCTACTCCCAATCACTCCAGAGATTTTTGCTCCAACTCTATGAATGCTCCTTCCCTCGATTCTGCAATTCGGCAAATCGCGATCGCTTCTATCGGCGGCTATCAGAGGCACATTTCACCCCGCAAAGGGTTTTCTTGCGCTCATCGATTGCTTTACAAGGGGGAATCTTGCTCTCAGTACGCCAAGCGCATGATTGCACAACAGGGTTTGGTGGGGGCGATCGCCACGGTGCGCCAACGATTCCGAGCTTGTAAAATCGCAAACCAAATTTTGCAAGCCAGGTATAGCAGTCAAGCTGATAGCGATCGCTCCAAGCGCGAGCGCAGGAATAGAAACTGGGGTAACAACTGTAATGATTATGGTGCTGTAGATTGTGTTACAGGTGTCTCAGAGCTGAGCTGTGAAGCGCTAGATTGTTTCTCGGAAATGGATTTTGCTTCCTTAGATTGTGGAGTCGCAGATTGTGGCTCTGGGATAGATTGTGGAGTCGCAGATTGCGGGAGTTGCGGAGGATAAAACATTCATCCTTCTTTTTGTTACCCCCCGACTTCAACTTAATTTAAGAATGCTGTGGGGGAGAGCAGGCAAAATCTAACTGTTCTCATTTTGCCTGCGAGTTTTGTTGACCCCCAGGTTTCTGGCAAATGTCAATTAATGCAAATAGATTTTAGGTATGGTATATATGTACGTTAATCTCATCGATAAACCGGAGATTTGTCTATCCTGAACTTTGATGGGTCAATGAAAACCCAGATTAGGATAGCTAAAAAAATATTCTTGTCTAGGGGTCGAAAGTAGTGGGCATTGTTGTTGAAAACGTCTCTAAAGAGTTCGGCAGTTTTAAAGCCGTTGACGAAGTCAACTTAGAAATTCAATCAGGCTCCTTGGTCGCGCTTTTAGGACCTTCGGGTTCTGGTAAATCTACACTGCTGCGACTGATCGCCGGTCTAGAAATGCCAGATAGCGGGAAAATCTGGTTGACTGGTCAAGATGCCACTCATCAGAGCGTTCAAGACCGCAACATCGGGTTTGTATTCCAACACTATGCTCTATTTAAACACCTCACCGTCCGCAAAAATATTGCCTTTGGCTTAGAGATTCAAAAAACTCCCAAAGGCAAAGTAAAGGCGCGGGTAGAAGAATTGCTGGAGTTAGTGCAACTAAGCGGACTAGGCGATCGCTACCCTTCCCAACTCTCCGGCGGTCAGCGACAACGAGTTGCCTTAGCCAGAGCGCTAGCAGTTCAACCCCAAGTATTGCTGCTAGATGAACCCTTTGGAGCCTTAGACGCCAAAGTGCGTAAGGATTTGCGGGCTTGGTTGCGACGCCTGCACGATGAAGTCCACGTCACCACCGTGTTCGTCACCCACGACCAAGAAGAAGCGATGGAAGTTTCCGATGAAATTGTGGTGATGAACAAAGGCAGAGTCGAACAAATCGGCACACCCGCTCAGATTTACGATCACCCAACGACGCCGTTTGTCATGAGTTTCATCGGCCCGGTGAATGTGTTGCCCAGCACTTCCCGCATTTTCGAGGCAAACGGGTTTGATTCGACCCAAGCAGAAATTTTCCTGCGTCCCCATGATGTAGTCGTAGACACGAACCCCAACGGCAGCTCCGTACCGGCACGAGTAAACCGCTTGATTCATCTCGGCTGGGAAATTCAGGCAGAATTAATCCTAGACGATGGTCAGGTCGTCACGGCTCATATCACGCGAGAGCGGTTCGACCAGTTAGATTTGGAGCCGCAACAGCGAGTATTCGTCAAACCAAAGGATGCGAAATCTTTCCCGCTGTATTTTTCGATCTAGCACTTTTTCGATCTAGCACTTCCGGCGTCAACACTCAGCTTTCAGCTTAATCGGCTTTAATGAGATATCTAAGTCGATTTGAAAGAGCGCATAGTTAATTTATGAAGTGGGGACGCCTGTCTATTCATCGGTGGCGGTTCATCGGACAATTCTTTTGTCTGTTTTGTCTTTGTTGTTTTCTCGCGATCAGCTGTGGGAAGCGACCGGCGTCTGATTCAGCGACTTCTCCCAGTCCTGGTGGTGCCAATTCGGGTCGGATTACCATCGGTACCACCCAGAAGCCACGGACGATGGACCCGGCAGATAATTACGAGCTAGCAGCCGTCTACTTGCTCTATAACCTGAGCGATCGCCTGTATACCTACGAATTGGGAAGCACCCAACTCAAGCCGCAACTGGCGACGGCAATGCCGAAAGTGAGTCCAGACGGGTTAACTTACACCATTCCTGTGCGTCAGGGCGTCGTCTTCCACGATGGCACTCCTTTTAACGCCAAAGCGATGGAATTTTCCCTGCAACGCTTTATCGAAAATAAAGGAAAGCCGTCATTTCTTCTCGGCGATGCGGTGGACTCAGTGAAGGCAACTGGCGACTATGAGTTAACGATTAAGCTGAAAAAGCCGTTTGCTGCTTTTCCCGCCCTGCTGGCATTTTCCGGTGCCGCTGCGGTTTCACCGAAAGCTTATGAAATTGGCGCTGGAAAGTTCAAGCCAAACACATTTGTGGGTACTGGCCCTTACAAGTTGGCTCAGTTTAGCAGTGAGTCGCAGCGATTGGATGTTTTTGACCAATACTGGGGCGAGAAACCAGTAAATAAAGGAATTGACGTGCAAGTGCTGAGTAATTCAGCCAACTTGTTTAACGCATTTCGCACGGGAGGCGTGGATGTCGCCTACCTATCCCTCGATCCCGACCAGATTGCCAGCTTGAAAGATGGGGCGACCAAAGGGAGCTGGCAAGCGATCGAGTCTCAGGGGAGTGCTGCTAGCTTTCTGGTGCTAAACACCAAGAGTAAGCCGCTAGATAACCCAGTCGTGCGCGGTGCGATCGCATCCATCGTCAACCGACCTTTGGTGAATGAGCGATCGCTCAAAAATCAAGCTGAACCTCTCTACAGCATGGTGCCCACTACCTTTGATGTCTACAAGCCAGTATTTAAAGACCAATACGGGGACGGCAATACCGAAAAAGCAAAACAACTGTTGCAGCAAGCGGGATACTCTCCTACCAATCCCTTGAAGCTGCAAATTTGGTATCCTTCTAGTTCACCGACTCGCCGACTCGCTGCCAGTACCCTCAAAGCAGTGGCAGATCAACAACTGGGAGGAACGCTGCAATTTGAAGTCAACACCGTAGACTCTGCTACCTTCTTTAAAAGCGTCTCCCAAGGTCTTTATCAGACCGTCTTACTGGATTGGTATCCAGACTTTCTCGACCCTGACAACTACGTTCAGCCATTTCTGGAGTGTCCGAAAGGATCGGTGGCAAACGGCTGTGAAGACGGCGCAAGCCAGAATCAGGGTTCCTTTTATTACAGCGATCGCATGAACCAGCTGATTGCCCAAGAACGAAAAGAGCAAAACCCCGAAGCCCGCAAGAAGATTTTTGCGGATATTCAAGACCTACTGGCGAAAGACGTACCTTACGTTCCACTCTGGCAAAGTAAAGACTTCGCCTTTACCCAAAAAGGCGTCAGCGGTCTCCGCATCAACCCCACCCAGGATTTCGCCTTCTGGACAATTAGCAAATAGTCTTGAGTTTTGAATTAAAAGTCAAGAATACTTTTGAGTTTCCGGTGTCGAGTTTTGAGCTAAAACATTTTAGAAATCGAAAATCAAACGACGATTCCTCAAAAAAACTCAAAACCTTGAACTTTAATTCAAAACTCAAAACTCAAAACTCAAAACTCTTTTATGTCACGCTCCAAAGCCCTACAGTCTTACATCTTCGTCCGCCTTCTCCTAGCACCCTTGATGCTATGGATCATCATCACCCTAGTGTTTTTGCTCCTCCGTGCTACCCCAGGCGACCCGGTGGATGCGGTTTTAGGCGGTCGCGCCCCAGAAAGCGTCAAAGAGCAATATCGTCAACAGTTGGGGCTATCAGATCCCTTACCGTTGCAATATATTCGCTATTTGGGTTCCCTACTTAGCTTGAACTTGGGGACTTCGCTGACCAGTCAGGGTCAAGATGTTTGGGGTGAGATTCAGAAATACTTTCCCGCGACAGTAGAATTAGCAGTATTTAGTATGGCGATTGCTTTCCTAGTCGGCGTCGGCGTTGGCATCCTTTCCGCCACCCGCCCTGGCACGGCTTTAGACGCGAGCGGTCGTTTGTTTGGCATCATCACCTACTCGCTCCCGATATTCTGGGTAGGGATGATTCTACAGTTGATTTTCTCCGTTCAGCTAGGCTGGTTTCCCTTAGGATCGCGCTTTCCCCTAACTACAGCACCACCACCGATCATCACGGGTCTTTATACGATTGATAGTCTCCTGAGCGGTAACTTTGAGCATTTTTTCACCGCACTGCATTATCTCGCCCTCCCCAGCTTGACCCTCGGAATCCTCCTCAGCGGGATTTTCGAGCGGATTGTCCGGGTGAACTTGAAGCAAACCCTTAAGGCGGATTATGTAGAAGCTGCTAGAGCCAGAGGCATTCCAGAATCGCGGATTCTCTTTGCCCACGCCCTGAAAAATGCCATGATTCCAGTCATTACCGTCCTGGGGCTGACTTTAGCCGCATTGCTTGGCGGCGCAGTTTTAACAGAAGTTACCTTCTCTTGGCCTGGTTTAGGAAATCGACTTTATGAAGCAATTTCTTTACGAGATTACCCTACCGTGCAGGGAATCATGGTATTTTTTGCGTCGATTGTTGTAGTTGCTAGCATTTTGATTGATATTATCAATGCTTACATCGACCCTCGAATTCGGTACTAAAACTGGCAACTCAGACAAAAAGAATGGCTAAATTAATCGCTTTGGGTTGATAAGGGGAAATTAATTCAGCCATCTTGATTGGCTGCTGCCCTTGTTGCCAAAAACTCAGCACTATTAGGAACTTTATGGTGCTTCGGCTGCGGTATTGAGCGAGCGACAACCTTCACCTGTTGCAACGATTAGGTGAAGTATGGTGACGCAGAAGTGATGGAAGTGGTTGAAAACCCGGTTCTTTAAGAAACCGGGTTTCTGATATGCAGCCTAATTTTAGGTTGATTAACGGACAGGAACAGTGTTTGAGAAGGTGGGAACTACGCGATCGCACTGAGAGCCAAATGCCAGTTAATGAGATATCCAGCAAATTTCCCGATGAAGTAGGGAAAGGAAGCAGCCAATAATCTATTTAGATTTCCGGCTGCATAATGCGTAGAATTCGGCTGCTTGCTTTAGCTACCATCAGCTTTGTTGCGACTCTAGTAGGCTCCTTGTTTGACCCGGTAACATTCCTGCACCGCCTTCTCGCAATAGCGCTCAGCACTGTTTTTACCCTGAATATAGGTATTAGCAGTACCCATACCGATACCTCCTCTGTTGCCGTTGCTGCTCATCCGCCCGCCATTCAATCTGCATTCAACAAGAAGCTGAATCAATTTGCTTCTGAGTCGCAACAACCGCAAATCCTAGCAAGCCAACCCAGCCCTTTTGAGAGGACCGCCCCGACAAATTACTGTGGTTCTGGCACCATCACCAAACCTACCAGGGGAATCGATACAGACACGAGAGTGTATTCCGTTTTCTATGACTTCAGCCGAGGTCAAGAGTCAGTGAATTCTGCCGCTTGTGGTCGGGAATATTGGATTCCAGCCGAGCAAAGCAATCCTTATTACGGACTTGTATTTGTTTATTGGGTGGATGGATACAAAAATCGTGTTTCTTCTACTCGTTATGTGGAAACTAACAACGGGAAACTTATCGTTTGGGATGGTAATCCAGTCAATCCTCTACTGAGAAGAATTCTGACGCGGCAAGATGGAAACCAAGCCCTTTCTCATGCGATCGCGCGGATTCTGAATTGGAGGCAGCTAAGGCGCATTCAGACTGCCTCTATCCCCCAAACCCTTATAAATAACCAGCTCCAACCTTCTACAGCAGCCCAGACTGCTTCTACTCCTGCCTCCCAAAACCCTCAAACCAGCAAGGCAGCAGCTCAAAATTACTGCGGCTCTGGGATGCTAACGCAACCTGGCAAAGGAGTTGATTGGGATGGTAGCCTTTACTACGTTTTCCATCACTTTAATCGACGAGAACAAGTGAATCCTGCCGCCTGTGGTCGGGAGTATTGGATTCCAGTCAAACGCAGCAATCCTAACTACGGGCTTGTATTCGTTTACTTGGTGGATGGACAAAAAAATCGTGTTTCTTCAATCCGTTATGTGGAAACTCGCAAACGGCAGCTAATCGTTTGGAATGAGAATGCAGCAAACTCTCAACTCCGGAGAACCACGAGGCAGCGAAACGGAACCCAAGTGATTTTTCAAAACTGGTTCCGGATGGTTCTGAATCAGAAAAAGCTGATGGGTCAAGGTCAGACCATCTATACTCCTCCCACAACTCCTCCCCCAACACCTGCCACTCCTCCCCCAACACCCGCAACTCCTCAACCCATACCCAGCACTCCCCAAACCAGTAATCCATTGCTCATTGGTTTTGGTGGCGACACGAGCAACGTGGAAGGGATTTGGATGCACAGCCTTGACGTGGCGAAAGAAGTCGGTTTACCCAAGCCTAAAGCAGCATCGCTGGGGGTGGAGGTGGGATGGCAACCCATCTGGTTTGGTTGTGTCGCTGGTCAGAAAACTTGCGCGACGACAGACCGAATGTTTAAAGAAGGGGTTGCCCCCGTGTTTATTGTTAACTTGATTACCCACGATGTCCAAAGTAAAAAAACCTGGGCTGAAATTGAAGCTAGAAAGAGTTGGTACTTCTCGGAGTTAGATGGCCTCGCTAAAGATGTACTATCTAAAACCCAAGGGACTGTTTATGTATCGCTGGAACCGGAGCATAATCTGGTAGGAACGCTCCGCGATCCCGTGAATGCAAATTATGGGTGGGATGCCAGTATTCCTCAGAAATTCGGGCAGTTAATGGCTGAAGCTGCCCAAAGATTACGTACCTCAGCGAGTTCGGTTCCGGGACTGAATTTGAAAGTGGGTTTGGCTTTCGGTGACTTCAATGCCTCCCCCACGGGTCTGCAAAACTATTTACCCGCTTTAAAAGCGGCTGCACCGGGAGTCGATTTCTTTGGGTTTCAAGTAACCCAAGGCCCCTGGCGGAGTGAGGGGAACGGATGCAAACGCTTAACCCCCGATCAAGCGAAGCTTTATGATATGCCCGATCGAGCGATCGCGATCGCCCAATTCATCCAAACACAACTGCAAAAACCGTCTCTGATCGATTACTTTTTCCTGATGGCTGATGCTGGCACCGATTGGGACGAGGGAGGCGCGAAAGTTTACCAGGAATTACAACAGCGCTCCTTAGAACTGCAAAACGCTGGATTGATTGGCTTGTTGCACTTTACCCTCATTGATACGCCACAATCTGCTCCAAACTCGTACTGGTGTGACGGTGAGAAAAATCGGGGTATTATCAAGCCCGCAGCCCAACTTTCTAATTTCAGTTACAAGCGTCCCCTTCAGCTGAAAAAGATGGGCAAGGCACTGGGAGATTGGATTAGCGCTCAAAGCTAAACGAGCACATTTCACCCAGTCACGATCCTTTCTGGTGGGGCAGATAGAATGCTCTGCATGTTTGTGCGATCGCCAACTCTCTTGATAATCCAAGGTTTTCTTTAGAAAGAATTTAGAATCCTTGCGTATAATCTGTACAGGAATCTTTGGATTCCGATAAAGGTTCTTATAGAAACTTTAAAATACTGTAGCAATAATTTAGTAGTGATGCCCCGGATACTCGTCATCGACGACGACGCTGCGATCGCAGAATTAGTTACCATCAATCTGGAAATGGCTGGATACGATGTCAGCCAAGCACCAGATGGCATTAAAGGTCAGGCACTGGCTTTGCAACTGCAACCAGACCTCATTATGCTTGACCTAATGCTGCCCAATGTGGACGGTTTCACCGTCTGCCAGCGGTTGCGGCGGGATGAACGCACTGCCGATATTCCGGTGTTAATGTTGACAGCACTGGGTCAGACTCAAGATAAGGTAGAAGGCTTTAATGCCGGAGCCGATGATTACCTGACCAAGCCGTTTGAACTCGAAGAAATGCTGGCACGGGTCAGAGCCTTGCTGCGACGAACAGACCGTATTCCCCAAGCCGCCAAACACTCGGAAATCTTGCACTATGGCTCTTTAACCTTAGTCCCAGAACGCTTTGAGGCTATTTGGTTCAATCAGACAGTGAAGTTAACGCATCTGGAGTTTGAATTACTGCACTGCTTACTCCAGCGTCATGGTCAAACCGTTTCTCCTAGTGAAATCCTGCGGGAAGTTTGGGGCTACGATCCCGACGATGACATTGAAACGATTCGGGTGCATATTCGGCACTTGAGAACGAAGCTAGAACCCGATCCCCGCCACCCGCGCTATATTAAGACCGTCTATGGTGCGGGCTACTGTCTGGAGTTGCCGACTGAAGAGCAAGTTAGCACAGACGCAAGCTGATTGATTGTTGATTTGCCTGTGTTGTGTTCATCAAGATGTGTTTATCGACAGCCCTTTCTTCCTAGGTGGGGAAGGTCTGCTTGAAGAAAATGGAACGGTTCTAAGCTTCCCGGAGAAAGCAAAAAAACCGACCTTGGCAAGCAGGGAGTGCCAAGCATAAGGGAGTGTTAAGCCACCCGATGGGGCTGTATAGATAGAGGAATTGGGCAATGCGCCCCTAAAAGAGATTCCTCTTCTACCTTCTGGATCGGAATTTCGATAATAAACTCTGTTCCCTTTCCCGGTGTTGACACGCACTCGAGTTGACCCCCGTGACGTTCAACCACAACTTGGTAGCTAATGGACAAGCCCAAGCCAGTCCCTTTTCCCACGGCTTTCGTCGTAAAGAAGGGGTCAAAAATTTGTTTCTGAATTGCTTCGGGAATGCCAGGGCCATTATCCGCAATCCTGATGACAACAGAGGCAGGATTGGGACTTAGGGATGTAGGGCTTTGCCCTTCTCGAAGGGTGGGATGAGGATTGGCATCGAATTCATCCTTTATCCTGATTCCTTCATCCTTCAAAGAGGTGCGAATGGTAATCTGGCTGGGGTTGGCTTTGAGATCCTCCGGCGTCAGCGATGCTCCTCCTGCGGAGACTTGCTGGGCATTGTATTCTTCTAAAGCATCAATTGCATTACTGAGGAGATTCATAAACACTTGGTTGAGTTGCCCAGCGTAACAATCTACTTTGGGCAAATCGCCGTATTCTTTAATAATCTGAATTTTGGGATGGGAGCTGTCTTCTTTCAACCGATGCTGCAAAATCAACAGCGTGTTATCTATGCCCTCATGAATATCAACCGCCTTCTTCTGGGATTCATCCAGGCGGGAGAAATTCCGCAGCGACAAGACCAAATCGCGGATGCGGTCGGCTCCCATTTTCATGGAAGTCAGTAGTTTGGGAAAATCTTCCACCAAGAAATCTAAATCGATATCCTGATTTGCAACTTGAATCTCGGTAGGGGGTTTGGGAAAGTGCTTTTGATAGAGATTTAACAGGTTCAGCAGGTCATGAGCATACTGATTCGCATGGTCGAGATTGCCGTAGATGAAGGAGACTGGATTATTAATTTCATGGGCAACCCCTGCAACCAACTGCCCTAAACTGGACATCTTTTCGCTCTGAATTAGCTGAGATTGGGTTTGTCCCAATTCTCCCAAGGTTCGTTTTAGTTGGGTTGTTTGTTCTTTTAGCTGCGCTTCTGATTTCAGCCAAGCGATTTCTGCCTGTTTGCGTTCGACCAGTTCGGCGTTTAGCTGTTGGAAGAGAACGGATTGCTTAATTGCGATCGCTAGCTGCACGCTCAGCTGTTTGAGCAATTCTACTTCTGATTCTTGCCATTTTCGGGGTTCTCGACAGTGATGGGCAATCAGCAACCCCCATAAATTTTCCCCTTGCAGAATCGGAACTACCAAGTTAGCTCTCACCTGAAACTGGGCAAGTAAATCAATATGGCATTGTTGGATACCAGCAGTATAGATATTGTCAATCGCTCGAACCCGACCTTGCTGGTATGGCGAGACGTAGCTTTTCCCAAAGCAAGGATCTTGGATGCTGGTTCCTAAAATAGGCGTCCAATCCTCACCGACCGACTCTACAACCACAACTCCGTTCCGATCTGGATCGAAGCGGTAAATGAGTACCCGATCAGTAGAGAGAAAATGGCGCACTTCTGCCACAGTTGTATTGAGAACTTCTTCTAAATCTAGAGACTGACGGATGCGCTTAGCGATCGCTCCGACCAGCCGTTCTCTCAAAAATTGCTGTCGCGACGCTTCCTCTGCTTGCTTGCGTTCGGTAATATCCATCACCGTTCCCATCATCCGCACGCACTTCCCCGTATTGTCGCGCACAACGGCACCCCGTGACGCCACCCAGCCAATTCCATCAGGACGAATGACGCGATACTCCATCTTTAAGTCTTTCCCGACTTCTACGATGCTCGCAATCTCAAGTCCCACGCGGTAGCAATCTTCAGGATGAATGCATTGGAGATAAGCCTCGTAGGTGCCAGTAAAGGAACCAGGAGCCAGACCAAAAATCCCTTCCACCTCTTCAGACCAAGTCACCCGATTGGTTCCCAGATCCCAGTCCCAAACCCCCATACTTGCCGCACCCAGAGCCAGCCGCAGCCGCGTTTCCCCTTCGCACTGCGCCTCTTGGGCGGCTTTACGCTCGGTAATATCCGTCTGGACGCCGATAAATTGCGTCACCCGACCCTCTTCGTCATATACCGGCGAAATACTCAGGTCATTCCAGAAAGGTGTTCCATCCTTGCGATAGTTTTTGAGAACCACCTGGCATTCTTTCCCTGTTTGCAAGGCTTGACGAATTTGCTCAATTGCGGCTGGATCGGTATCATTTCCTTGCAAAAATCGGCAGTTTCGTCCCAAGACTTCGGCAGTCGAATACCCGGTTATTTTTTCAAAGGCGGGATTGCAATAGATAATTGGATTATTTGGTAGACTGGCGTCGCTAATGACGATGCCACAGCTGGTTGCTGCCATCGCTCGGTCATACAGCCTTAATGTCCCCTTGTCCCCTTGGTGCCCCGTGAGGTCTTGGAACTCCCCACATCTAGCTTGCTGGCTTGCCATCAGAATTTAAGAACCGAACGTTAACAGCCTTTCTTCAAGATAAATCAATATTAAAAATAACTTAAATATTCCCGAAGATAGATCCCCCGCTTTTCTATCATAAATAAAGCTTTTTTGCCAAGATAATATCTAAAATTAAGCCTCATCAAAACAAAGCAAAATCGGGAATTTCCCAGAATCGAGAAATTGCCACAAAAGCCTAGCAGTCGGTAAAAAATTTACAGCCAGTATTAATTTTTAAAGGAAGAATACAAAGTGATTCGCTCCAAGACGTAGCCTTCCAATTTAGAGGCTCGATGGGCTGCCGTATGTTGTGCCAAAGCGCGAGTCCAAGCGTGCTCGCCGATTGCAATTCTCTCAGCTTCCGGAGTTTCTTGAAGATCCTGTAAAGTATCGGCAGGCGACTCGGCAATCAGAATTTCTTTACCCATTTCAAAAATTGTTTCCAACCCCTACCAATAATCACTAATCATTGGAGTTCCACACGCAGATGCTTCAAATAAACGCCTGATGGGAGAATAATCTGCTTCAACCATATTAGTCCGTCTAATATTAAGAGTGAACAGTTGGAAAGGGTAAAACTAGCGGTGTCGAGCAGGTGGCAAATGCTCGATTTGCTCAACATTTTTGGGCAAGTTAATATTATTCGGATACTGTGGCCCTGCCACCACAAAGCGACCTTCTTGCTACTGATGAGCTGGAAGCAACAGATTGTCCAGGCTAGGCTGTCAGTCGCCCCGTGTAAGTTTCCCTATCGTCAAGATGCCAAAATTGAGGAAACTGTTCCTGATATCGCAATCCTAAATGATTTGTGAAGGCGAGTTCCCCGACTTCTTACGGAAGTCGGGAGCTGAACCGCTGGAATCTCACAAGGATTGCTATAGAACCTTACAAATTGATGAAACTCGGGTTTTAGGAAGGAATAATGTCAGTAGTTAAAGGAAGTTTTAATTAAAAATTTTCAAAGCATTTGAAGGATTTCTTTGGCAGCGCGATCGCAAACTCCCACTTCTCCCAATGAGGAGCGCATTTCTTGATAATCTGCAACAGTTTGCTGGCGACGTTCGGGATTGAGTAAGAGTTCTAAAGCTTCTTGGACAATGTTTTCTGGCGTAGCTTGATCTTGCAGCAATTCGGGCACAATCGACCGCATCATTACCAAGTTGGCTGGCGACATGAAGGGAATCGAGAATTTTAGAATATTACGGGCAATCCAATAGGTAAAGCGACTAACGCGGTAGAGAACCACCTGCGGCACATTTAAAAGGGCAAGTTCCAGATTTACAGTCCCCGACTTAGCGATCGCTAAATCAGCCGCCGCCAGAACTTCCTGACTTTTACCAGCAACCAGAGTTGCATTTAAACCATAACGTCCAATCGCCGCTTCAATTTGGAGCCGATAAGCTTCCAGAGACAAAGGAATCCAGAAATGAACTTGAGGCAGTTTGTTTTGGATCGCTTTCGCCGCCTCAAACATCACCGGCATCAGATACTTGAGTTCTTGAGGACGGGAGGCAGGAAGAAGCGCGATCGCAATTTGTTCTGACTCTATCTCTAAGATTCTTCGCGCCGCTTCTCGGCTGGGAGCCTTTTGCATCCGATCCACCAAGGGATGCCCCACCCAAGCAGCCGATGCCCCCCGTTTTTGGAAATATTGCGCTTCCTCTGGGAAAATTGCCAACACTTGGTCGCTAATCTCGATGATTCGAGTCGTGTCGCGCTTGAAGGGCGACCAAACCCATACCTGCGGCGTGATGTAGTACGCGACTGGCACCTGCGGCATCTGTTGCTGGATATAGGTGCCCACGCCAATATTTGGCCCCAAGTAATCAATTAGCACCACCAGATCGGGCGGGTTCTCTCGGAGGTACTGTTTAGCTCGACGCTGGACTTGTAAGGTCGGTAACACATAAGGGAGAGATTCAAAAAGCCCCACCGAACCAATCCCGCTGGTATTGCTCAAGAGAGTCGCACCCGCTGCCGCCATGCGATCGCCCCCCAAGGCAACAATTTCTAATTCCAAGCCAGTTGCCTGTGCTTGTCGATAAAGTGCCTCAATCAGTAGCGCCCCTTGCAGATCCCCTGAAACTTCGCCAGTGCTGATAAATATACGCATTAATTTGGTAATGGGTAATGGGTAATCGAGTTTTGAGTTGAGTTTTGAATGAAACAAATTACTTTGAACTCAAAACTCAGACGCGGTTTAGGGCGTCTCTACAACTTTTTTCCCAATTACTCTGCATCCTTGTGGTTCGTTCTTTTCCCTGGAATCGGACCGCGTCGCCCTGACGCTTGAGAAAGTTGCAGGAACCGGCGCAGGTGTTGCAAGTATTCGTTATCTGGGAGCAGATCCAGTTGTTCTAGGGATTGATTCAGGGGTAATCCAGAACGATAGAGAATCCGAAAAGCTTTTTTGAGAATTCCCAACTCAGCGGCAGATAAACCAGCGCGTTTGAGTCCCACCAAGTTGAGACTGCGTACCCGCGATGGATTTCCCTCGACAAGCAGATAAGGAGGCACATCGCGGTCAATACGACTCATCCCGCCCACCATCGCGCCTCGCCCGATGTGGACAAATTGATGAATCCCTAGGACGCCACCAATCACCGCCCGCGAATCAATCTGGACGTGCCCAGCGAGCGACACCGCATTGGAAATAATCACTTTATCTGCGATCGCGCAATTATGAGCAACGTGGACATAAGCCATCAACAAGTTGCCATTGCCAATTACCGTCGCTTCACCCTCGCCAGTTGCCCGGTTAATTGTGACATACTCTCGAATTCGATTGCCATCACCAATTTTTACCCAGGTTTTAGCCCCGTCATACTTGAGGTCTTGGGGTTCTAAGCCAATTGCTGCCCCCGGAAAAATGTGATTTTGGGTGCCAATTTCCGTTGGTCCCTCGATTACAACATGAGCGCCAATCGTGGTTTCAGCACCAATTTTTACTTGTTCTCCAATCACCGCATAAGGCCCAACTTGCACGCTGGGGTGTAGTTGAGCGTCAGGGTGAATTATCGCGGTGGGATGAATCATATACAGGACTGTTAGCGCTCTTCGGCGCGATCGCGCGGACTGTTAGCGAAGCACGGACTGAGTAAACAAAAGTGACAAGTCACAAATCAAAACTGAGGAATGAGGAATAAAGTTAGCGTTAGGAGTTATGAGTCAGAATTTAACCATCAGCTTCTTCAACTAATGTGCCATCAAACTTCTTTTCTCAAACCTGTTTTTTAGCCTGCGAATAGAGTAGCGCTAAGCAAACACTCCTCAGTCCTCATGACTGTTTTAGTCAACGATGGAAAACATCAGTTCGCCTTCTGTAGCCAATTGACCATCGACTTCGGCACGGGCGTGCATCTTTCCAAAACGACGCCGTTTGACACACAGCAGTTCCACGGTCATGACTAGCTGATCTCCCGGCACTACGGGGCGACGGAAGCGGACTTTATCAATGCCAGCAAACATAAATAAGCCGCTTTCAATATCTGGGAGTTGGGTCAATACGATCCCGCCCACTTGAGCCATTGCTTCCACAATTAATACCCCAGGCATAATCGGACGACCGGGGAAATGCCCTTGAAAATGGGGTTCGTTAAAGGTGACATTTTTGATGCCCACAGCCCTTTCTCCGGGCACGTACTCGATAATCCGATCCACCAATGCAAAAGGATACCGATGGGGCAGCAATTTTTGAATGTCTTCGATCGTCAGGATGGTTTTGGCAGCAGACTGGCTGTTTTGTGCTGTTTCTTCCCCGACATTCTTGGCTTGGGGCGTCGCAGTCTCAGCATCGGGTGTATTGACTTCAATCAGTGTGGACATGGGCTGTATGACAGGGATTAGAGGCTAGGGGCTAGAGTTGCGATCGCGCAGCCACTTTACACAGGCTCACACAGTGCCACTCACAAAAGGGAGTAACTGCTGAGTGAGTTGGATATGCAGGTGATGGCTGGCTTTGTAGGCGAGGATATGAGCTTGCGGGAAATATCCCAGTAAACTTAAATCTCCTACTAAATCTAAAAGTTTATGACGCACTGGCTCATTTGAAAATCTTAAGGGAGGATTAAGCCATTCTTGTGAATCGCAAACCAGGGCATTTTCTAAACTTCCGCCTTTGATTAAACCTGCGGCTTGTAACTGCTCAATTTGGTGCGCTAGACCAAACGTGCGGGCGGGTGCGATCGCGTCTGCAAATTTTTCTTGCCTCGGCGTCCAGCTGTGCCACTGATTGCCAATTGCTGCTGAGTCGAAGTCAATTCCGTAGGAAAAGCGCAACTCCGGTGCGGGTAGGGCGGCGACAAAGGCATCGCCTTGATAGACCCATACGGGCTTTTCTAGCTTAAAAGTGGAATCGGGAATTCCTTCATCGTTATCGACCACGCCCGCTTGCGCGATCGCTTCCGCCCAAATCAGCGCTGAGCCATCCAGCAGGGGCACTTCCGGACCATCAATCTCAATTCGAGCGTTATCGACACCGCTGCCTGCTAAAGCGGCTAGCAGGTGTTCCACAGTCCGAACCCGCGCCTCTCCACTGCTAGCAAGTTCGGTGGAGAGGGTTGTCTGACTGACTGCTTCCACCCGCGCTGGAATCACGGGTGCCCCAGCCAGGTCAACTCTGACAAAGTAACGTCCCTCTCCAGCCGCCGCTGGTAGCACTCGGACATGGGTAGGGACGCCGCTATGTAGACCGACGCCAGATTGTTCAAAAGAGCCTTTTAGCGTGTGTTGTTTCATAATTAAAAATTAAAAATTAAAAACTAAAAATTGAAGAAATTCTCCTAATTTTTAATTTTTAATTTTACATTTTTAATTTTTAGAATCTCTCCCCAATTCCAAAGTGGAGGCGGCTGTCCCCTTCGTTATTAAAACCATAGTCGATGCGAATCGGGCCGAGGGGAGATTGCACGCGGACGCCAAGACCATAACCAAAGCCGCTTCCGGGCTTACCCCGCACCCCAGCCGGATCTCCGGGTACGGTGCTACCAGTCCCGAAATCGGTTGCGGCATCGACAAACAAAGCACCGCCCACAATCGAGAAAATAGGGAAGCGATACTCTGCGGTCGCTTGGATAAAGCTGCGACCGCTGCCGACATCTCCTTCCTCAAAACCCCGCACCGAGTTACTACCGCCTAGAGAGAAAGCTTCATAGGGAGGTAAATCGCCGAGGACGGTTCCGGCTTGAACGTTGAAAGCGAGCGCTTGTGGACCTGGGGAGAAGTTCGTATATCTGACAGGAAGATAGTAGCTATAGCTACCGCGCAGACGGTTAAACAGAATCCCTCCCACACCTACGGGGAGAGACTGTTCAACGCCTAGGCGCAGTAGAGATCCAGAGGTCGGAATTACGGCGCTGTTACGGCGATCGCGCACAACCCCAAATTGCAGGGTCAACAAGTCGTCTTTCCCTTCCCCACTAAAGCTCAGGTCGTTGCCTAGCTCATCCTTCGGACTAATGTCGCCGTCGGAATTTCGGATCGAAACCCGTTGATACTGCAAGCCCAGACTCGCTCTCCATTCCGGATCTTCAAAAACATCTCGGGAAAGCGGACGGGTGAAGGTGACGCCACCCCCCAATCGCAGGACGCGGGGTCTGTCTCCATCGGGCAATTCCACCTCTGTGTCACCGCCATCAAAAATCAACGAAATGGATCGGCGTCTGAACCCATTGACGGTGTAGGAAGTCCGGTAAGGATCGCCAGCAATCCAGGGATCTGTGAAGTTGACATCAAATAGCAGTTCTCGCTGACCGACCTGCAACTCTGCCCCCAGCTTCTGGTTATTGCCCCCCAGATTTTGCTCTTGATAGCTAATGGTGCCGAATAATCCACTGGCGGAACTAATCCCTGCACCCGCCGCCACTGAGCCGGTGTTCTTCTCAATCACGTCCACGACCACCACCACTTTGCGCGGATCTTGCCCCGGTCTGAATGAGAGTCGCACATCTTCAAAGATGCCTAAGCGAAAGACTCGGCGCAGATCCCTTTCCGCTTTCGTCCGGTTAAAGACTTCTCCAGAATTCAGTTCAATTTCTCGCGTGATGATGAAATCGCGGGTGCGACCCCGGATGGGTTGACCTTCATCATTTGCGGGTTGTCCGTCTTTGTCGAGAAAGCGGACTTCGATATCCTCAATCAGTCCTTCTGCTACCTCTAGACGTACCGTGCCATCCTCAGCAATCTGGGGTGCGGCAACTACTTGTGCCAAGTCATAGCCGTTTTCTTTGTACCACTGGTTTATTTTTTTAATGCCTTCTTGCAGTTCGCGGATGTTGAGGGTGCGACCATACTGAGACGCGAAGGCGTCGTCGATTACCTTTTGGGGGAGTGCCCGCTGATTTTGGTCGGCAGGGACGGGGACAACCACTACCTGACGCAAAACTGGGTTAGGTTCTACTACAAAGACGACACGGACGCCCAGCGGGGTATCCTGTGGCTCTACTCTGGCGTTGCTGAAAAAACCTGTGGCGTAGATGGCATTCACATCTTCCTGTAACTGGCTCCGGGTCGCCGTTTGTCCGGGTCGGGTGCGAATTGCCTCATAAACTTCGTTTTCGAGCTCCCCTTCTACGCCAGTAACAACGACTTCACCCACTAGCACTCTGGCTTCTGGCTGGTCGGTAGGCGCAGGTTGTACCGTTTCAGGCGTTGTTGCAGGTTGTCCACCTTCAGGGGTTGGTACAGGTTGTTCCCGTGGCTCTGGCAACTCAAGATTCGGCTCACCAGTCGTCCCTGGCGTGAGATCGAATTCAATGGTATCCGGCGTTTCTTGTTGCGGTGTTGATTCTTCGCCGGTGCGGGGAACCACTGGCTCTGTTTCCGGCGTGGGAGAGGATGGAGATTGGGTTGTGGGAGTTTGGCTGAGTACGGATGAGGGGGATTTTGCCCCTACAGGCTCTTTTGTTGTTGGAACGCTCATGGTGTTAACCACCACGTTATTGGCGGGTGGCGGTTCCCGGCGACTGCTACTGGCGACCTCTACGCGCTCCGGTTTAACTGGGACGTTAACTGGGGCGGGTGCGGTGGTGGAGCGTGTAACAATCTCAGTGAGGCTGGGCGACGGTCTAAGCGCTCTCCCAGGCGGTGTCGTCTCTGGGGCACTCACAGCATTGACGACTACGTTATTGGTTGGTTGAGATTCTGGGCCATCGCGTCCTGCGTCAGCCTGGGTCTGCTCAATATAATCGCCATACCAAGCTGTTCTCTCTGAGGTATCCGACGAAGAATTTGTCGTTTGCCCTCTGGCAGGAAATGCTACACAGCAGGCAGATGAGGCAGCCAAAATCGTCAATAAAAAGGGAGATAAGCGCATTCTTTTACTCGTTTTCGACACTTCCACACACATTGAAAATAGAGACAAAAGTAAAAAAGCAAAAAGCCAAAGAAAGAATTTTTTTGCTTTTACTTTTTACGATTTACTTGTTCAAGAACTCTTTTTAGCACTTGCTGGTAGGCATCTTCCACCTGCCCCAAATCCCGACGGAACCGATCTTTATCTAGCACTCGCCGGTCGGGATCGTCTTCAGACTCATCCCAAAGACGGCAGGTATCGGGGCTGATTTCGTCTCCCAGTCGTATCTCGCTATGCCGGTCAACGCCAAACTCCAACTTGAAATCCACTAGGGTAATCCGGCATTGGTGAAAAAAGTCTCTGAGGATTTCGTTAATCCGCAAGGCGCTACTTTGTAATTGGTCAAGCTGTTCTGGTGTCGCTAATTTCAATAACATCAAGCGATCGCGTGTTAACAAAGGATCTCCGAGATCGTCATTTTTAAAATAAAATTCCACCAGCGGATCGGGCAGGACGGTACCTACGGGCAACCCTGTTTGTTGACACAGACTTCCCGCAGCAATGTTCCTGACCACCACTTCTAGGGGCAGAATCTTTAACGCTTGGACGCGCATTTGGTTGGGTGCCGGACAGTCAATGAAGTGGGTCGGGATGCCCGATGCTTCCAAAACCTGGAACAAATAAGCGGCAATGGTGCAGTTAATTTCACCTTTGCCGATAATCTGACCGCGCTTTTTGGCATTAAAGGCGGTAGCGTCGTCTTTGAAGTGAGCCAGCAGAATGTCCGGATCGTCCGTGGTATAGAGAATCTTGGCTTTGCCTTCGTAAAGGTTGGTTGATTGGGCGGACATGGAGAGTCGTTATTTGTATTAATGGATCGTCGGCAGCAGCACAGAAGATTTTAATGCCTTAGGAGCCGAATGGCGTCAACATCTGGGCATCTGCGAGTAACTGGCATAATCTTTGATTAAGATAAGGTTAAATTTTGATTAATTTGTAATTAAAATAAGCGCAGCCCTTTGTGCAAAGATCACAATAGTGGTCAAGACTCGAACAAAACACCCGGTAAATCCTGATTCCAACAGCGGGCGATCGCAAGAAAGTTCTACCGACTCCAAGGTGGATCGGGCAACGGTCGGAATACCTCCCTGTTTCTGTTGCTAGCTTTTCCAGCTTGGGCAAAAAACAGGATTAACGATTGGTTCGTTTCTCACGCCAGTAGGTTGAGTAGTTTATCCCAAGGAGGTAATCTATGGCAGACCGCTCTGATTTTCTGTATCCTCGTAGTCGTTACTACGGTCAAGTCAAGCCAGAAAACCTGGTTTTTAACGCAAATTTGCAGGAATTTGCTCAACGGGTGAATTTCATCTGCAACCTGGAAACTGGGGGGAAAATTTCATCCTCCGAAGCCTACGAACAAATTAAGAGTCTCTGGAAGCAGTTGAAAAAAACCAAAAAGCAACTCGCCATCGGTGAGAACCCTTTCCAGAGTGGAGAGGATAATCCGGAAAGGTGAGGTGCAAAAGGGCAGCGTCTAGAGAATTTACACCAATTCGCGAATAGCGATTAACCTCATTTGCTGGTCATCGTGTGGACTCCGTCCCAGGCATCTGAAGGCGGTTGCCGAAGGTAGTTCTTACACCGTTCCAAGTGGACGGTGACTGCCTGATCCGTGGGTCGTAGGCTGTAGGCGTCCTCAAAGTAGGCGATCGCTTTCTGGAAGCTTCTTCCCGTGTAGGCTGTACGCCCCAGATGATAGAGATCGAGAAACTTCTTCGTGGAGTCGTCGAGATGCTGTCGATGGTCGCCGATCAACTCGTAAATACTAACGGCGGTATTTTTGCCCTTGACGCGGATTTTGTCTAACTCTCGCACCAAGATGCGATCGCGGCACAAGTTGTAGGTAAACTCGCTCAAGATAATATCGCAGCCGTACTCCTTGGTGACGCTTTCCAGGCGAGAACTCAAGTTCACCCCATCCCCAATCACCGTGTAGTCCATCCGTTTGTGGGAACCAATGTTGCCGGAAACGACTTCTCCAGAACTTAGTCCAATGCCAATATGAATTTGCGGCTGGTTTCCAAATAAACGGCGACGGTTAAACTCTGCCAACCGGCGGCGCATATCCAACGCCGACTGAACCGCCATCCAAGCATGATTTTCTGCCAAAGGCAGGGGCGCACCAAACACCGCCATCAAGGCATCGCCAATGAATTTATCTAAGGTGCCTTCGTGGTTAAAGACTGCCTCTACCATCGTTTCAAAATACTGATTCAGCAGCGAAACCACTTCCGAAGCCCCTAAATTTTCCGTCAGAGTGGTGTAGCCCCGGATGTCAGAAAATAAAATTGTCACCTCCTTACGTTCGCTCATCATCAGCGCTTTATCGCCCAGTGCCATGACTTGCTCTGCCACTCTAGGCGTCATGTAGCGATACAAGGTAGATTTCATCCGTTTTTCGTGGCTGATGTCTTCCAAGACCACCAAGCCTCCTCTGACGCCTCCTTCCGGGTTGGTAAGGGGATTAACGGTGAGATTCATACTCCGTTCAATTTCCTGGACTTGATCGGCACTCAAAATCTGATGACAACTGTGAGTGGCGACAGTGCCAGGACTGCATGATTCATTCCAGGGAATGAAGATATTTGGATTGATGCGATCGCGAATTGCCAGAATATGGACTCCAGTGGGTTCTCCCTCCGAGTGAGTCGCTTCCGAATTGAGAACTTCTGCTACCTGCTGACACTGGGCGCATTGTGCCTGCACGGACAATTCTGGCATTGCTCCTACGGCTGCTACTGATGGCTGGTGGCTCTTCTCTACATACAATCCCACTGTCAGGGTTTGCTCCGGCACATATTGCTTGGCACCCGTCTTCAGACTATCCTGGAGGCGAAACTGGAGATGTTCGATGGGCACCACATCCCAAACGAAACGACCGATTAGTTTCTGCTCCCACAGATGCTTGTTGTTTTTACCCGTGGTTTCCCGAATTGGGCACCCCAGCAACTCCAGTGCAGCTTCGTTAATCGTGACAATCCGTCCCTGCATATCTGTAGAGATGACTGCATCTGAGAGACTTTGCAGGATATCTTTTTGATACTGCTTTTCCAACAACACATTCTCGAAGAGCTTGGCATTTTCCAGCGCAATTCCCGCCTGGATATTAAATGCCTGCATAAACTCTTCATCTGAACTCGTGAAGCTGCCGGGTTGCTTGTTAATTAACTGCGTAACGCCGATTAATTCCATTGATGAATTAAATACCGGCATACACAGGATATTGCGTGTCAAATAACCCGTCCGTTGGTCGGCGCTGGGATCGAAACGCGGATCTTTATAAGCATCCGGGATATTTAGCGGCTGACGAGTAGAGGCAACATAACCGGCAATTCCTTTGTTAGAAGGAATGCGAATCGGGATGATCTCCGTGCCATCTTTGTTGGCAACTTTCGTCCAGAGTTCTCCCGTTTCTTTGCTCAGCATAAATAGGGTGCTGCGATCCGCCTGCATCAGATCCCGCGCTTGCTCCATCACAAAGCGCAGAGTTGCTTCCAAGTCAAGACTTTGACCGAGATAGGTGGTTGCCCGCAACAGTGCCTCTGCCCCCCGCTGCTTGCGTGCCGCCATATAAAACGATTGGCAGCTTTCTAGGATAATGCCGATAGAGGCAGCAAAGTCGCGGAATCCCTGCTCATCCTCCTCGGTAAACGGCCCATCCCCAGCTTTATTTAATAGCTGAACGACCGCAACAATCTGGTTTTTGCTGCTATAAATCGGCATACAAAGCAGACTGCGGGTTCGGTAGCCCGGTCGCTCGTCAACTTCTTTGTTAAAGAGTGGGTGAGAGTAGGGGTCTGGAAGATTCAAAGATTCGCCGGTGCTGGCGACGTGACCGGCAACGCCAATATTAATGGGAATCCGGATTTGTTTGGTGGCTCTCCCAGTCTCCGTATCGGGAATTTTTGACCAAAGTTGATTTTTTTCTTCGTCTACTAAAAAAATAGTGGTGAGGTCTGCTTGCAGAATCTGACCCATTTTGAGGGTAAAGGCGTCCATGACCTGCTCCAGCATGGTTTCCAGCGCTTCGTTGTTGATCATGTCGATCGCCCGCAGAAACTGCTGGAACTCAGCGGTAATAAAGTCGAGTAAGCAGATAAATTCGCCGAATGACAGGTCTTTGACGCGCGAGGTCAGGGCGCTAGTACGATTGAGTTGCGTAAGCTGAGTTAACGTAGCCAGAACGCTGCCGGTATTAGAGAGTGTCATGGGGAGAAGCATTTGCAAGCTGTGGTTTTAGCTGTTAGCTGTTATTAGTATGCGATTCACACTTTTTTTTAGATTCAATTTAGTCAAAATACCCGTAAAAGCCTAAAATCGCGATTAATTCTGTAAAAAATAGCCGACAAACGCAAATTTTCGCATCTTTACGGGGAAAAGCGTTGTTCAATCTGGGTTTGTTTGGTCTCCACCTACTGAGCTAATCGTTAACGCTTAAAAAATAAGCACCCACTAACTTAATTTAACCTCGGAGACCTGAAATCCTCATCCGTAGTGTTTAGGAATATGTATTAAATAGGAGCATTTCAGGGTTCAGTTATCAGTTGTTTTTCGGAAACCCTGACTGCTAAACCCTGACTGTTGATGATTGATTGTTAACGAATCGCTGATTCGTAGTAATTTTGCAACTGGCGGGTGGCGGCAGCCCAACCCCAGCGTTCGGCTTCGAGGCGGGCATTTTGCCGTAGGGTTTCCCGTTCTTCTTGATGGGCCAAAAGGCGCTTGGTAGCAGCGATCGCTCCCTCTTCATCTTTTGGGTCAAATAAGTAACCGTTAACGCCATCGGTAACGATATCGGGAATCCCTCCGGAACGAGCGGCGACAACGGGACATCCGGCTGCCATCGCCTCCAACAGCACTAATCCTAAAGTTTCTGTGCGCGAGGGAAAAATAAAGGCGTCTGCTGAGGCAAAGGCTGAGGCGAGTTCAACGCCGGTCAGATAGCCGACGAAATGGGTGGGTGTCCCGGCAAAGTGTTGTTGCAAGGCTTGTCGATGGGGGCCATCTCCCACTAAGGCGAGACGCGCGTTGGGAATGGCTGCTAGGACGGGCTTAATGCGGTCAATTTCCTTTTCTGCGCCCAGACGCCCTACGTAGAGTAATAAGGGGCTTTCCGGGTGTCCTTGGCTAAGACGCGATCGCATTTCTCGGCTTGACAAGTGGGGCTGGAATAATTCTGTATCTACCCCTCGCTGCCACAAATCCACTCGCTGGATGCCATGACTGGTAAGTTCCTGCACCATCGCCGTAGAAGTACAGAGATTCAGCCGCGCTTGGTTATGGGCTGATTTGAGCAATTCCCACAGCACACCTTCTAACATTCCCAAGCCGTAATGCTGGAGATACTGGGGTAAATGGGTATGATAAGACGCCAGCAAGGGAATCTGCATCGCTTTGGCATAATACAGACCCGCTAGTCCCAAAATAGCTGGGTTGACAACATGAATGATATCCGGTTGAAACTTCTCTAGTTGATAACCAATGGAGGGGCGGGGAAAAGCCATTTTCAACTCTGGATACCAAGGCAACGGGAAGCCAGAGACTCCGTAGATCCTGGCTCCTTTATATTCGGTTAACCCCCCATCTGGGGAAAAAATCAGCACTTCGTTGCCGCTGCGCTGTAAATGTTCAACGGTGTGGCGCAGGCGCGTCACAATGCCGTCAACCTTGGGCAAAAAGGTTTCGGTAAAAAGAGCAATTCGCATAATTCAGTGCTGAGGGATGAGGACTGAGGGCTGAGTGATAGATTTAAGAGCGATCGCGACTGAGGGCTAAGGACTCAATGAACGGTCAAGTCTGAGGAGTTATTAAAGTTTATCTGTCTTTTCAATGCAACAATTC
This sequence comes from Trichocoleus sp. Lan, assembly GCF_039961855.1. NCBI lineage: Bacteria > Bacillati > Cyanobacteriota > Cyanophyceae > Leptolyngbyales > Trichocoleusaceae > Trichocoleus > Trichocoleus sp. Lan. The sequence goes on along the minus strand of NZ_JAMPKA010000019.1, from coordinate 10,693 downwards.
AACCCAACAAATTGCTTGCCAGTTGCCACTCTCTCGTCTATTTTTCTTTTCACTCAGTCCGTGCTTCGCACCGCTTCGCTAACAGTCCTCAGTCCTCAATCCTGATTACTGACGGTGCCAAGAAACTTTGGGCATGATCTGATTTTTATCGACGCGGTGCTGGTACTTGACGGCAAAGTTGAGCAACGAGTCGAGTAGGGCGTCGGATAGATAGTGAGGTTGTAAGCCGAGATCGAGCAAATTGGTGTTTTTGGCGTTGAAGTAGTGTTCTTCTTTCTCGACTCTGGGATTGTCGAGGTTGTGGATATCAACATTCAGTCCCAAGGAATTCCCGGCTTTTTTCACCATTGCGGCTAAGTCACCGATGCTAAATAGTTCGGTGAATTGGTTGAAGACGCGGAATTCGCCGGGTTGGGCGGGGTTAGCGATCGCGAGTTCCATACATCGCACTGTATCCCGAATATCCAAAAAGGCTCTCGTCTGACCGCCTTTTCCATACACGGTCAGGGGATGCCCAATTGCTGCTTGGATACAGAAGCGGTTGAGTGCCGTCCCAAAGACTCCATCGTAGTCCAGACGGTTAATTAACAGCTCATCCATGCCCGTCTCTTCTGTCAAGACGCCGTACACGACGCCCTGATTCAAGTCGGTGGCGCGTAGTCCCCAAACCCGGCAAGCAAAGTGGATATTGTGGCTATCATGAACTTTGCTGAGGTGATACATCGATCCGGGCTGCTTCGGATACGGCAGAGTATCCTTACGCCCGTTGTGTTCGATAGTAATGTAACCTTCTTCAATATCAATGTTGGGCGTCCCATACTCGCCCATCGTTCCTAATTTGACGAGGTGACAGTCGGGGAAATCTTCTTTGATCGCATACAGCAGATTCAGCGTCCCCACCACGTTGTTCACTTGGGTGACGACAGCGTGTTCTCGGTCAATCATCGAGAAGGGTGCCGAACGCTGTTCTCCAAAGTGAACGATTGTCTGTGGTTCAAACTTGTGCAGCGCTGACTGGAGGAACTCGTAGTTAGTGATATCCCCAATAAATAGGTCTATGGATTTGCCGGTGAGGTCCTTCCAACGCTGAAGGCGTTGTTGAATGGGTGCAATAGGGGTTAGGGTATCTGCGCCTAGTTGCATATCCCAGTGACGCCGCACCAGGCTGTCTAGAATGCCGACTTCGTATCCTCGACTGGAAAGATAAAGCGCGGTTGCCCAACCGCAGTAGCCATCACCGCCAATAACCAAGACTTTCATACGGGTTCAATTAATCTTGCTTGCCAACACTCGGTAAATTTACCAGGTAATGGTACCTTCTAGACCATCGAAGTGAATTCCTTCTGAGCGATCGCCGGTACACCCCATCGAGCTTGTAGTCGTTTGCTTCTTTCTCGTATTTCTTCCCTCCTTCGTCATCAATCTTTGGGAGGAAAGCGTTGTTGTCCCAGTGGCGGCGACCCAGCAATCAGGGCGACCTAGCAATCAGATGTGAAAGTGTCTCCAAGACCTCCAGATTGAAAGTTGAAGGTTCCTAGCGACAAGGAACCTTCAACCTTTAGCTTTGAACCCTTTACACCTTCACTTCCTCGGCAAAACTTCCCCAACGGACGAACTCGAAAGGACCCCCGACCGATCCCCAAATATGCTCATCGGTTTCGGGATCGCGTCCCCGATCGAGACTGATAAACCTGTTTTCGTCAATCTCAAAGGTGCTGTCGAGATAGGTGTTTTGACCTTTGCGAACCACCATACAACCTTTACCGGGTTCGACGTAACCTTTGAAGCTGTGACCTGTCCATTCGACGATCATGTTACAGCCTGGTAATTTTTCCAGTTGGTCTGCTTTGAGGTTGTGCAGGCGCTTGGGGTCGCGGGAGGCACCATAAAATTGTTCTTCATTCTTAACTGTGTAGTTTTCAATTTCGATGCGATCGCCATTCGTAATTAACTTTAAAACCCGCAGCCGATATGGGTCATTAATCATATAGTCATACGCTTGTTCCACCAGGAAACTCACGCCAGACAACAGTTCTAGCGGTAGGGGACGCATACAGACGCGGATATGGGCAAAGATGGGAGGATTTTCAAATGCTTGTGCCTGGTTGCTGAAATCTGCTGCCATCCAGCGAGCTAAGGTAGCAATATCAGTAGAATGCGTCATTGTTTATTAAAATGCCGTTGTTGAGAAATGATCCCCCTTATTTTAAGATGCGCGATCGCTCCTCCTAAAGTTTCTTGAAACGATGAAGCCACTAGAACGAATGCAGTTGTCTTTGACGGGGCTTTCCGTTGGAGATGCCTTGGGTGAAAGGTTTTTTGGGTTGGCAGAGGAACTTAACGAAAGAATCCAACAGCGTCAAGTTCCTCCCAGACGCTGGTGCTACAGTGACGATACCGAGATGGCATTGTCTATCGTAGAGACACTGTGGCGTTATGGAAGGATAGATTCCGATGCTCTTGCCGCAGCATTTTCCGAACGCTTTAACCCTTCTCGCGGCTACGGTGCAGGGGCGCAGCAGCTGTTAACAAGGCTGCAATGGGGCGCAGACTGGCGCACAGAAGCTTCAGAGATGTTCGGGGGTACTGGTTCTTATGGCAATGGTGCGGCGATGCGGGTGGCACCATTAGGCGCTTATTTTGCTCACGATCTAGACGCAGTGAGAGAAAACGCGATACTCTCAGCGCAACCAACACACGCTCATCCAGAGGGAATTGCTGGAGCGATCGCTGTTGCAGTTGCGGCTGCGATCGCTTACAGGGTGGGTGAAGGTGAATTTATGTCTGGAGAGCAATTTCTCCAACAGGTTGCTCTGAATGTCCCGGAAAGCGAGATTCAGAGCAGCATTCGGCAAGCGATAGATATTCCGAGCGATCGCTCTCCACCTGTGGTAGCGCAACAACTGGGTTCCGGCTACAAAATTTCAGCTCAAGATACGGTGCCTTTTGCCCTGTGGTGTGCTGCCCATCATTTGGAAGACTACCAGGAAGCTTTCTGGGCGACAATTAGCGGTTTAGGCGACATGGACACAAACTGCGCCATTGTAGGCGGGATTGTTGCCCTTTCCGCACGCCAAAAAGGAGTCCCTACCCCGTGGATTCAGGCGAGGGAACCGTTGCCAGATAATTTTTCAAGCATTTTTGCTGGCGAAAGTTATTAAAAATGCAAAATCAAGTTAAAAAACTGAACGCGCTACCCGTTTTAGGTAGATGCACAGGAGATACACACAAGCTTTTCTTGCTCCCCTCTCCGTGAAGGTCGAGTGGCTAAGTGTGAAGTTTTTCTTATCGCATTCAAAGTAGGTTTAAGCTGAAGAAAAAATCCCCTTTTTGTTATTTTTTTTTAGGTTCCTCTATCTGGGCTGGGCACACTGCTTGATAAAAATCCCCGATGATACTTCCCGATTGAATTTTTGCTTCTAGCAGCTTGTCGTTTTTACCTACATCGATATCCCCGACAATCCGACCGCTTTGGTCAAAACGAATAGACCGACGCCATCGGAATAAGCCTTTTTTACACTCTATTGCATGATAATTGTCCACCCCAATCGCACCATCTGCTTCCGGAGCTTGAAACAGATTCCGTCGCCAGAATTCTACAAGATTTCCCTGACGCACAATCCGCGCATCGTCGATATAGATAGGGGTGTTGTCGAGGGTTTTGCTTACGGGTACCCAAGCCGCGATCGCTCTTGACGTAGCAATCATTGTCATCAAGCTGATCCCGGATACTATAGCGAGACGCGAATGTTTGAAGGTAAGCAACTTAGTCATGGGATTGCAAAGATTATCGAGATGAATTGAAGGGTGAGAAATGCGAGGGTTAACTGTTTTTAACGCTTACTTTTGAGTCGGAACAATAGGAACTGAGTCGTCTGTTTATCTTGGAAATTATCGTCACTGACTAGAAGTAAACTTTGGCTACCATCCGGCAAGCGTGGACCAAAAGTCATGCCTTCCAAATTGCCCAACGGAATGCCTATTTCATCCAAGTCCAACAGCAACTTTTTCTTCACTGGCTCAATCCCAGTAAGCTCACCTTTAAGGCTGGGAATGCTAGAAATATCCGTTGCCCCGCCCATTGCTGCCTGATAAATCCTCACCCTGTAACCTAACAGGCTCAAAGAACGTTCCAAGGTGAGGAAGTGCCCCCCTGCATCTAAAGATAAAAATTCCGGCAAGCCATCTTTGAGTGCCCCACTTGGAGGCGGTTCCATTTCGTATAAATGTTCGGCAATCAGCAGCGGCGGGCCATCGCTGAGTAAATAGTGCAAGATGCGGCATTTTGCTCCCTGCTTTGAACTAATTGCTTCGCTATCCTGCATCAATGATGACTCAGTGGCAGTAAATAGACGAAATGGTTCCCCAGCTGCTGGGAGAGTACCGACGGGATTGAGCGTCAGGGCTTCAAACCCCAGGTTATTCTGGATGCCTCGAGTCTGGGTTGTATTGCCACTGACATCGGGAAGATAGCGTTCCGGGATGGGTAAGTTCTGCCGCAGACGTCCAGTTTTTAAGTCAAACTCCCCGATAAAGGGGGGAATGCCATCGCGGGCGACACCTTCGCTAGAGATAAATACTGATTGTTGAGGAGACAGAGCAATCCCTTCCGTATCCACCGTACTCTTGGGATAGGCGTTGCCATCTTCCTTGGTTAGAAAAGTAACGTCCTCAACTTCTACTTTCTGGATGCCAATTTTGCCATCGCTGGCGTCATCGATAACCATGTTGAGAGTGTAGAACCGGGCTGGGGCAAACTTACTGCGGTCATCTGAAATTGCGTAAAAACGGTTCTGCTTCCGGTCGTAGGTCAGCCCCGATAAGCCAGAAACAGGTGTATCCTTAAATTTCGTCTTGGGTAGCTGGTATTCCCCCAAAAAGTCGAGGGATAGATCCAGAAAAACTCGATCTTGTGTCATTCCTGGCTGGACTCCGCAGGAAGTGACAAAAGTCAATAAGGCGATCGCTATCCCCAGCACCCAAGATCGTGGTCTAAATTGCCCACCGTTCACCAGCTTTCTCCTAAACTTCACAACAAGCGCGGAAACTATCGCTTTACTGTAGCAGTCAGTTGGGTGAGAAACGCTACAACTTCTGATATTAACCAGGTCTGCTTGTATAGTTTGTTATTAACAATTTAAACTGCTCGCGCTAAAAATATTATGCAGAATTTGCTTGCTCGTCTGTGGTTGCAGCAACGTCGCTCAAGCGCTTTAGGACTGGGAATTGCTGCCGTTTTGTTCCTACTGTGTTCCGGTTCTGCCGGATGGGCAGCAACTGCGGCGGATAATAAACCCAAACCCAACCCCTTAGAGATAACGACACCCGATCCGCTGCTGCCGCAGCCGCAGGTAGATCGTCCCCTGACTCTTCAAGAAATCAGCCAACTCAGGCAGGCTCTGGATGAATTAAATGCCCAGGCAGCTGCTCAGCTTAAAGCCGGTAATGCACCGGCAGCGTTTGAAATTTGGTATCGGGAATTGCGATTGCGGCGATCGCTAGGGACGGTGGAAGAGGTAGAAGCGCTAGGACGAGTTGGAGCGATCGCTTGGGAAAATAATCAAAAACTTGATTTGCAAATCATCACCAAGCGTCTGCAAGCAATTCAGGATCGGGCTTTTGGCAGGACACCAGAGCCGAAAGGCAAGCCCCGCCAGCAAACAAACCAAAATGGAGGCAAAACTGAAGAAATTGTTTTGTCTTCCCCTGTCTCGGCAGTGGACATAAAGCTGTTGCAAGCTTTGGGTCAAGCTTACCAGCAGATACGACTGCCAGCCCCCGCGCTGGAGGATTATCAGCTGTTGCTGGCTGATGCACGGCAGCGCCAGGATAAAGCCACAGAAGAGGCAATGCTGAAAATCATTGCCCAATTGCACCTGAACTGGTTTGATTATCCTAAGGCAGCGGCAACTTATGAGGAATTGCTGAGTTTTGCCACTCAACAGGGCGATACGGTCAACCAAGTGGTTTATCTGCAACAGCTGACTTACATTTACGACAAGGCGAAGCAACCGGAAAATTCTCTCAAAGTGAAGCAACGGCTGACAGAAAGTTACCTTGCCATTAATGATCTAACTCAGATACCAGCGTTGAAGATAGCGATCGCTACCGATTACGAAGCTCTCAAAGAACCAGACGAAGCGAGTAAAAACTACCAAGAAGCCTATAATATAGCGTGGTCTTTACAGCAGTTTGCTTCTGCCAGCGAAGCTTTGAAAAAACTAGGAGATCTCTACCGAACTTATAAACAACCTGAATATGCTTTGCAGGTTTATCAAACTCTTTTGCACGTAGAGCGGCAGTCCTACGATTACTATAACTTGATGAAAACCTACGACCAAATCGGTCAGATTTATCTAGAACGCGGGGACTTAGCGCCAGCAAAAGCAGCGTTTGAACAAGGGTTGGAATTGGCAAGGTCGTTAAAGTATCAGGAAACTTACTTTGCCAATCAGCTAGCGCGAGTGACTCAGCAAGGTTCGCAGTAGATATCGGTTCCGAGAAAAGCGATCTCTTGTTATCTATAAGCCGCAAGCATTTCCAATCTCCAATCAAAAATGGTCTAACTGGGCATTCTGCCCTTACAGGCGTTTGTCCCAGCAAAACAGAAAGCTTTATATTCCTTCAGAGAGAGTTAAGACCTCAGAAAGTTTCCCACCGAAGATTGATTCTGTTTGTTTTGGCAATTGATAACTTTATAAGTATAAAGACAGCGCGGTTCTGAGCCTAAGTATTAAATATTAGAACTGCTATCAAAATTATCTCCCTTCCTGAGATAGTCTTTCTCCCTTGGTTATAGACTTCTGTGATTTGGTGTTTGCTCTTAGAGCCAAGTAGAAATGCTTGGTTCGTTTTTTTATCACAAAAAGAGTACATCTTACTTTTGTAAAAATGCAAGCGTGAGTTAAGTCACGGTTATAGAAATCAAGAAAAAAACTGTAAAGGTAAGGTTAATTTCTATCTTCCAGGAAGGTTTTCTGGATGTTTTAGTGGCTTACATCAGTTGTCTTTCGTCAGCTAGACAGTAATTCCACAAGCGTTTTACCTAGATATTCATACTGCGCCGGAGTGTTGTAAAGTTGAGCTGAAATCCGAATCAGCTGTTTAGGAGGTGCAGGCCAATAAATCACCGGTACCTGAATCCCAAAGCGATCGCATAACGCATCTTGTAGTGGCGGCGTTATTTGCATTTCTCCTGGGCTGTCCGGTATTTCATCCGGCAATGGCACGGTTGCCATCGAACCAATCATCTCATCGGGACACGGTGGCGACACCTGTAGCGTTTCGCAAAGTAGTTGTCGTGCTGTCAAAGCCATTGCTCGGTTACGCGCCATCAATTCGCGCCATCCCCCCGGCAACAGCGAACCCAAAAACCGAATTGCCTCTGCGACACACAGATAAGCGCTGGGATCGTCGGTGCCCATCCAGTCGAATTCTAGATGAAAGCGCGATCGCTCTTTTCGGGGCGAGTTGGCACCATGACTAATCGTTAGCGGACGAATTGCCGATTGCTTGTCGCGCCGCACATATAAAAATGCGGCTCCTTTGGGGGAACACAACCACTTATGACAGTTACCAGTGTAATAAGTCGCTCCAAGTTCCCGCAGATTCAGCGGCAGCATCCCCGGCGCATGGGCACCGTCTATCAGGGTATCGACGCCGCGCTCTGCCAGTTGGTGAGCAAGCTGTTGGATGGGAAAAATTAGCCCTGTCTGGCTGGTTACATGATCTAGCAGCGCTAACTTTGTTCTAGGTGAAACCCGCTCCATCACAGCTTCGATGACTTGTTCTGGGGATGTGATGGGGAAAGGCACGGTTGCCACGACTATCCGCGCCCCAGTCCGACTGGCAATGAAATTGAGCGCATTGCGGCAGGCATTATATTCCTGATCTGTTGTCAGTAATTCGTCGTCTGGGGAGAAAGCAAGCGATGCATTGCTCGGATCGGCTAAGCCAAGCGATCGCAATATCGCATTCACTCCAGTTGTCGCATTCGGGACAAATACCAACTCTTCTGGATCGGCACCTACGAACTGAGCTAACTCATCCCGTGCAGCATCCAGCAGCGGTTCAAACTCGCGCACAAAAAATCGCAAAGGTTCCCTTTCCAGTTGCGCCCGGTAGCGTTGTTGGGCTTCCAGAACTGGTAGCGGGCAAGCACCAAACGAACCATGATTCAGGAACGTTACGGCTGGGTCAAGCGACCATAACTTCTGAAATTCTGAATGGCGAAGGATGAAGTCTGAAATTTTCTCTTTCATGCTTCATCCTTACAATTAAATTAATTAAACTCCCCAGGCAAGATTCGAACTTGCGACCAATCGATTAACAGTCGATCGCTCTACCACTGAGCTACTGAGGATCGTTCACTCAATCTTTTCAACAGTTACTAATATTAGCGAGTGCCAATATAACTTGTCAAGCCCTTTTATAGTTTTCTGAGAAATTTTTTTGAGCCGAATGAATGTTCAGTTATTTCTGGTTCAAACGCCACTCAGCCAGACGCTCGCGAGCTTTAGCATCCAGGGAATTCGCTAAAAAACGCCCCGACGAATGTTTCTTGGGTCTATTTTTGCGTATAACCGCACGAGCGGTTAATTCTACGTCGTAACCCAGCTGTTGCGCTGACATCCATTCTGCGCCATACCCCACTACTGTTAATTGCTGCGCCCGATCTGATGTAGCGACAATCAAGCGCCGTGCCGATCTGTAGGGATTGTAACGAAAGGAGGCACAGGTTTTTTCGATGTAAGTATCTGCTGTCTGTCCAAAATCCGTGTAATAGACTGATAGCTCGTGGGTGATAGATTCACAATTACTGCGCGTGTCTTGATACTGGGCATCAAATACAACTTGAGTTTCAAAGCCCTTAAAAGCGCTGTAATTGACCAAAGCCTCAATTAATTCAAGACGAGCGGCTTCTAGCCCATTGCGATCGCGGGTTCTTTGCAGGTAAGACCATAGTCCAATGACGTTGTAGCCGTCAACGAGCAAAACAGCCTGCGGGGATGGGCGTTGCATTGTTTTAAGCCAAGATTTTTTTAGGTGAAAATAACTATTTCATCATCTTAACTTCATCATCTTAACAATATAGTCAAGTCAGTTCTGTCGTCCTTTTTGCAGAACTAGCCAAAGCTTGCCTAAAAATAGTCTTTGTTTACAAAGGGGAATCTTGGGTTTGTAGGAGGCGTTGTCTTAAGCGTTTTGGCTCTCCTCGATCCACAACGCAGCCCTGCTCCAGCAAGAATGCACCGTCGGCATAATTTAACTCATCTAATCGATGCGTGACCCAAAGGGCAGTCAGACCCCGGCTTTTCACCAAGCTTTGCACTTGCGCGACTAAATCCAACTGAGAATCCGGATCGAGCAGGGCGGTGGGTTCATCTAATAGTAAGACTTCCGATCGGCGGGCGATCGCACCGGCAATGGCAATTCGCTGTTTCTGACCCCCACTCAGAGCATAGATGGGGCGTCGTTCCAGCGCGAGTAAATTAACCGCTGCCAGTGCTTGCTCTACCCGCCCGCGTATCTCAGCGGGCGAGAGATTTTCCTCCACCAGCCCAAAGGCAACATCAGCCCCGACTGTTGGCATCACCAACTGATGATCGGGATTCTGGAAGACAAAGCCAATTGGGTTTAATATCTGAATTTCTCCTGCTTGGGGACGCAACAGCCCAGCCAGTAATCTCAACAATGTTGATTTTCCACTGCCGTTGGTGCCCAAAAGCATCCAGAATTCACCCTTGGGCACCTCCAGAGAACAGGAATCTAAGACTTTCTCCCCTTTAGGCCAGTTGAAGCAAAGGTCTTTGACTTGAATGGCAGGCTTGACCATTTCGACACCAGCAGGAAACGTGTTCATTCAGCGAGGGCGAAGAAGCCGGGAGGTCTTCCAGCCGATGCTGTGCTGGATTTCTGAGATATCTGAACGGCAACAATCTCGCTACTGAGAATGCCGATTTTTTTCTCCGGCTGGCGTTCGCAAGTGAGTTCTAACAGTTGCGCGTTGCCAGAGCGGATTGCATTCAGAATTTCTTGGTAAACGCTTTGGGCATCTTCGTCTGACTTCCGTTGCACCGACAACGACATCGGCGTATTTTTCAAAATTAGGTCGATTGTAAACATGAGTTAAGCAATTGCAATTAAATATCGGCTCCACATCCCTAGTATCTCAGACGCGAGCCAGTTGCTGCCCGATGGGAAAATTCGTTGAGCAGGGGAGAAAGGATTTCATCTTCGCCTCTATCTTGGCGTTGGTAAGTTTCGCTAATCCTTTACTAGCCTGGACTTTAAGCGCACTCACCCCCTGAACTGTCGCGAGTGATGAACATCTGCGATCGCATCTGTCGCCCCTACCGCTAAATATTAAAATGAGTTAAATAAATTTACCCAAAACTGTGCAAGTTGGACATAATAAGATTAAACTCAGTAAAGAATCGTAAACTAGATTGACATCCTAGTTTGTTTTCTGCGTAGCCCATCTAGTGACAGATGGAGCCAGCAGAAACCGCGATGACTGTACTTATAACTAACCTGTTTGGAGATTTGCTGTCATGACTATCGCAGTCGGACGCGCGCCGAGTTCAAGAGGGTGGTTTGACGCCATTGACGACTGGCTCAAGCGCGATCGCTTCGTATTTGTCGGCTGGTCCGGCCTACTGCTATTCCCCTGCGCGTATCTGGCGCTAGGCGG
>NZ_JAMPKA010000018.1:0-160392 GCF_039961855.1 Trichocoleus sp. Lan | reverse complement strand
CCGCCTAGCGCCAGATACGCGCAGGGGAATAGCAGTAGGCCGGACCAGCCGACAAATACGAAGCGATCGCGCTTGAGCCAGTCGTCAATGGCGTCAAACCACCCTCTTGAACTTGGCGCGCGTCCGACTGCAATGGTCATTTCAAATCCTCTTACTATTGCGTCAAATCGTCTGAACTTGAGCAATTAACATTATTTATTTGACACGACCCACGTCAGACAGTAGTGGGATTATTTTGGAGAAGTTTGCCGGGTTCTGTCTTCAATAGACACACTCGCTTGATTCCCCTGCGTGTCAATTTCCACTAACCTGTCGCCCTGATGCCGGGTTTCAGGCTACTGTTATTTGGGAATGGGGCGCTTTTTGTCCCCAAAGTAAAACCCTAGGGTTCTAGCACGTGTCCTCTATGATAAGAAAATATCAGAATTTTTACAATCTGACACGTACTTCTCATTAATCTCTAGCTCAGTTAGATTGCTAAATCAATAGCATAAATCCCTGGGAAGCTAGATAATCTGAATCAGTCCGATCTTAAAAATTTTCCTTAACAACTTTGGCGAACACAGAGTTTTCTTTCATGGCTGCACCGACAACATCCACAAGTAACCGCGTTCTCCGTCAAGAGGTTTTAGGCTCTCGTCGTTTGAGTAACTATTGGTGGGCAACCGTAGTCTCCTTGGGAGCTACAGGCTTTTTATTGGCCGGAATTTCAAGTTACCTAAAAGTTAATCTTCTCCCTTTTGCTGACCCCACCAAGTTACTTTTTATCCCTCAAGGGATAGTCATGGGACTTTACGGGTTAGCCGGGTTACTCGTAGCGCTCTATCTATGGATGATGATTCTTTTAGACGTAGGGGGCGGTTACAACGAGTTTAATCAAGAAACCGGATATATTCGGATCTTTAGATGGGGCTTTCTCGGCAAAAACCGCCAAATTGAAGTCGGCTGTCGCATACAAGATGTCCAAGCGATTCGGGTGGAAATTAAAGAAGGTCTCAACCCACGCCGGTCGATTTATCTGCGCGTCAAAGGACGCCGCGATATTCCCCTGACGCGAGTTGGGGAACCTCTACCCTTGTCAGAGCTGGAAAATCAGGGTGCCCAACTGGCTCGCTTCTTGGAAGTGCCCATTGAAGGTCTCTAACAATTCTTGGTTGAGCCTCCCAATATCTGCATAAGATGATTCAGTAGCTCTGGCTACCAATTAGGTGAAATGAAAATGCAGATACAAATCCGGCACTGGTTTATATTACTTTTTGCGATCGCAGGACTGATGTTGGGGGGATGTACCACCGAGCAGGCTACTTCCTCGGATACCAGCCCCTCAGCAACTGCAACAACCTCAGCATCTGCCACTCCAGCGAGTAGTCCCAAAACAAGCAGTTTGCCCCGCCTAGAAGGTAAAGCCACCGTAGACATGACGGTTAAAGGCTCGCTAATTACGATTGAAGTCGATGGCACTAATGCCCCGATTACATCTGGGAATTTCGTCGATTTAGTTCAAAGAGGTGTCTATAACGGACTGGTCTTTCACCGCGTAGTGCGGCAACCGCAACCCTTTGTTGCTCAGGGTGGCGATCCGCAAAGTAAAGACCCGAATGTGCCCACAGAACGTCTGGGGATGGGTGGTTTTATCGATCCAGCGACGGGTCAAGCGCGTTACATTCCCCTCGAAATTAAGCCCAAAGGGGCGGAAAAACCCGTTCTCAGCGAAACGCTCAAAAGTGCGGGTGTTTCTCAACCCCCGCAGTTGCGACATACTCGTGGCGCTGTCGCAATGGCTCGCTCATCTTTACCCGACTCGGCTTCGTCGCAGTTTTACATTGCTTTAGCCGATTTGCCGTTCTTGGATGGTGACTATGCTGTTTTTGGCTATGTAACCAAAGGGATGGAGGTCGTTGACAAGATTCAGCAGGGCGATCGCATTGAATCGGCTAAGGTGACCAAAGGTGCGGAAAATCTCAAGAAATAGCAATTGGCGATTCGCTGGGTAATCGGTGGAGATTGTCGTTACTGGGATTGGTTTAGTCTCGGCTTTGGGTAACAGCTTGCAGACGAGCTGGCAACGTTTAATCGCCGGTCAATCTGGCATTCAGTTGCATCAACCCTTTCCAGAACTTGCCCCCCGACCCTTAGGATTGATAGGGAAACAACCCGCTGAGTTAGCAACCCTGACTCAGCGGGTTGTCGCTATGGCGCTGGAAGATGCTGGTTTGGTTTCGCCTTTGCCCGATTGTGGAGTCGTCATTGGTTCGAGTCGCTCTTATCAGGCATCTTGGGAGAAATTGGCGCGGGAGTTTTATCGGGATGCCGAACCAGTAAAATCGCCGCTATACAAACACCTGCCAACCCAGGCTTTTTTGGAGACGCTGCCCCACATGAATGCGATCGCAGCCGCTCGTCAAATCGGGGCAACGGGGTCAGTCTTGGCACCAATGGCGGCTTGTGCAACTGGAATTTGGGCGATCGCGCAAGCAGCGTCGCTCTTGGAAACTGGGCACTGTCAGCAAGTCATTGCTGGAGCCGTGGAATCATCGATTACACCGCTGACCCTGGCAGGGTTTCAGCAGATGGGCGCTTTAGCTCAAACGGGCGCTTATCCTTTTGATCGGCGGCGGGAAGGCTTAGCCTTGGGAGAGGGGGGAGCCGTCTTGGTACTGGAATCCGCAGAATTGGCAAAGCGTCGCTCAGCACGAATTTATGGTCAAGTGCTGGGATTTGGCTTGACATCGGACGCTTATCATACTAACGCGCCAGAACCGGGAAGTCGCAGCGCGATCGCGGCGGTCAAACAATGTTGCGATCGCAGCAACCTTTTCCCTGCGGACATCCATTACATCCACGCTCACGGTACCGCTACCCAGCTCAACGACCAAAATGAGGCGCACTTAATTCAGTATCTCTTTCCCCAAACGGTGCCAGTCAGTTCTACTAAGGGAGCCACAGGTCATACATTGGGAGCATCTGGAGCCTTAGGTGTCGCTTTCTCCCTAATGGCATTGAAGCATCAAATCTTGCCACCGTGTGTGGGGTTAAAGGAACCAGAATTTGATTTAGATTTAGTTAAAGTCCCGCGTCAAGGTGAAATTAAACAGGTGCTTTGTTTCAGCTTTGGTTTCGGAGGGCAGAATGCAGTGGTAGCTTTGGGGAAAAAGTAGCCGAACGCCTTCAGGCGTTATGCCACCTAAAAAAATAGAGTGGTATATACCACTCTACAAACTCTCTACTAATTTTTAACTGGCGACTACTTCCCAAACAAGCTGTCTTGCTTGTAATTCTTTCCAGGAAGCCTTTAACTAGCCAAACGCTCGGTTGATTGAGGTTGCAACAGCGATACCAACTGCTCAACTCCTCTTTGAAGATGCCGTGTCACCGTCATCGGGCTGACACCAATTCGCTTAGCCGCTTCTTTCCGAGGAAGATCTCGTACCAACACCAACTCAATTGCTGCTTGAGTTTTGTTGTCCAAATAACTCATTGCCCCTTCCAGCTCTTGCCGTTCTTCTTCTTGACTTTGCCAGGATTGATAGCGAGGGTCAGGGAGTGTTTCCGCCAACGTCACCTGAAAGTCAGACTGCTCAAAAACGACACTATCTAAACTTAATGGTCGGCAGTTTTGAGCCGCAACCTTGCTTTCACTCCACTCTTCTAGAGATACTTTAATTGCTTGGGCAATTTCAGCTTCTTTTGGCGATCGCCCTAAAGTTTGTGCCAACTCTTTTCGCGCCTTTTGTCCTTCCTGCTGGATTTCCTGCCACCGACGAGGCATTTTCATTACGCCGCTTCTGTCGCGTAAATAATGCAGCATCTCGCCGCGAATGTAAGGAACCGCAAAGGAACTAAAAGCATAACCTTGATGGGGATTGAATCGCTCAATCGCCCGAATCAAACCGAGATAGCCGAGTTGTTCCAAATCTTCATAAGGTTCCGCACACTGATAGCTGACTCGATGAGCCATCTTCCGAACCAGTCCAGCATTCAACTGCACCAGTTGATTGCGAACTTCAACTGATGGATTTTTATAGTAAGCAATCAAAAGTTCCATCGAATCGGAGCTGCAAGAAGATTGAGTCGCCATTGTCAAAGCCTCTGTAAAACCACCCCGTTTGGGAGATTGGGAAATCGCTATCTCTTCATTTCGTCTAACTGAATTCATTTTCTGTATAGGCGCTTTCAACAACCATCGTTGGAATACGGAACTCACAGAGAGCCTCTCCAGGAATGTCAGCATATATACGTAAGTTGCAGTTTGATGTAGCCAAAAACTAATCCTTACTTCAAAAACAAACCGTAAGCGTTTGCTTCGTGAAACCCACCCTTCTAAGGACTCCGGCTCTACGTCACAATTGAATTAGACTGGCGATCGCATAAATGTAAATGACTCGTAATATTTCTGAGGAAGCTTCATGAGTAACACCAGTAACTTCCGTCAAGCGATGCGTGAGGCTAAAAATCACGCACTCGTTGGCCCCAACGTTATTGCCAACGCCCTCCCCTACGTCGGCGGTGGCCTTGTCTTAACTGCACTTGGCACCTACGGGGGTCTTGGCGTTCTCCGTTCCAACCCAGGGCTATTCATGCCAACCTTCTGGGTTGCCCTGATTGCAGAATTTGCCCTTTTCTTCGTTGCCCAAAACGTTGCCATTAATGGCAAGAAAAGCGTTGCTCTGCCCCTTCTGGCTACCTACAGTCTGTTGTCGGGCTATACCCTGAGCGGATTGATATTCGTGGCTCTGAGGACACCAGGGGTCGGTGTGGCAGGAATTGGTTTTGCCGCCCTCGGCTGTGGCGTTACCTTTATTGCTGCACGACAGATTGGCTCCAATCTGTCGGAGCAAGACGGCATGGCTCTAACTAAAACAGTACAGCTAGGTATTATTGCCCTAGTTGTGGTGCTAGTGGGTCAGCTGCTGTTGTCTTTGTTTGGTGTCTATACACCCACCTGGCTAGAAATTGCCATTTCTGGTATTGGCGTGTTTTTGTTTGCCGGAGCTGCTGTGGTGGATTTCTATATCCTGCCCCGCGCTTACCGCGATGACCAATATCTGCCTGCTGCTTTGTCGATGTATCTGACTTACATCAATTTGTTCATTTTTATCCTGCGGTTGCTGAACGCGCTCAATAGCCGCGACTAAAAGGCAAAAGTTTCATTAAGCGCACACATCTTGACGCCGTGGGTTCCCACGGCTTTTTTTGGGACTGGACATTTAGCCAGAATCTTAGATAAATTTGATTGCAGTGCAACAGGAGCAGCGCTCAAGAAAAAACGCTAAAGCAATGCTGGAAATATTAGACATCCAACGTGAAGTAGAAACGTTGTCTTAGCATCTGGATAAAGCTCAAGACTATCTTTAACTTTCAGCAGTTACTCCACAAATTCAATCTTAATGGGGTAATAGGTAAGGGATAATTGGTACGTTCCCCTGTTCCTCTCCTTCGCTTTCTTTGTTCAGGTCTTAGTGATTGGGAGAGAGACTCCAGCTAAGATCGAAAAGAGTGCAACTTTACTACCAAGCGCTCATCGGAAAAAGCTCAAAACAATGATTGAACTCCTAGACATTAAACGCGAAGTCGAAACGTTGTGCGATCGCCTGGGTAAAACCCAGGACTATCTTTGACGTTCCTGCTCTAACTGCCAAAATTCAAGACTTGGAGCAAGTCGCGGCTCAACCGGATTTTTGGGACGACCAAACGAGTGCCCAGAAAACCCTCCAAGAACTCAATGACCTTAAATCCCACTTGGAACAATTTCACCAGTGGAAAAACAGCCTAGAAGACGCCAGGGCGGTTGTGGAACTGCTGGAATTAGAAGCCGACGAGTCACTACTTTTGGAAGCTGAAAGCAACATCACCAAGCTCAATCAGGAACTTGAGCGATGGGAATTGCAACAGATGCTTTCCGGTGCTTATGACCAAAGCGGAGCCGTTTTAACCATTAATGCCGGAGCGGGTGGCACAGACGCCCAAGACTGGGCGGAAATGTTGTTGCGGATGTACACTCGCTGGGCAGAAAACCACGGTTACAAAGTTACCTTAGCGGAAATCTCCAAAGGAGAAGAAGCGGGGCTTAAGTCAGCCACCTTAGAGATTGAAGGGCGTTATGCTTATGGCTACCTGAAGGCAGAAAAAGGAACCCACCGGCTGGTGCGGATATCGCCTTTCAACGCCAACGACAAGCGCCAAACAAGCTTTGCTGGAGTGGAAGTAATGCCAACTCTGGATAGATCCGTGACTCTAGACATTCCAGATAAGGATTTGGAAATCACCACCTCTAGGGCTGGCGGTAAAGGTGGACAAAATGTCAACAAAGTGGAAACAGCGGTGCGGATTGTTCACATTCCCACCGGCATTGCCGTGCGCTGTACCGAAGAGCGAAGTCAGCTGCAAAACAAAGAAAAAGGTCTTGCTATCCTCAAAGCTAAGTTGCTGATTGTCGCCCAAGAGCAACGCGCCAAGGAAATTGCCGACATTCGAGGCGATATGGTAGAGGCAGCTTGGGGCAACCAAATTCGTAACTACGTTTTCCACCCGTATCAGATGGTCAAGGATCTGCGGACAGGTGTGGAAACGACTGCCATTAACGATGTGATGAATGGCGACCTCGATTCGTTCATTGAAGCCTATCTGCGCCAAGAAAATCAGCTTACCTAAAAGCTGCGCCGTTGGGTCTTTAGGGTAGCCTCAGAGAGAGGGTTACTTAGCCACCAAGACACCAAGAAATTAGTAACATCGGGTGGACAAAGGAGCGATCGCGCAAAAGCGATCGCTCCTTTGTCCTTTACTTGCTGATTCGGTGATTTGCCATCAATTGCGAAACAAACTGTTACATTGTTGGAAGAAAAGTTTATCCCTGGCTTATCATCAGCTGGAAAAACCACTTTTGAGTCTTCAGTAATTATCCTTATGAGCAACTCCTCTTCAACGCCACAAGCGGCATCACAAACTCCAGAACCCATTTCTGAATCGACACCCGCCTCGACAGAGCCTCAACCCAGCTACGTGAAGCTGGCAATGCGAAACATGGTACGAAAAGGAGGCACTTCGTTAAAACATTTTGCCCTGTCAACCATTGGTCTTGTGGCGCTGCTGATCGGTCTTTCTTACCTGACTCGTTAATCCGGAACACGGTTGTATGGGCATAAACATAGAAGTTAGCATCCAAGACTATTTCTTCTCGTCCAATCCAGCAGATGCCAGTGCCCAAGAAGAAATTTCACCTGAAACTTGGGAAACTTGGTTCCATCGTTGGATGGAAACGCTGCATCTAGATCTTCCTCAAGCGGATGCCTATGAACTGAGTTTGCGCCTCACGGACGATAAAGAAATACAGACCCTCAACGCCCAGTATCGTCATCAAAATAAACCGACAGATGTATTAGCTTTTGCATCCTTAGAGGTAGACTGTCCTCAGCCGATGGATTTTTTAGAGGATACACCTCTGTATCTTGGTGATATCGTCATCTCCGTTGAGACTGCGACTCGGCAGGCTCAACAACAGGAACATCCTTTAAAAACAGAGCTAGCCTGGTTAGCGGCTCACGGTTTGCTTCATCTACTCGGCTGGGATCATCCCGATGAAGATAGCCTGACTAAAATGTTGAACCAGCAGGAAACTTTACTCCAGGTTATTGGTCTTACTATCTAGCCTAGCTATACCCAATAGCCTTCATCTGTACTTAGATTCAAGACTTAGATTCAAGTTTCGCCCACGCGCCAGCCGGAGCGATGGTTCATGCCCTTCAGCCCCGTAAAACCCTTGCCATGTCTCAAGAAATTTCCACACCTTCTTTGAACCACTCAGATGTAGTGAAACCAAACCGGGATTTAGCTTGGCGAATTGCGCCGAACTTAATAATTAGTTTTAAATATGCTTGGGCCGGACTTCGATATGCCTTTATTACCCAACGCAACTTTCGTATCCATGTAGTTATAGGCACCCTAGCCATTGGTTTGGGTGTCTTTTTGCAGTTGAAGGCAGTCGAAATGGCGGTGATTGGAATAACAATTGGGCTAGTGTTGGCGCTGGAGTTATTGAATACGGCAATTGAGTCAGTTGTTGACTTAACGGTTAAGCAGGCTTACCATGAGCTTGCCAAAATTGCTAAAGACTGTGCTGCTGGTGCCGTTCTGGTTTCGGCACTCGTGTCGGTATTGGTAGCTGGTTCGCTGCTTTTGCCACCCCTTGTAATTCGGATTCAGTCGATGCTGCGCTAAGTAGTTTTGAGTTTTGAATTGAAGGCTTCTGACTCACAAGGAGTTTACATTTGATTCTGGTTATTGATAATTACGACAGTTTTACCTATAACTTGGTGCAGTATCTGGGAGAACTTGGCGCTGAACTGCCCGTAGCATCTGAAATTCAGGTGCATCGCAATGACCAAATCTCCCTTGAGCAAATCGAAAAGCTTAAACCCGATGGAATTGTGATTTCGCCGGGACCAGGGCGTCCAGAAGATGCCGGAATTTCCCTGGAGTTAATTCAAAAGATGGGTTCCGGGGTACCCATTTTGGGCGTTTGCCTGGGACATCAAGGCATTGGTCAAGTATTCGGCGGTGAAATTGTTTCTGCACCCATGTTGATGCATGGCAAAACTTCTCCAATTCATCACACAGGTGTCGGCGTATTTCGAGGATTAGACAATCCCTTTACCGCTACCCGGTATCATAGTTTGGTGATTGACCGACACAGCTGCCCAGATGTCCTGGAAATTACGGCTTGGGTAGACGACGGAACCATCATGGGCGTCCGGCATCGGAACTATCCGCATATTGAGGGCGTCCAATTCCATCCGGAGAGTATTCTGACGGCTTCAGGAAAGCAACTGCTGCGAAACTTCCTGGAATCGCTTTAGTGCTAATGGCTAATGGCTAATTGTTCATTGGTCAATTAAGCATTAGCGATTAGCAAAGGACTAATGACTAATGACTGAGGACTAAATTCTGATGAAACGGCGACAGTTGATGCGCTATGCTGGGGCGGGTTTGCTTACAGCATTAGGAACAGGCTTGGCTTCTGGATTTCAGACTTATCAGGCGGCAACACCTGGTAGATCTGTGTCTGTTAAATGGCTGGGGCATACCAGCTTTTTGTTTACTGGAAGTGGTAAACGAGTCTTGGCGAATCCCTTTCAGAAGCTGGGCTGTACGGCTGGGTATCGTTCATCGAAGGTGCCAGCGGATTTAGTGTTAGTCAGCAGCCTATTACTTGATGAAGGGGCGGTGGAAGGGTTGCCAGGGAATCCCCAGTTTTTATATAAACCGGGAGTTTACCAAGTTGACAACCTAAAAATTCAAGGAATGAGCATTAACCACGATCGCAACGGTGGACGCCGATTTGGCACGAACGTGGCTTGGCGTTGGACGCAAGGAGGAATCAATATTCTGCATTTAGGCGGTGCTGCTGCACCGATTGATATTGAGCAAAAAATCCTGATGGGACGTCCCGATGTCTTGTTAGTACCCGTAGGCGGAAGTGACAAAGCCTACACGCCTCAGGAAGCCATGCAGGCAGTACAAGTCCTCAATCCCAAATTGGTGATTCCCACGCATTACCGTACCCAAGCCGCCGATGCTGCGAGTTGCGATATTATCTCCGTGGATGAATTTTTGGCATTGATGGATGGAATGCCGGTGCGTCGGGTCAATAGTGATACTTTGACGGTTAAATCAACGGATTTGCCAGAAAATGGCACTGCGATCGCAGTGATGAGTTATAAGTTTTAAACAATCATGCGTGATGAGTCCCTAGTTATTATTTAGTGAATGGCTAATGACTAATCAGGATGCCCCGATTGGATTGCCGCATAAAGTTGATTAAAATCCTCATTGGGTAACAATCCGGTGGGATCTAGGGAAAAGCATTTTTTGAGGCGGGTGACAAGATACATATCAATGTCACCCTTATTTTTTGCATTGACTTTTCCCCGATATTCACAATCAAAAAAATTTTTCACTAACTCAAACGTGGCTTTTGAAATATTAATGTTGCCACAAACTCCACAGGATTCCATTCTGGAGGCAGTATTAACCGTATCGCCCCAAACATCATAAGAAAATTTATTATGACCAATCGCACCCGCTAGCAAGGGTCCTGAGTGGATGCCGATGCGGACTTCCCAATAGGGATGATTATTTTTGATTTTTTCGAGCCGCCGCCATTGCATAAAGGCTTGAATTTGTAAGGCGGCTAGTACAGCATCAATTGCATGAGTGCGGTTAGGAGTGGGAATTCCTCCAACACACATATAACTGTCACCAATTGTTTTTAATTTCTCTAACTTGTGGGTTTCAATGAGCATATCGAAGCAAGAAAAGCAATAATCTAATTCATTGACTAAATCTTCGGGAGTAAGTTGTTCGGCTAATTGAGTGAAATCTTTAAAGTCGGTAAACAATACTGAGGCAGAGTCATAATGCACGGGTTTAACTCTGCCAGTGCGTTTTAATTCATCGGCTACACGTACAGGAAGTACGTTCAGTAACAGTTGCTCAGATTTGCGTTTTTCTGCCTCTAGTTGGGCATATAGCTGATTTAATTGGGCGAAGCCACTGGCGTTACGAATTGCTGCCGATACTTGCAAGGCTAGTAAATAACTAATGCGTAAATCTTCCAGTGTGTAAGCGTGGGCTTGGGTAGTCGCAAAGTTGATAGTACCAATGACTTGGCGATCGCTCTGTAGGGGGACGAATATTTGGGAAGCATAAGAGTGCAGAAAAACAGATGGAGAGCCTTCTCGAATCAGTTGCGATTGACCTGTTTTCATTGCACGACCTAAAGGGCTGTCCTCTGCGACAATCGTGGCAGTCAACTCTACAGGATCGCCAAATAGGGTTACGAGGCGGCAAGAACTGGTATCGGTGCAGATATAGACACTACAATGCTCGAAATCCAAGAGCCATTTAGCTTGTTTACCAACAACCCGCAAAATCTCGTCTATATCCAGGGTACGGTTAATCGCTGTCGCAATTTCATTGACAGCGGCGATGCGGCTGGAAAGAGCTTGGGCTTCCGCAAGCAGACGGCGGGCTATCAGCAGTAGTGGTTCGCGAGCTTGTTTTTCTAGCTCATTGCTACTATCAAACGGAGGGAAAGAGTCATGGGTATTGCCCATTATTGGGATGATTCTGTTTTTCCTGAAATTTAACGAACGACATTCTCAAGAAAATACGGACTCACGAGAAAACTGGCAATTTACAATTGGTCAATTTCGAGAGCGATCGCATCTGTGTATCGATTTATGCTGGTAAATAAGTCAGCAGTCGCAATAATCTCGAAGATTTCTGAGTCATCTAGCCCCAACTCTCGGAGATTTTGGTAATCTTTTGCGGTCAGTTCCTGGGGTTTAGTCCCGGCAAGTAAGCCAAAACTAATGACTGCTTTTTCGCGCTTGGGGAGGGGACAGGCAGCAAAGTCTGAAACCAATGTCCGGAGAACTTCCTCGCTCATTCCTAGAGCAGATAATCCATGCAAGTGAACGTTGAGGGCATAGGGGCTGTTGTGAGCTTGAGAGATGGCAACTCCCACCATTTCCTTCAGGGTGCGGGGCACATCTCCTTGCAGGATGGTAGCGCGGAATTTTTTCCAATTCCCTTCCAGCACATCGGGATTTATCGCCATTGATTTGAAAATGTTGGGAATGATGCCAAACCCTAATTCAGACAAAATTTCGTTATATACTGTTTTGACCTTTAAATCTGTGACTTCATCTTGTTCTTGAAGGGGGAAGCGAGTCATAGTTGCCTCTATCATTCGTTTGTAAAATTGCTAAGCGAGATGGAAGCGGTTTTTTTGTTATCTGAAATATTTTTGTTCTCATTTAATAGATGCAAGAGTCGATCGGGAGTATCGTTCCGTCGAATCCAGTCATTAGCGATCGCGCAGCCAATCACCTGAAAAAATCGCTAACGATTCAGAAAATTTTAATTTGAGTTGTATTCGAGTACACCCTATAAAGATTTGTTACCAAATCTCTCATAGTATAACCTTGAAAATATATTGGTCAATTCGACTGACTCGACCACCTAGAAAAACAAAGATACGTAGTTGAGATTATGCAAGCAGAATACGCAGCGCGTCGCGAGCAGTTGATGGCGAAAATTGGCAACGGCACTGCCATCTTTCGGAGTGCCCCAGTGGCTGTCATGCACAACGATGTTGAGTACACTTTTCGGCAAGATAGTGATTTTTATTACTTAACTGGATTTAACGAACCAGAGGCGGTGGCAGTTTTAGCGCCCCACCATGCAGAACACCGATTTGTATTGTTTGTCCAGCCGAAGGAACGAGATAAGGAAGTTTGGACAGGATATCGGGTCGGGGTGGAAAAGGCAAAAGAATTCTATGGGGCGGATGAAGCTTACCCGATTGCAGAACTAAATGAGAAACTACCTCAGTATTTAGAAAAAGCCGACCGGATTTATTATCATTTGGGACGCGATCGCGCTTTCAATGAGACTATCCTCACCCACTGGCAGCGGTTGATGGCGGGTTATCCCAAGCGGGGTACGGGACCCATTGCGATTGAAGACACCAATCCGGTGCTTCACGGGATGCGACTGGTGAAGAGTCCAGCCGAGATAGAATTGATGCGTCGTGCGGCTGACATCTCAGCAGAAGCTCACAACTGGGCGCGAGAATTCGCTCAACCGGGGCGTTACGAGTACGAAGTGCAGGCGGAGATAGAACACATCTTCCGAAAACGGGGTGGAATGGGGCCAGCTTATCCCTCAATTGTTGCCTCTGGCGCGAATGCTTGCGTGCTGCACTACATTGAGAATAATCGGCAGATGCAGGATAACGAGTTACTGCTAATTGATGCGGGTTGTTGCTACGACTACTACAACGGCGACATCACGCGCACATTTCCGGTCGGGGGCAAGTTTACGCCAGAACAGAAGACGCTTTACGACATTGTATTGGAAGCGCAGTTACAGGCGATCGCGCAAGTTCAACCCGGAAATCCCTACAACTTAGGTCACGACACGGCAGTGCGCGTTTTGGTCGAAGGTTTAATCGATGTGGGACTCCTGGCAGGTGATATTGAAGAAATTATCAAAGAGCAGAAATATAAACCCTTTTATATGCACCGCACCGGACATTGGCTGGGTTTAGATGTCCACGATGCCGGTGTTTATAAGCATGGGGAAGAAGTGTGGCAGAGTTTGCAACCCGGTCATGTGCTAACAGTGGAACCGGGTCTATATATTGGACTGGATGTAGAACCAGCCGAGGGGCAACCGGCAATTGATGACAGGTGGCGTGGCATTGGTATCCGCATTGAGGATGATGTGTTAGTTACTGAGTCAGGACATGAGGTACTGACGGCGGGGGTTCCCAAGTAGATTGGACTAAACTTTAAACTTCATCAAAATCCCTCATTATCCTCAAATCTACGGGTTTAGTGAGGGTATATTTTTTTCGGAAACAGCCGAGGCGGAATCTGTTTGTTCGTTTCCAACTCGCTGCCATCAGTCAAGCAGAATTACAGTTTTGTGTCGCAAAGCCCATATTTTCCCCCTTATCTGGGTAAAATCGCTGATAGGGGCAGCGTTGAGAGCAAGGCGGGGTCTATGGTAATGCAAGGTGTAGATAATTCCTCTAAGCAGGCGGAACAGTTTCGACTGCTTCAAGCCCAACTGCGCGATCGCTGGCAGGGAGTCGATTTGTTCGACAGCGATGACTACGATATTTTAGTGATTCCTTCGGTCAGCCTTGACCAGCGGGAACTACTTAAAATTCAGGGCTTTCTCAATTATGAAGAGCGGCTGCTCTTTTCTTTAATTCGCCTGCGACACCCGCGCACGCGGCTGATTTATGTAACTTCACAGCCGTTACCGCCAATTGTGATTGATTACTACTTGCAGCTGTTGCCAGGAATTCCGTTTTCTCATGCTCGCGATCGCTTGTTACTATTTTCTACCTACGATTCCTC
This sequence comes from Trichocoleus sp. Lan, assembly GCF_039961855.1. Taxonomy (NCBI): domain Bacteria; kingdom Bacillati; phylum Cyanobacteriota; class Cyanophyceae; order Leptolyngbyales; family Trichocoleusaceae; genus Trichocoleus; species Trichocoleus sp. Lan. The sequence goes on along the minus strand of NZ_JAMPKA010000018.1, from coordinate 146,461 downwards.
AGCCAAACCTCTGACTCAGAAGATTTTAGAGCGCCCTCGCTTGATGGAGCGGATGCGGCAAGCCTTGCGCCCCGAAAAATCTTACATGATCTGCTATAACTCGACCTTGCTAGAGCGAGATTTGGCAGTACAGATGGGCATTCCCCTTCTGGCGCTCGACCCCGATTTACTCACCTGGGGCACCAAAAGCGGCAGCCGGAAAATCTTTGCCGAGTGTGGGGTTCCTCATCCCGATGGCAGCGACAGTGTCTGGAATGCAGAAGACTTGGGTGTAGCAGCAGCCGAATTATGGGAACGCCAACCCCAGTTAAAGCGGATGGTTGTCAAACTCAATGAAGGATTTTCCGGCGAGGGGAATGCGCTACTGGATCTCAGACCGATCAAAAATGTAGCACCCGGAGAAGCCTCCCATGCCGAAAGGGTTGCCGCTATCAGCGATCGCTTTTCTTCCTTGAGCTTTCAAGCCAAGGCAGAAACTTGGGAAAATTTTTCCAGCCGTATCCCAGAGTTAGGGGCAATTGTAGAAGCTTTTATTGAAGGAGAGCATAAGCGATCGCCTAGCGTTCAAGGTCGCATTGACCCCAATGGAGAGGTAGAAATTCTCTCCACGCACGACCAAATTCTGGGTGGCCCAGATGGTCAGATTTATCTCGGTTGCAACTTCCCCGCCGATGAAGTTTACCGCCTGCGCTTGCAGGAGTTAGGGTTGCGTGTGGGGCGAAACCTGGCAAAAAAAGGAGCTTTAGAACGCTTTGGGGTGGATTTTATCGCCTGTCATCACCCCGAAAAATCTGGCGAGAAGTGGGACATCCAAGCGATTGAAATCAATTTGCGGAAGGGCGGGACGACCCACCCGTTTATGACCCTCAAGTTTTTAACCAACGGTCGCTATGACAGTTCCACGGGTTTGTTCTACAGCCAACAAGGTCGCCCAAAATACTATGTTGCTACCGACAACCTCCAAAAAGAACGTTATGTAGGGCTGTTGCCGAATGATTTGATGGATATTATTGCCCACCAACGGCTGCACTTTGATACCAGTACAGAAACCGGCACCGTTTTCCATCTCATGGGTTGTCTTTCCGAGTTCGGCAAGCTGGGATTAACCAGTATTGGTGATTCTCTGCAACAGGCAGAAGAAATTTACAACAAAGTTGTGAAAGTCCTAGACGAAGAAACGAAAACTCGCCCTAGTGCTTCTTATTCGGCATCCTATCCCAGCCCTCCGATTGCTTGGAGTGGAAAGAGTTAAAGAGTGTGGAGCTAGCGCAACGCTTGACTGACTCAGATAAAAGTGATGTTAAGCGTTGCAGTGCAAAGCAGCGATCGCTCCTAGTAGCTGAAAATTATAGAACACAAATCTCATATATCAAAAGAAGCAAAACGAAGCAAGCGTTTAATTTGTGTGAAGTTGTTTTAAAGAAGCAGCTTAAGAGACAAAACGCACGTTTACAGTTTGTCTCACATCGCCCTACTGGGCGATACAAGTGGAGGATGTAGTTGAGCGATTCATGACAGTTTAATAGTAAACGTAATGACAAACGTGAATCGCTCAGGGAGAATTGAATGACATCTAACATCATACAGAAATTAGCGTTAGCTGCTACTAGCACGTTTCCGATTGCAGCCACTATTGCTACTGCTACTGTTCTTAGTTTGTCTAATCCTTCTGAAGCTGCCAGTTTTTATAACTTTAGCTTTGCTGGAAATGATGAGTATACGATTTTAGGTTCTTTTAGTTATGATGACACCCTTTACTCAGGAACAATCGGCAAAAATCAATTAAATTCTTTTAAGATTTCATTTTTAAAACAGGGGAAAGTCGAACAACAGTATTCAACTTTATCATCTTTATTTAAATTTGAATTTGATACAGTTTCTAAGTCCGTTAAGAGTATGCACGCTGGAGCTTTTTACCTATACGATATGCCACCTACTCTTCCTAACGGCTCCCTTACATTTGAAACTTATAAAGACAACGAAACCGGGTGTGATGCTCTAGTTTGGGAAAAAACTACAGACACACAGTCCCAGGCTGTCGGCAAGTGTGATTCTGACTCCGAGGTGGTCGTCACTCCCCCAGACCCAGATACGCAAACCGTCCCGGAACCTGCATCTACGATGAGTCTGATCGTAGTGGGTGCTTTTGGTACTGTTTTCCAGTTGAAGCGTACCAAGAAAGTTGCGTAATTTGTATCAGTTTCCCTGCGGCTAAATTAGTCAGTTCAGGCGGGTAATGGTAAGATAATTTGCGATTACCCACCTCGACAATAGAAGTTTTGCTAGTGGGAAACAGCCTGGAGAGTAATCGCGATCGCTCCTAGTGGTTGAAAATTATTTAACACTAATCTTACATAAATGGCGTTCATTTAGGAGCGATAGGCTGGAAAAAAGAATAAGTAAAGACCCTGAGTTTAAACTACTTAAACGATTAGTTACTCAGTCCTCACCCTTCAGTCCTCCGTCCTATTTTAAGCGGCAAAAACTGAGCGCCAAAAGCCTATACTAAACATCGCTCAATCGTCGATAGAACAGATTTCGCTAATGATGAGAGGTCATAACCGCCCTCAAGACCAAAAACAATGCGACGAGTTACTTGCAGACAATAATCGGTAAATAACCCATAATCTTGCGGTTGCAGGTTAATACTAGCTAATGGGTCATCTGCATTCGCGTCATAACCAGCACTGACTATCAGCAAATCTGGCTGAAAATTGGTTAAAAAGGGTACAATCTTCTGCTCAAAAAGCGGTTGGTATTCAGTGATTGTGCTGCCAGGAAACATGGGGAAATTCAGCACATTTTTGTGGATACCGCGTTCGGAAGCTTGTCCGGTGCCGGGATAGCAAGGAGATTGGTGCAAGGAACAGTAGGCAATTTGGGGGTGGGTTTCTACAATATTTTGCGTGCCGTTGCCGTGATGAACATCCCAGTCGAGGATAGCAACGCGATTGATGCTAGGTTGTTCGAGGGCGTAGTAGGCTGCGATCGCTGCATTGGAAAATAAACAAAACCCCATGCCATAATTGCGTTCTGCATGGTGTCCGGGGGGACGTACCAGCACAAAAGCTGGGTTATTGGTAGCGAGGACGCGATCTACCCCATCCAGCCACGCGCTGGCTGCAAGCATTGCCACATCGTAACTCCGGGGGGAAACGAGGGTATCGCCACCATCCAAATATCCGCCACCATTCTGGGCAATCTGCCGGACTTTCTCAATGTGTTGTTGAGTGTGGACTTGTTGTAAAATCGGCGCGATCGCACGGTTCTCTACTGGCGTTGGCAGCTGCCATTCAATTTGAGCTGCCCAAGGCGCAGCTTTTAAAGCGTTCACAATTGCCGTCAGGCGTGCGGGTCGTTCTGGGTGGGATCGACCCGTGTCGTGATCGAGAAACTCATCTGAGTAGATTACAGGCAGCATAGTCCGAGAAAGGTTGGCAACACCAGGATCAATCATAGGCAGCATCAATGCTTTCTGGCATTATCTGCACCTTGCTTAATCCCGTTTCAAATCATCCCTCAAATCTTCACCTTCGTTGTACATTTGAGGTGCCACCGCCGGGTTATTCTTCAGTTCACCTGGCTCTACATTCAACAGAGTTTCGTTGATTGACGCAGGCTGTTTGATCTTAGCGATCGCTGCCTCCACTTCTGGTTCTAGTGTTTCGTCTGATTGATTCGTGTTTTCTTCTTTAGGTTCTTCAGCACTCATACGTACTTGCCCAAACAGGTTTAGCTTACGTGACTCAGCTTAATCTTGTCTGCGGCGAGACATACACTGTCTTGAGACTTAAATTTCTAAATGCTAATTGCTAATTGTTCAAGAGGACAAAACCCTATTGCACAGTGACTCCAAGCCTTTGTCAGCCTACCCGATTGGTTTTGGGCAGGAGCGATCGCTTCTAGGCTGTCTATCTCCTATATCCCATAACTTGTAGAGCTCCTGGCTATTCCAGGCATCGCCTGTGTTTGGGCGCAACAGAACCTTGATAAATTTGAGGTTATCTGCTGCATTTAAATCTTACTCACCAGCATCCCTGAATATGGCATTTGAACTCGATCATCTGTTTATTTGTACTGATATTGACGCTCCTGAAGCCGATGGTTTAATAGCCTTTGGCTTAACTGAAGGAACGCCCAACCTTCATCCGGGGCAGGGTACAGCCAATCGTCGCTTCTTCTTCCATAACGTCATGTTGGAATTGCTGTGGGTACACAACTCACAAGAGGCACAATCTACTCCTATTTCTGGGATACATATATGGGAACGATGGGTAGACCGAAAGCGGGGTGCTTGCCCATTTGGGTTTTGTTTGCGATCGACATCCCATCCGGTCAGTAGTCTTCCCTTCTCAACCTGGGAGTATCATCCACCATATCTACCAGAGTCGTTGAGTATTCCTATGGGGAGGAACTCCAATGTAATAACTGAGCCGATGCTCTTCTATCTGTCCTTTGGTGAAAGACCAGACAATTTTGAGATTAACAAAAGTCAACCTTTGAAACATACTTCGGGTTTGTGCAAGGTTACTCGCGTGAAATTCGTGAGTCCTTATGCAGACAAACCCTCTACAGAACTCAAAGCGATCGCCGATGCTAACTTGGTGGATTTAAGCCTTGGAGAGGAGTATCTTCTCGAACTTGGCTTTGATCGGGAGTTGCAGCAACAGCAAGCAGATTTCCGCCCTGTGCTACCGCTTGTCTGTCGCTGGTAGGACTGCACCGCTATTTATATTTCGCTCCCGATCGGGATTCAGAAAGAAGCGCCCCCAAGACCACATATAAAAAAAATACTGCACCTGGCGTTGCTAGGTAGATTCCACTCGAATGGGAATCGCTGTAACTGAATGCATAATCAACATAAGTATTTTGTAGGCTCTGATTCAATTTATTATTAAAAATAGATAAGTTTCATGCCAATTTGTAGAGTTAAGACAAAAAAATTACTTATTTGCCAGCAATAGGGAGGAAATAGCAGTGTCACCAGAAAAGCCCAACCCCCCAGAGCGCATTCAACGCTGGAGGTTTCTTCAACTTTTTGGCTTGGCAAAGCGAAATCCTCTGATGATTTCACGCTGGGTCTTACGCTGGACGGTTCTCGGTACTGCTTGTGGCTTATTCGCTGGGTTGTACTGGAACGTTCTGGAGTTCTTGATTCACATCCTTAACCGGGTTGAAGGGCCGACTCTACTGCTGGTGATGCCACTTGCCGGGTTGCTAATCGGCTTGGTGATTTATTTTCTAGGGAATCCCGGTGAAATTGCCGTACTTGTTGATAATATCCACTTTCGCGGCGGACGCCTGGATGCGACCAAAAATCCCTCGATGATTCTGGCGTCCCTATTGAGCATATCCGCCGGGGGCAGTGCTGGCCCAGAAGCACCGCTGGTACAAGTCACCGGATCTTTGGGAACTTGGGTCGCTGACCGCTTGAATTTGCAGGGGGAAGACCTGCGCTCGATGAGTTTAGCGGCGATGGCGGCGGGCTTTACTGCTTTGTTTGGCGCACCCCTTGGCGGTGCCATGTTCGCCTTAGAGATTTTGCATCATCAACACGTTTTGGAGTATTACGAAGCAATTCTGCCAGCAATTGTGGCGAGTTGCGCGAGTTATCTAGTTTTTGCGGCAATTACCAAACTGGGGATTGCCCCAACTTGGCATTTTCCTCAGTACACTCTCGACAACATTGATGATTTTGCGATGGCGATCCTGTACGGAGTGATTGGAGCCGTAGCCGGATGGCTGTTCATGAGCATTTTTCGAGGATGCGATCGCCTTTTGGCTCGAATTCCCGGCCCCATTTATGTACGGACGACTTTTGCGGGTTTAGGATTGGGCATTTTAGCGACTCTTTTCCCCCTCACCCGTTATTTTGGACACGAAGAGTTAGCAGAAGTCCTCGATCGTGATTTTTCAATGGCTTTCTTGTTAACGCTAGCGATTGCAAAAATGGTGGCAATTTCCATCACAGTCACGGGTGGTTGGCGGGGTGGGTTTATTATCCCGATCTTTTTCACGGGTGCTTGTATCGGCAAAGCGATCGCTCTATTGATTCCGGGACTGAATCCTGCCCTTGCCATGATTTGCGTTATGGCGGCTTTTAATGCATCGGTAACGCGGACGCCCGTAAGTACAACTTTACTGTTGACGAAACTAACGAACATCAGTCCGTTAACGCCTGTCTTGTTTGCCAGTTTGATTGGCTTTTTTCTGGCTCCCAAAGCACCTCTGATTACGGCTCAACTCAAAACGCAGCAAGAAGCGATCGCAGAGTAACCACAGTCCGTTAAAAGATTGCTAATTGAAGATTGTTCGTGACTCGTGGCAAAACGCATTATTAACCACGAACGATTCGCCATTCTTCCATCAGCAATTAAGCCTGAAATAATGACTGATAAAGACCAAAATGTGATAGAATTTTAATAGAATTTGTCATTATTTGGAATTAAGGCGGAACTTATTGCAAGCCTTTGCATATTATCTGCCATTTTTCTATACTTTTGGAGCTTTTTCACAGTATGACCACTTCCCCGGAGCGGATTATCCCCACGGATTTAGGGAGCGAGATGTCCCGGTCTTACCTGGAATACGCGATGAGCGTAATTGTTGGTAGGGCACTCCCAGACGCTAGGGATGGTCTGAAACCTGTACACCGGCGGATTCTCTACGCCATGAATGAGCTGGGTCTTACCCACGATCGACCTTTCCGCAAATGTGCCCGTGTGGTGGGGGAAGTGCTGGGTAAATACCATCCTCACGGTGATACAGCGGTATACGACGCCCTAGTGCGGATGGCGCAGGATTTTTCCATGCGCGACCCGCTGATTAACGGACACGGCAACTTCGGCTCGGTGGACAACGATCCACCAGCGGCAATGCGATACACCGAATGCCGCTTGCAAGCCCTCACAGGGGTTGCTCTCCTCCAGGATATTGAAGCGGAAACAGTAGACTTTGGGGATAACTTCGATGGTTCCCAGCAAGAACCGCTGGTATTACCCGCACGCATTCCCCAGATGTTGCTCAATGGTTCTTCGGGGATTGCCGTGGGAATGGCAACAAACATTCCCCCACATAATCTGGGAGAGTTAATCTCTGGATTGATCGCCTTGATCCACAATCCAGAAATTACTGACCTGGAGTTGATGCAGTATATTCCTGGCCCAGACTTTCCGACAGGCGGACAAATTCTGGGAGTTTCTGGGATTAAGGAAGCCTATACGACTGGGCGCGGCTCGATTACAATGCGGGGCGTTGCCCAGATAGAAACCATTGAACATCGGGGGCGTCCTGACCGGGAAGCAATCATTATCACTCAGTTGCCTTACCAAACGAATAAGGCGGCGCTGATTGAGAAAATTGCCGAAATGGTGAATGAGAAGCGGCTGGAGGGAATTGCCGATATTCGGGATGAAAGCGATCGCGATGGCATGCGGATTGTCGTAGAACTCCGGCGAGACGCTTATCCCCGCGTTGTCCTGAATAACCTCTACAAGCAAACGCCCATCCAAGCAAACTTTGGGGCGAATATGCTGGCGCTGGTAAATGGGGAACCCCAGTTACTCAGTCTCAAGAAATTCCTCACCGTTTTCCTAGATTTCCGGATTGAGTGCATCACCCGTCGCACCCGCTACGAATTGCGGAAAGCAGAAGAGCGAGATCATATGCTGCAAGGGCTGCTGATTGCCCTGTTGCACCTGGATGCAATGATTGAGCTAATCCGCAGAGCCGCCGACACCCCAACCGCTAAAGCGGAAATGATGGAGACTTACGGGTTGTCTGAGTCGCAAGCGGATGCGATTTTGCAGATGCAGTTGCGACGCCTGACAGCACTGGAAGCTGAAAAGATTCGCTTAGAACACGAAGAATTGCAAGCGCAAATTGCCGATTTGCAGGATATTTTGGCGAACAAAAGTCGCATCCTGGAAATCATTGAAAATGAGGTGACGCAAATCAAAACCACCTTCGCAACACCGCGACGAACCACCATCGAACACGCGGAAGGTGAGATTGATGACACCGATTTAATTGCCAACGAAAAAGCCTTAATTCTGCTAACAGAGCAGGGTTATATCAAACGGATGCCAGTCAACACTTTCGAGGCGCAAAGCCGCAATACGAGAGGGAAGAAAGGCACTGGCATGAAAGAGGATGATGGCGTAGAGCATTTCCTCACCTGCTGCGACCACGATAGCGTTCTATTTTTTAGCGATCGCGGTGTCGTTTACTGCCTCAAAGCGTACCAAATCCCAGCCTCGTCTCGCACAGCACGGGGTATCCCAATTGTGCAAATGCTGCCCATTCCGCGAGACGAGAAAATCACCTCCATCGTGCCGGTTACAGAGTTTACCAGCGATGAATATCTGGTGATGCTGACCAAGGGTGGTTACATCAAAAAGACCGAACTGTCTGCTTTCGGCAATATTCGGGCAAATGGCTTGATTGCGATTTCCCTGGAAGAAGGCGACCAGTTGCGGTGGGTGCGAAGAGCGAGAGCCGATGACAGCATCATCATCGGATCGCGACAAGGAATGGCAATTCACTTTAGAACCAATCACGAGCAACTGCGTCCCCTCGGTCGCGCCACGCGAGGCGTTCGGGCAATGGCTCTCCGCAATGCGGATGAGCTGATCAGCATGGATATCTTGCCAAGTCAGGTGGTTGCGAAGATCGTCGAGAGTGAGGAGTCGGAAGCAGCGGAAGCATTGGAAGCAACCAGTGAAGACGCCCCTATCACCAATGGTCAAGGGCCGTGGGTGTTGGCGATTACAATGGGTGGATACGGTAAGCGAATCCCGGTTTCCCAATTCCGCCTGCAAAATCGCGCCGGGATGGGGTTAGTGGCGACGAAGTTCCGGAAGCCGAAGGATCGACTCGCAGCATTGCGGGTAATCAATGAAGGCGATGAGCTAATGATGGTGACGAACCGAGGCATTATCATCCGTCAAGCAACCGATGCGATTTCCCTGCAATCCCGGATGGCGACTGGAGTCCGGGTGCAACGCCTGGATGAAGATGATGCGATCGCTGCTGTTGCCTTAGTACCCCCCTCGACTGACTCGACTGACTCGACTGATGATGAGGAAGAAGTAGAGAATTAAAAATTAAAAATGCAAAATTAAAAATGAAGAAACTACCTTTTTTAATTTTTAATTCTGCATTTTTAATTTCTCTGGTAGGTGGCATCTTGATGGGGGTGACAACAGCTCCTATCCAAGCATGGCCCCTAGCTTGGATTGCCTTAGCCCCTCTGTGGATTTTAATCCTTAAAAAGGGAGAATTGAAGCTTAAAAAAGGAGGAGAAACTTCTTCATTTTTTAGTTTTAATTCTCCCTTTTTAATTGGTTTGGCGTGGGGGATTGGCTATCACGGCGTTGCCTTATCTTGGATTACCGGGATTCACCCGATGACGTGGTTAGGGGTTCCCTGGCTGGCAAGTTTAGCGATCGCATTCTTTTGTTGGACTTTCATCACCCTTTGGGGAGCCGTATTAGTTGCCATTTGGGCGGCTGCTATGGCAATTTTAAATAATTTTCAAAACTCAAAACTCAAAACTCAAAACTTAAAACTTAAAACTCTAATTCGCGTTTTAATTGGCGTTGCTCTGTGGTGCGGACTAGAAAGCCTTTGGGGTTCTGGATCGCTATGGTGGACTTCCCTTTCTTATACCCAAAGTCCTCACAACCTCGCCATTCTACACCTTGGTCAAATCTCTGGTCCTAACACAGTAACCGCAGCAATTGTAGCGGTTAATTGCTTAATTGCCGAAGCATGGATTAACCGCAAACAATACACAAGACAAATAGAAGAAACTAATTCTTCTCCCTCTTCCTTCGTATCCTTTTCGCCTAAAGCGCTAACGCGCATGGCTTCGCTAAGGCGGTTCGTTCTCCATCCTGGTTATTTAAGCATTGCGGCTGGATTATTAATCGGGTTACATCTCCTCGGATTCGGGCTGTATAGCCGTCCCTTAATTCAACCTCCCCAAACCGCATTAAAAGTAGGAATTATTCAAGGAAATATTCCCAATAAACTCAAATTCGATCCGATTGGTTGGCGTCGCGCCATCGAAGGCTATACCAGTGGCTACAAAACTTTAGCTGACGAAGGAGTTGATGCTGTTTTAATCCCAGAAACAGCATTACCCGTCCAATGGACGCAACCCAGTTGGATTCGAGATTCTTTTTTACAAGCAATTTTGGATAAAGGTGTAGTTGCTTGGATAGGAACCTTCGGGGAAGCGGGAAATGATTATACAAATAGTCTTTATACGATTACTGGTACTGGTGAAACTTTTAGCCGCTACGACAAAACCAAGCTAGTGCCTTTAGGAGAATTTATTCCCTTTGAAAAAGTTTTAGGGAAACTGATTGACAAACTTTCTCCTCTCGATGCTCACCTAATTCCTGGCAAAACAAATCAAATATTTGATACACCTTTTGGGCGTGCAATTGTGGGTATTTGCTATGATTCCGCCTTTCCCGAACTTTTCCGGCGTCAGGCGGCTGCGGGTGGGGAATTTATCCTCACAGCGTCTAACGATGCTCATTACACCTCATCAATGATGGCTCAACATCACGCTCAAGATTTGATGCGGGCAATTGAAAGCGATCGCTGGGCTGTCCGCGCTACGAATACTGGATTTTCTGGCATCATAGATCCCCACGGGAGAACCTTGTGGATATCTAAAATGAATGCTTACCAGCTACACGCAGCCACCATTTACCGGCGACAAACGCAGACTTTATATGTGCGTTGGGGCGATTGGTTAACACCTTTTTTGTTGGTGTTGGGAGCGATCGCTTGGTTCTTCATTATCTTCTGGCGAGATAATCAGCGTGGAAGATGATAGCAACCCTACCGCTACCCGTTTATTTTTCGCTTAGTGTAGTTGCAAAGAATAGCGCTCGCTCGGAATCAATTCCGATTCTCTTGCTTGAAAAATATTGCAGATATGGAGCAATAGCTTACTTCCTCAACTTTATCTATTACCGCTAATAGAATTTCCTTGAGCATCCGCCCTCTGCTGCACATCAGCAATGATTTGCCTAACCTTCTCTACATCTGGAGACGTGAGTTGTTGAAAAACTGCTAAAGATTCCTGCAAGTAGGTTAGCGCTGTGGTGAAATCTCCCTGTTCATATGCCAATAACAACCCAATCATCAGCAACGTTACTGCCGGGGTTTGATGATTGTCGAGTAATTTGCACAGTTTGAGAGACTGCTGATAACACTCAATTGCTTGCTGGTACTGCTTTAGGTCAGCGTAAATACCGCCCAGATCATTCAGAGTTATGACTTCAAACTTACGATCGCCGATTTCCCGTGCAATTGCCAAGCACTGCTGATAACACTCAATTGCTTGCTGGTACTGCTCTAGAGCAGCGAAAACACCGCCGAGATCATTGAGAGTTATACCTTCAATTTTGCGAGTACCGATTTCCCGTACAATTGCCAAGCACTGCTGATAACACTTAATTGCCTGCTGGTACTGCTCTAGAGCAGCGAAAACACCACCGAGATCATTGAGAGTTATACCTTCAATTTTGCGAGTACCGATTTCCTTTGCAATTGCTAAGCACTTCTGATAAGACTCAATAGCTTGCTGATACTGCTCTAACAAAGAGTAAGCCTTGCCCAGATTATACAGAATTATGACTTCAAGCAGGCGATTGCCAGCTTCCCTGGCAATTAAGAGTGACTGTTCTATAAGGGCGATCGCTTGCTCATTTTGATTATGAAGGGCATAGATAGCTCCTAATTCATACAGAACAGTAGCTTTTTCATTCTTTAAATCGTCATTTTTATTTACTAACTTAAGTGCTTTTTCCAAGTATTCTGTCGCTTTTGTGAATTCATCTCGGCTGCGATAAGCCTCTCCTAACTGAGTCAAAATCTGAATTTGTGTCTGTAAATCTTCTTCTTTTTCATGACAGCCGGAAGGGCTGTATTCCATCAAAAGTCTCTGTAACAAATCAATTCGCTCTTGCTTTTCAGTGAACTCTAATTCATGGAGTATTTTATCAGAGTGGAGAGTTTTGGAAAGGGCATCATCTTTAGTAGCTTGAACTGTATTAAAATGAAAAACGCCTGATTTCCACGCCCAAAAATCAGGTGCAAATTTAGCTAGACGAGTAATCGCATAATCTGGTAAGCAAAAAAGGATAGGATGAGGGACGCTCTTAGAAAAGGAATCCCGAACAAAGTTGAGATCCTGTAGCACGGGTGGGTACTCCCCAAACATCCCAATTGATTTTTCTAACCCTTGCAGGATCAAAACTAATTTTTTATCAGGGTCAATATGTATATTTGGAAGCCTTTGGATTATTGCATCTCTCAAAAAGCGCAGTTCCGGGTTGTTAAAATTTAGCAACTCAAAATGAATATCTTTGCATTTAGGATGCTTTTTGAGTGCTTCTATCAAAGTATCTAAATCTTTTGAAAAGTTAATTTCTATAAACCCAATTATAAAACCTTCTGCAAAATCTATAAATGTCAATAGTTCAGATAATTGCTGCTGATTTATAGAAATAAAACTATTGAAATTTAAAGCTAATTCAGATAACTTTAGGTAAGCATTAAGGATACTGGAGACTTTGTTTAAGAGCTTTTTGGAAGGCATCTATTTGCTTAATCACTGGGTTGACGTAGTTCCACCGATTGTTGCCGTTATATTCTAAAACAGATGTATTAAATAGCATCAATTGCCCTATCTCATCTTTATTAATATCTTTATTTATGCACACTTGAGCTAAGAGAGGATAGTGTTCTGTAGGAATAACCCGCTCAAAGTTAAATTGCTCCTGCTTAACTGCATAGGTGACATCTTCCACCGTAATTTTATTGTGACCGCGAGTGCTAGCCGTTTGGCAAGCAGTCCGCATCATCTGCATTAACTGACGGACATGACCACCACTGGCTTTTGCCAAATTTAGTAAAGGTTCGCGCGATTCAAATACAGCCTCAATTTCGACTCGATGCTCAATCAAACTGGTAACAGCGTCTAGGGCTTTTTGGTTATAGTCTAAATCTACGCGATCTCGTTCAAACTCATAAATATTTACCATTGGCACAATGTTGGGTTTATCGAAAGCGTTATTTAGGTTTTTTTCTGAATAAAGTATAGAAATAGGTACTGTGTAGATAATCGTGCAGTGTAGTTCTTGCAACTGTGCTGCATAGTCAAAAAACAAATGATTGCCAACATTTGGCGGCACTCGATCTAAATTGTCAAAAATTATCAAAAATCCTTTGGAATGCGGAAATTTAGTTCGTAATTTTTTATAGCCATCTGTAACCAAAAGATTAATATCACTTTTGAGGCGAGAAATATCTTTTTCTAAAGCTTCTCTAATTGATATCTTTTTCTTTTCAGAACCTTTGATTTGAGCAGTTACTTTAGCTAATACTTTAGCAATAAAAGGAATCTCTGCGCCTGCTTCTGCTGTTGTTTCTATACCAACAGAGTTTTCTATAGTTGTTTCAGTCTCTTCAGTAATATCTTTAAACCAGGACTCAAAGCTATTTAGCAGTTGAGCATCAAACTTTAAACCCAAAGTACGTAATTCATACTCAACTAGCTTGATAATCACCAAATACAAATCTGTATAACGGGCATCGTTAATATCAATTTCTTCATCGGATTCTAAGTAAATGACCCGATAATCACGTTCCCATCGGCTCTTAATTCGTCTCAGCTCTGTACTCTTACCGCAGCCTCTATGCCCTGTAAATAAAAGTGTGGTAAATTCGCCAGCTTCTTGAAAGTCTAAAATGGTGCTAACATCTTCAACCGCCTGAGTTTTTCGTACCGTTGATAGGTGAACATAGTATCGCTCAATGTTTTCACCTTCTAGCGGACGTACATCACAAACCCGATACGCAGCTTTAAGAGTCGTAGTCCGATTCGGAGGAAGTGGAGTCATCAAGTTAGCCTAATTGTAGTAGCTGAATAGAGCTATAAAAATTCATATAGCCAAATTCTAGGCGATTTGCTGTGCCATCTCAAACCCGATCGTGTCTTGCGGCAAAATCTACAAAAGCGATCAGCAAGTACCGTTTGCATACATACGTTTTGGGATCGCCCCTCCTCAAAATCTAGCAAAGAGCGATCGCATTTTCCTTTGGGAAAGTGCGATCGCTCTTTAGTATTGCCCGATGTTACTGATTCAATGTTACTGGTTCATCTGCGTTCCACGGTTCATCTGCATTGGGGTCGTCTGTGTCCCAGGAGTCATCTGTGTCCCAGGAATTGTCTGCATTCCCCGGTTCATCTGCATATTCGGGGTTGTCTGCGCCCCCTGATTCATCTGCATCCCCCGGTTCATTTGCATCCCCCGGTTCATCTGCATCCCAGACATTCCAGGCATTCCAGGCATCGCATTGCCTGTCTCAGCCACCCTGGCACCTGTCATCGACGCAGCCATTTCTAAATGACCCTGCACCCTTGGCAAGATTCTGCCAGCAAAAGCTTTCAGATCGGGATCTTGTCCCAGTCCAACTTGACGCTGGTACACTGCGGCACTTTCCAAGTGACCGTTCAGCCCGCCCTCCATCATATAAGCTTGGTCGAAGCTCTTTCCAGACAACTGCTGAAGCCGCATCATTGCCGCTTCATACTTTGGCCCTGGAGTAGTTGGAGGCGTGACTCCCTTCTGAGCCGCTAACTGCATCAGTTCTTGGTTCGCCCGTGTATGCTCCTGAATCATCTGCTGCGCGAACTGCTTTACATTCGGGTCGGTTGACTTTTCTAACGCCAGTTGCCCAAGTTGTACTTCTGCCATTCCCCCGTGGGCGGCGTCCATAATAAACTGCCTATCTAGGGCAGTCAACTGGCTGTTGCGTGATGGCGTTGCCTGTCGGTTTGACGGCGTTGCCGGTCGGGTTGATGGCGTTACGGGGCGGGTGGTCTGAGCTACGGCTGAGAAGCCCAGAGACGTAAATAATCCAACTGCTACAAGGGCAGCAGTTGCTGTTGTTCGTTTCATCATGGTTAAATCTCCAGGAAATGCTTTTGTTTGCTAGGGCTGACCGTAGGTTCGTTAGCCAAAAAAAGAGCTAACAAATTTAGGAAAGTCTTGATGCACTAAATTTTTTTTCTCAACTCAGCGAGCATTTACATCTGAGCAGGTATACATCTACTAATACTGCTTAATCTTTCTTCAACTACCTCTCTCTTTAGATATGTTTGCTTATCGAGAGAGCTAATCGTATCAATTCATTCTTAAAAACCCTAGTTGCTGCTAAAGATTACTTTGTAGCTTCACTGGAAATTCCAAAAAACATATTACAGCGCCGTGTCTATCAGATGTGATTTCTAGATTGCTCTAAACTGCAACTAAATCCTGATAAATATTTTTTCAGAATAAAAATGCAAGCAATCTATTTTCGTTTGGTTTTATACAGGATAATGAAATTAAAAACTAGGCTAAAGTAAGGGATTTTCAGAACTAAAAACATCTCATTAGGTAGAGGCTTATTCAGCGAGTCCTTAGGAAATTAGGATTTATTCGCAGCGCTACTGCAATCAAAATCCGAAGCACTACCAATAGCGGGAATTAGCTGCACTGCTAGCTATAGAAAAGTGCAGAGGCTGACTTGAATCGCCATCTAATTCAACAGGGGGATTCGAGTAGAGGAATATTTATCGCCTTTTCGGGATAGGCTAGAGCGATCGCTTGTTCTGACTGCCCCTGGAAAAGCTTGCAATGAACAATTTGAGAGTGGTAGCGTCGGAGAGCTAGCTAGATATACGTAGAAGCTGAAACGTCTAAACATGAAGCGATCGCTCCTTAGCCTGACTCTAGGCTTAACATTGCTGGAAGCATTCACTCTACTTGCTTTTGCAGCACCCCCTAGAAACCCCGATCAAACAGTCCAGTGTGAAATTTTGGTTGTTGGAGGTGGACTCTCTGGTGCCGCGACTGCCTACGAAGGCTTATTGGCGGGACGAACCGTTTGCCTCACCGAAATTACCGACTGGGTAGGAGGACAAATTTCCGCACAGGGAACTTCCGCACTAGATGAACGCCCTACCCAACGGCAAAAGCTGTTATATTCTCGCGGCTACCTGGACTTGCGACAGCGAATCAATCGCAAATATGGAGAACTCAACCCTGGCGATTGTTGGGTTAGTGAATCCTGCTTTCTTCCCCGCGATGCTCACAAACTGCTGTACGACCAATTGCAAGATGCTGCCAAAAGAGGCAGAGGCAAGCTGAAATGGTTTCCCTCGACGGTAATCAAAGAACTGAATATCGACCAAGCGGGCAATTTGATTCAAGGTGCGATCGCTATCCAGCATCGCCCAGCGAAAGGCGCATCCCCTCTCAACACCTTGCCGCTATCGCAAACGATTGAGGATTCTTATCGCTACGAGAACTCGCCTCAGTTTGAAAAAAGCATTGTGCGCTTTGTACCCCAGCCAGCGAAAAAGCCAGCACCCGCAGCCCCAAATTGGTACGTGGTTGACGCCTCAGAAACCGGCGAACTGATTGCCCTGGCTGACGTTCCTTACCGGCTAGGGATTGACCCCCGTTCTTACCTCGAACCTTCTTCGTCGAGTGAAAAGGGCGATCGCTATTGCACCCAAGGCTTTACCTACACCTTTGCAATGGAGGCAACCCAACAACCACAAACCCATACCCCGCCACCGTTCTATTCTCAATATGAACCCTACTACAGCTATGAATTAAAGCGACTAGCGGACTTTGGGCTAGTCTTCACCTACCGACGCATTTGGAGTCCTAAAGCTGGAGAAACAACCAAATTCGGGGGTCTTTCCTATACGGGGCCCACTCCCGGCGACATCTCCATGCAGAACTGGACTTGGGGCAACGACTACCGCCCCGGAAACGCCGAAGATAACTTAGTTTACACTCGCGACCAGTTGCAAGCCGCTGGACAGCTACAGCCTGGAGAATGGATGGGAGGATTGCGAACCGAAACCCTCCGCAAAGGCGAGGAAAACGCGCTGGGATATTTTCACTGGCTGGTTGCTGGAACCACCGACTCTCAACTTGGCCCAGGAGTTAAGCAGGCGAAACCCAATAACCGTTACCTGAGTGGGTTAGATTCCCCAATGGGAACGGTGCATGGGTTATCTAAGTATCCTTATATGCGGGAAGGACGGCGAATTATTGGACGCCCCACCTTGGCTTATCCTCAAGGTTTTAGCATTTGGGAAATTGATATTTCTCGCCGTAACTACAAAGACGACTACTACCGTCAAACATTGTCACCAGATACCTATCGGAGACTACAGGCATCGCTTGCAGGACTGGAAGTAGCGTCTGTACTGAGCGGCACCAAGCCGCCGGAACAAGTCATGCGGCGCACTCGTTCCACCATCTATCCCGACGCTGTGGGGATTGGTCACTATGCCATTGACTTCCATCCTTGCATGACCCAAAGCCCCGCAGAAGCTCCAGGAAACACCGAACGGGAAGGTGAACGACGGGGTGCAGGTCAAGCTTATCCGTTCCAAATCCCTCTCAGAGCGATGATTCCCCAAAAAATCAACAATATGCTAGTGGCAGGGAAAAGTATTGCGACCAGTCATATTGCCGCCGCTGCCTATCGAGTGCATTCCTTTGAATGGTCAGCGGGGGCTGCTGCTGGAACGACAGCCGCTTTTGCCTTAGAAAATGCGATCGCGCCTTATCAGCTAGTGGATGAACTGCCACGCGCCGAACCACAACTAGAAGCGCTGAAACGTCGATTGGATAAGAATAACAATCCGACTGTCTTTCCAGACACCTCAATTTTCAACCAGAATTGGGAAGATTGGAAGTGATATTTGTGAATCGGGAATGGCTAATTGGAATAGCCATTCCCGATTCGCAATGACTACTTTGCTGGCTTCTCTAGCGACCAAATAGGAAGTTTATTCACCTCTTGGAGGGTTAACTCTACATAAGTCATGTCCTCCGGCTTAGCAACTTCTAGACCAAAATAACCTTCAGGGCCATCGTGAGCGTGGGAGCCGCTGCTCCTGGCTGAATAACGCCCTTGCAAACGAGCTTGATTAAATTGGGAACTCACGTTCCACAGCCACCGAGAGGGGAAGACAATACCGCCGAGATCCTCAACCCAGTCTCGACTCCCTCGCAGGTGATAGAAACGAGCCGCCTGAAAGCCCGACCTCCCATTAAAGACCCCACCCACAGAGACGATAGTGATTTTTGGATGTAGCCATTGGTTCAGATAGGGAGCCGCACCCAAGGCAACTTGTACGCCACCACTCGTTCCAACGAGAATGATGTCAAGCGGTTTACTCTCTGTGCGGGAAATCGGCTTCCCACCATTCATTCGCTCGATGATGGCATTGGCAATCCCCTGATTATAAATAGAGCCATAGCGAGGATCGGCGGAAATCGCAAATCGCCAGAGATTGCGGATTTTGATCAGCACGCTGGCGATTCCCATCCCACCATTTCGATTCGCAAAGTGCCATACGGGACTTAATAACCGCTGTCCTCCTAGACCCTTGTTCTCTGCTGAGTATGGGAAAACATCTCCTACGGCTACGCAGTTAGGATGACTCTCAACAATCCGGTCTAAAAAGACTTCTTCCCCCGGTGTTAATTCATTGGCAGAAAAATCTCCCACCCCTGTCAAAAAGACAATGTAACAATTGATTTGGGAGGATTTGGAGGCAGGATTTGAGTCATTGTTGGGTGGCAAGATCGAGCTTTGGTTTTTCTTAAAACCTAAAGTTTCTGCTCCTTGTCCTAGCCACCAGACGACAGTCCCGACTGGCGAAGTAATACCCCAGATGATGAGTATAAAGACCGCTAGGAGCAACAGCTTCAAGGTTCCCCCCCGAAGCCATACAAGTATCCGCCAAATCAATCGCAGCATTCAAGAATATCTAGTTGCTTACTGTTACTGTCTTAACGTCAATTAATTTCGGTCAGGAAGTGAATTTTTTTGGTGATTGGCTCCCTGAGGCAGTATCCTATCCAAAGTCGTCATCAATCGCGAGTAGTAAGGATTCAACGTGAGCAGCGAGGAATCAAAAGTAAGCTTGGGCACGACCCTTTGGAATGCACTTGCTTTAGATGGAAATTTTTATGAAAATGCTCGAAATACGCCTAAAACCTATCGAATTGCCCAAACTATTGTGATTTTAGCAGCACTGTCCCATGCTTTGGGTAGTGCTGTTATTTTATTAATTAACCTGGCAACGCTGCCCGTAATGCTGCTGGCGCTTCTGATTGATGGGATGAGCATTGTGGGAGGCTACTATTTCTGGACGCTTACCATTTGGAAGATTGGGGAGTGGCGAAAACCAAATCACGTTACCTATAGGGATTTGATGATTCCGATTGGCTTTGCCTATGCTCCGCAAGTGCTGAATTTCTTAACGCTGATTCCTTTGTTCGGACAACCACTTGAGCGGGTGCTAGCCGTTTGGAGTTTGCTAGCGGTGATTGTGGCAGTCCGCCAAGGGTTAGATATCAGCACTCGCAATTCGGCGTTAATTTGTTTGGTCGGATGGCCTTTGGTACAGCTGGCGGTTGGATTTATACAACGCTTTGAACAATTCCTGGTAGAGGGTTTCTAGGTTTTGTTGACATTTTGCCAAAACTTTGCACCAAATCCCGCTCTGGTTTTGCTTGGTTGTCACAGGAAACGAAGATGATTCTGACTTAACCTGTTACTTTCGGGGATTCAGGATTGTTAAAATAGAGCAAAATACTTGTAAATTAATTTTGTTAAGGTCTTTTCGCAATCTGCCTTATGACTAGGAGACTTTCAGCCGCTGTTGGCGCGATCGCCTCCGGTATAACTTTACCGACCGCCGCTGCACCGATTCAAGCTCCTGTTCAGACTCCTGAACGATCTAGTCAAGTTGTCCGCAAGTTATATCCTAATTACAAAGTGATCGTGTTAGACGATGATTTCAATACGTTTGAACACGTTCACGAGTGTTTGGTGAAATATATTCCTAACATGACAAGCGATCTCGCTTGGGAACACACCTATCAAATCCACTTTGAAGGTCAAGCAATTGTTTGGGTGGGTCCCCAAGAGCAGGCAGAACTTTACCACGAGCAACTCAGTCGCGCTGGGTTGACAATGGCTCCTCTAGAGGCGGCTTAAAAGAGTTATGAGTGTGAGTTAGCATTCTTAGTTCAAAACTCAACACTCATAACTCAAAACTTTCCGATTTCCTACGCGGTTACGGTTGCCATTGCCCGTTCAACGGCTTGCAGCGCTTGGTTTACCTCTTCAGCAGAGACAATCAGCGGCGGCACAAATCGAATCACTTTGGGACCAGCAGGTACCAACAATAAGCCGTCGGCGATCGCTGCTTTAACGACATCGGCTGAAGTTAAATCAATCTCTGCCTTCAACTCCATCCCATTGATTAAACCCCAGCCACGCACTTCACTAATTTGGTTGGGATATTTAGATGCGATCGCGCTCAATCCTGCTCGTAATTGTTCGCCCCGATCTTGTACATTTTGCAGAATATTGTCCCGTTCTAGCGTCTGACAGACGGTTAACGCAGCCGCACAGGCAAAAGGATTGCCGCCATAAGTGCTAGCATGATCTCCCGGCTGAAAAACATCACAATGTTTCTTGCACAAGGTTGCACCGATGGGAATGCCACCGCCTAATCCCTTGGCAGACGTGAAGATATCCGGCTCAATTCCCAAATTCTCGTATCCCCAGAACTTGCCGCTGCGACCCATGCCAACTTGCACTTCATCTAAAATTAGCAAGATGTCGTTCTCATCGCAGATTTTCCGCAATTCTTGGAAGTATTTGACATCGCCGGGACGCACGCCACCTTCTCCCTGCAAGGCTTCCAGCATAATTGCGGTGACACCTTGATCGCCTTCGTCGAGGGTAGCGATCGCATTCTTGATCGCCCCAATATCGTTGTAAGGCACATAGTAAAAACCAGGCATCAACGGGGCAAAATTTTTCTGGTACTTCGGTTGACCTGTAGCGGTAATCGTCGCCAACGTGCGCCCGTGGAAGCTGGCGTGAGCCGTCAAAATAATCGGCTTTTCGATCCCTTTGACCGTGTGGGCATATTTCCGAGCCAGTTTGATTGCCCCTTCATTCGCCTCAGCACCGGAATTGCAGAAAAACGCCCGATCCGCGCAGGAATGGTCGATCAACCATTTTGCTAATTCCCCTTGTACCGGGATGTAATACAAGTTAGAGACATGGTGCAGCGTCTGGATTTGGCGAGTTACGGTTTCCACCAAAGCTGGGTGAGCGTGTCCGAGGGTACAAGTGGCAATCCCGGCAACAAAGTCCAGATATTCGCGCCCCTCGCTATCCCACAGGCGGCAACCCGCACCCCGTTCTAAAGCTAGGGGATAGCGCCCGTAGGTACTCATCACCGAGGCGTCAAAGCCTTCTGGGTCATACGGAACGGACACGCCTGACTCTGCCGGAATTGAGGAATTTTCAACCAGAGTTTCTAGACTCACTGCTTACTCCTGAAATTTTTTATCCTTATTTGGCAATCTTAAAGGGAATTTTCAAAAAGTTCTGTTTAAAGGGAACTATAAACCCTGAGAAAACAGAAACAGCCTTACTTGCGAAAGGTTAGCTGAGGCGGTTAACATCGTCCACGCGACTCCAGGTTGAGTCTAAGATTGACCGCGAGCATTGCACTTGATCCAATCGGCTCGTCTGACAGGATGATTTTGGGAAAGTTTAAGTTGCGATCGCTCCTCATTTTTGTTTGTCCCAATCAGCTAAATCAGATGATGCATCTTTTGTCCTTAGCAAAACTCCCCGTCTGGTGCTTTCCGCAGCCGTTTGTTCTCGGTAATCTTAACCAAACAAACCAGCAGCCTCAAGCAAACATTGCAGAGTTAGTCCCAATTCTGATTATTCTCCTGCTAATTGCCACAGTTGTTGCCCTGGTGACACAGCGGCTTCGCGTTCCCTATGTCACGGGTTTAGTGTTGGCGGGTTTACCAATCACGGAACTATTTTCTCGCCGGATTGGACTCGATCCTTCCTTAGTATTGAATCTTTTCCTGCCAATTCTCATCTTTGAAGCTGGCATCAATACAGATGTTAGCCGTCTCCGAAGCACGTTTAAACCAATTGCCCTTTTAGCGGGTCCAGGGGCGGTACTTTCCTCGGCGATTATTGCCGTTCTGTTGAAATTTGGGCTAGGGCTAGATTGGATACCGGCACTACTAATTGGAGTTATTCTCGCAAACACTGATACGGTTTCCATGATTGCCGTTTTTAAGGAGATACCTGTACCCTCCCGGCTTTCCACGATCGTTGAAGGAGAAACCCTCTTCAACGATGCTGCCGCCCTAGTTTCATTTAACCTGATTCTGACAGTGTATTCGACAGGTTCGCTCACAGTATTAGAAGGAATCCAACAACTATTATTTGTTGCCGTGGGAGGCAGTCTCGTTGGCTTAGTCTTGGGCTATTTAAGCATCCCTGTATTTCTTCGTTTACACGATCCCCTTAGCAGTCTCTTGCTAACCGTTGCAGTTGCATTAGGAACCTTTCAAATCGGGCAATCTTTAGGGGTATCCGGTGCTGTGGCTGTGGTTGTAGCTGGATTAATTTTCGGGAACGTTGGGCTTTCTCGCAGCACGTCTGCTTCCGATCGGATCGCGTTGTTAAGTTTTTGGGACTATGCCAGTTTTGCAGTCAATACCTTTATTTTTCTGCTGATTGGTGTAGAAATAAACCCGGTGACATTCTGGAGGACTTTGCCAGCGGTTCTGCTTGCCGTTTTGGCTTACCAAATTGCGCGAGTCCTCACTGTCTATCCGCTGTTGGCTGGAGTGCGTTGGTTTGACCGTCCGATTCCATTGCGCTGGCAGCACGTCCTGTTTTTAGGTAATATCAAAGGCTCTCTTTCAATGGCTCTTGCCCTTAGCTTACCTACAACACTACCGGGGCGAGAGCAGTTGATCGCTTTAGTGTTTGGTGCGGTGTTGTTATCTCTCGTAGGGCAGGGCGTAAGTTTACCTTGGTTTGTACGCCGGTTGCAACTCTCTCGCTTTTCAGATTCTCGCCAACAAATTGAGGAATTGCAGGCTCAGTTAATTGCTTCTAAGGCAGCTCAAGATGAATTGGATAGTCTATTGAAAAAAGGGGTTTTGCCAAAAAGTGTTTATGAAGAAATGCGAGCCGTTTATCAGGTGCAAGTTGCCGGGGCAGAAAAAGCGCTGCGGAATCTTTATAATCGTCGTCCGGGACAATTAGTTGAAGGCGATCGCTCAAAACTTGACGCCATTCGACGACGATTACTCTTGGCAGAAAAAGGGGCGCTAAATGAGGCGATCCGGCAGCGAATTCTCTCTGAGGAAATTGTGCAAGGGCGAATAAAAACAATTGATGAACAACTGATGAAACTAGAAGATGATTAGGCACAACCATTAATAAAATCAATGGCTTGATGTAATGACCCTGGCTTCGTCACCATTAATATCGTCGCTCCTGGCTCTAATACTGTACTTCCGTTGGGAATTTCTAAATCCATGTGGGGATGGGATTGATAACCAATAATTAAAGAGCCTGTAGGAAATTGGGGTTCTTGAGCGATTTCAGCAACGGTAAGACCGACAACATAGCACTTTTGGGGAATCGAGAGTTTTAAAACTTCAATTTGACCCTGCTCAAAATGCATCATTGATTCTACTTGCGGATACTCAATCGCATTCACCATTGTAGAAACTCCCAAATCAACGGTACTGATGATATGAGAAGCCCCAACAATGCGTAGGGGTTCGGCAAAATCCCGGTGGCGCACTCGACTCACAATATGGGAAACGCCGTAGTGTTTAGCAAGCGTGACCATTGCTAGATTTAAGGCATCATGACGGAGAACGGCTGCGACGGCATCAGCTTTGTGAATCCCGGCTTCTAGCAGCACCTCGGTACTGACAGCACTGCCTTCAAATGCCATTGCGCCGACTTGTTCGCGGACATACCGGCAAGCACTTGGATCGATATCAATTACGGCGACGGTATGCCCCAGGTCTACCAGCCGTTGCGCTAAATCCAACCCAACAAGTCCGGCTCCACCAATGAGTACAAACATAGCTGTCTCTCTAAGAATATTGACTCTGTGCTTCACTTTACAAGTCGAGAGCGGTTATCCTGCGAGGGTATCCTCCACATTTTTTTCTAAAATTGACTTAGGTGACTACAGGCAGTGTAAGCAACGATCGGACAGCACTTGAGCAAAAATATGAACGCCTTCGTCAAGAGTTGATTGGCGGTGCGATCGCACTCTTTGGTGTCGCCCTGCTCGGCACTTTATGGTACAAGCTGGTGGAGGGTTGGTCGTGGTCAGATGCCGCCTATATGACTGTGATCACGCTAGCAACTGTGGGGTATGGAGAAACTAATCCGCTGGGTAATCGCGGTCGCTTGTTTACGATCGCCCTGATTTTAACAGGTGTGGTCAGCATCGGTTACATCGTCAATCGGTTTACAGAAGCCCTGATTCAAGGCTACTTTCAAGAGGGAGGACGACTGAGGCAGCGGCGGCGTTTGGTAGATTCTTTAAACGAACACTATATCCTTTGTGGATTTGGACGCACCGGGCGTCAGATTGCTAAAGAGTTTAAGGCGGAAGGCATTTCGTTTGTAACAATAGATTCTCAGGTGGAGCCGGTAGAGGAGGCGCTACAGTTGGGTTATATCGCGGTGCAAGGCGATGCGACGCTGGATGACACGCTTCACAGGGTAGCGATTGAACGGGCGATTTGTCTGGTGGCGGCGCTACCTTCGGATGCAGAAAATCTCTATACGGTGATTTCGGCGAAAACGCTTAATCCAAACATTCGAGCGATCGCGCGGGCAAGTACAGAAGAAGCGGTGCAAAAAATGCAACGCGCCGGTGCTGATGCCGTGGTTTCTCCCTATATTACCGGCGGCAGGCGCATGGCAGCAGCAGCACTTCGACCCCAGGTGATGGACTTTGTGGATGGTATCCTGACGGGAACCGATCGAGCTTTTTATATGGAAGAGTTCCTGATCGATCCTCAAAGTTGTCCCGTTGTGAGACAAAGCCTAAGAGAAGCCCGGTTGCGATCGCAATCGGGCGCTTTAGTTCTCGCCATTCGTCGCGCCGATGGCACCCTCATCGGGGGTCCCACGGGAGAAACTCAATTACTGGCGGGAGATTTGCTCATTTGCATGGGTACAGCAGAACAACTGCGAATCCTCAGCCAAATCCTCATTCCCATTAGTTCTGGGAAGCTGCGTCCGCCCAAGCATACCTAACCCAATCAGTTTTTCTACCTAGCGATCGCTTTAATTAGTCCAGCTTCAGGGAATTCACTGGCACCTCATCCCAAGAATCAACCGTTCGCAATCTGGCGATCCAACCGGACTCCTTTTGGAAATCGGTTAAATTTTGCTGGTAGGACTCATGACAATCTTTTGCCTGCGCTTCATCACAACAGGCAATACAGGCATGGATCATCCCAGACGGATCGATCTGTTCGTTTACCCAAATCGTCATAGGGCATTCTCCCTGAATTTTAAATGCATAGACTGCTTGCAACTCGACAAAAACGCTTACCTCTGGGCTGCGATCGCGTTACCGAAGCGAGGCGTTAGCCTAGCGCTGACTTGTCAGTTCGCGCTGGGAAAGAGCAATCTGTTGATTGGTGCTGATTTAATACTTATACCAAGTTGCGTTGTCACATCCTTCAAATCCAATGGCAACGCCAAGGTGTTTTACATTTGTTGGCTCTCTAGCGCTAAGGAATCGACCCGCTTCGATCCCCACACCCTCCACTAAAGATATAGACCAGATGGTGAAAATCCGAAGAAAATCGGGAATTCTAAGAAGGGTAGTGATGCAAACTCTAATCATTGCAGGTCATCCTTTTAGGCAATCGCTCAACTCCTGAGTTAGCGAGAGAAAAACCAACGGATGACAAGGCTTTGAGCCAATAGAAGCGCCAGAGTTAAGACCGAACGATCGTAAAGCTGTCGATCGTTCAACGATATAAAGGCAGCATTAACCCAGTTTAGCCACAAAAATAGTTTCTATGAAATCTCGACTTTTGCGCTTTGTGTCTCTTTTTTTGCTCAGCATTGTGCTGATTACAGCCTGTAATAGCACAACAACGGTGACTTCCCAGAAAGAGACTCAGCCCCTCGTCGTCGGCTACAATCTGTGGCCTGGACTGTTTCCGATAGCGATCGCTCAAGAAAAAGAATTCTTCACGGCTCAAGGGGTCAAAGTCAAACCCGTCTATGTCCAAAACTTTCTAGAATCGGTGTCTGAATTCAGTGCTGGACAATATGATGGAGTTGCCATCACAGTAAGTAGCTTGATGAGCATCATTGAGAAAAACCCGGATTTACAGATTGCGATGGCAACTGATGAATCGGCTGGTTCTGACTCAATAGTAGTTCGCCCAGAGGTTAAAAGTGTCGCTGACTTGAAAGGCAAGCGCCTCGGAGTCAGGTTAGGTGATGGAGAATTATTTGTCAGCGAAATGCTCCAGAAACATGGTTTGACTAGCGATAATTTGACCCTAGTCAACGTAGAAGGAGAAGCGGTTCCAGCACGTTTTAAGAGCGGGGATATTCAAGCGGGACATACTTGGGAACCGTACTTATCTGAAGTAACCAAATCTGGAGGGCGAGTATTATTCACCAGTAAGGACACACCCGGCTTAATTTCGAGTGTAATCGTGTTTCGCTCCTCAGTAGTACGCGATCGCCCAAAAGACATTCAAGCATTTATTCGCGCCTGGTTTCAAGCTCAAGATTACTGGCAGGCAAATCCCGAAGAAAGTAAAGCACTGATTGCGAAAACGCTCTCCATCAAACCTGAAGAAGTTTCCACTGAGGGTGTCAAGTTGTACACCTTAAAAGACAACTTAAAAGCATTTACTCCTGGTTCTACAACCGAGTCGTTGTACCATACCGCCAAATTGTACGCCGACTTCTATATTCGCACCGGAGGATTAAGCACCGCGCCAGATATTCAAAAAATGATTAATCCTTCTTTTGTGCAGATGTCGCAGGCAGGAAATTAACGAGAAAAAAAGCGTTATTCCATGCAGTTAAACATCAACAGTTTTTCAAGATGAAATCTCGATTTCTCCGCTTTGCGTCTCTTTTTTTGCTCAGCCTTTTCCTGGTTACAGCCTGCAATGGCAGAACCTTTATAACCTCTAAACCTGAGCTTCCACCACTGCAAATTGCCTACAATCTGTGGCCTGGATATTTCCCAATGGAGATTGCTTCAGAACAAGGATTTTTCGCAGAACAGGGGGTGGAAGTTGAACCTGTGTATTCAGAAAACTATTTAGGAGTTGTTTCTGATTTTAGTGCAGGTAAATATGATGGCATCATCGTAACATTGGGTGGTGTGATGAGCATCATTGGGAAAAACCCAGATATCCACATTGTCCTGGAAACCGATCAATCGGCTGGTGCTGATACCGTAGTGGTGCAACGTGATATTAAAAGTGTGGTTGACTTGAAGGGCAAGCGACTCGGCGTGAAGTTAGGCGACTACGGAGAATTGTTTGTTGTCAAGATGCTGGAGAGCAATGGTCTTACTACCGATGACGTGACGCTAGTCGATATAGAAGGGGAAGCCATTCCAGCACACATAAAAAGCGGTGATATTCAAGCCGGACAAACTTGGTATCCCTACACATTAGAGGCAGTGAAAGCCGGAGCGCAGGTACTATTTACCAGTAAGCAAACACCTAGGTTGATTCCGAATGTCATCTTATTTCGCAGCAATGTAATACGCGATCGCCCTGGACAGATAAAAGCATTTGTCCGAGCTTGGTTCCAAGCCCAAGATTACTGGAAAGCCAACCCAGAAGCAAGCAAATCACTGATTGCTAAGCGGCTGAAGATTAAACCGGAGAGCGTTTCAACCGATAACATTCAGCTGTCCACCTTAAAAGAAAACTTAAAAGCGTTTACTCCAGGTTCCACAGAAGAGTCGTTGTACCATACCGCCAAATTGTACGCCGATTTCTCGATTCGTACTGGAGGATTAACCGCTGCGCCAGATATTCAAAAACTGATCGATCCGTCTTTTGTGCAGCAGTTGCAGCCAGGAAGTTGACCGTATTCAGTCACACACATCAACAGGTTTTAGCATGAAATCTCGATTGCTACGCTTTGTATCTCTTGTATTACTCAGCATTGTGCTAATCACCGCCTGCAATGGCACGACAACCGTAACTTCCAGCCCACAGTCTTTGCCTCTTAGGGTCAGCTATAATCTTTGGGCTGGACAGTTTCCGATGGCGATCGCCCAAGAAAAAGGATTCTTCCAAGCGCAGGGTGTTAAAGTCGAACCCATTTTTTCAGAAAACTATCTCCTACCCCTGTCTAACTTCAGTGCTAATAAAAATGATGGGGTTGCGCTGCCATTAGGTAGCGTTATGAGTAGGCTTGGGCAAAACCCAGATGCAAAAATCGTTTTAGTCACCGATCAATCAGCGGGTGCTGACGCAATGGTAGCTCAGCGCCATATAAAAAGCGTGGCTGATTTGAAGGGTAAGCGGATCGGCACTAAGTTAAATGATTTTGGAGAACTGTTTGTCACTAAGATACTAGAAACGAAAGGTCTTTCTACTCAAGATGTCAGCTTAGTCAATATAGAAGCGGAAGCAATTCCAGCTTTCTTAAAAAGTGGTGAAATTCAAGCAGGACAAACCTGGGGACCCCATTTGTCTCAAGCAGTCAAATCTGGGGCTAAAGTGCTATTCACCAGTAAGCAGACTCCTGGGTTAATTCCAGATGTCATCGTGTTTCACAGCAATGTGCTACGCGATCGCCCTCAAGATATAAAGGCATTTATTCGCGCTTGGTTCCAAGCCCAAGACTACTGGAAAGCGAATCCAGAAGAAAGCAAAGCAATAATTGCCAAAACCCTCAATATCAAACCTGAAATTATTTCAACAGATGGCATCCAGTTGTCTAATTTGCAAGACAACTTAAAGGCATTTACTCCAGGTTCAACAACAGAGTCGCTGTATCATACAGCCAAATTGTACGCCGACTTTTATACTCGTACCGGAGGGCTAAGCGCTGCGCCGGATATTCAAAAACTAATCGATCCGTCCTTTGTGCAGCAGTTACAAAAGGTAAATTGACTGTGAAACAGCTCCAACTTTATACCCTACGCACTAAGCTGATTTTTTCTTTCCTGGGTGTGGCACTCCTCCCCTTAGCATTACTAGCCTTCTTGAATCAGCGAGCCACACAAAAGACGCTGACGAACAATGCTAACCAAACCCTCTTAACATCTGCTTCTCAAACTGCCCTGAGTATAGATGCTTTTATAAACTCGAATCTGGATGCTGTCCGGGTTGAAGCTCAGTTGCCAGTCTTCGCCAAGTACTTAAGTTTACCTGCTAACCAGAGACAAAGTATCGCTTCAGAAGTCGAGGGCGCTTTACGTTCGCTCAGCCGTAAAGATACTTTGAATATCTCGTCCTACGCGCTGCTCGATAGTCAGGGGCGAGATGTAATTGATACCTATACACCAGATATCGGTACAGATAAATCTGACCAGAATTACTTTCAGCGACCGTTTAAAAGTGGCTTACCCTATGTCTCGCCCATTGTGTTTTCTCCAAGTACTAATGAGATCGGTTTGTACTTCAGTAGTCCGGTACGAAATGCGTCGGGAAATACTATCGGTGTCTTACGTATCCGTTATAACGCTGCTGCTGTCCAGCGATTGGTTAGTCAAAATACCGACCTAGTGAGAGGAAGCGCTTCCTTTGCGATTTTGCTAGACGAAAACCATATTCGTTTAGCTCACGGGAACTCACCTGAGTTAAATTTTAAATCGGTTACACCGCTCCCACCGGCTAAAGTGAAGGCTCTGCAAGCAGAAGGACGGTTGCCCAAGGGGAAAACGGCAGACTTTTCGACAAATTTGCCTGATTTTGAGCAAGGTCTAGATAACGCTGCAACATCCCCTTACTTTACAACCGCCTTATCCTCTACAAACAACGAGCCGAACGCAGCAGCAGTTACCAAGCTAAAGACGCGACCGTGGTTTGTGGTTTTTGTCCAACCGAAAGCGGTATTTCTAGCGCCTATCGAAGCCCAAGCCCGCGACACGCTGTTACTGGCTGCGATTATTGCAGGTGTAGTCATTATCGCGGCGATTACGATCGGAGAACTACTGGCTAAGCCACTGATTAATCTCGCTGGAACAGTGACTCAATTCACTGCTGGCAACCTCAATGCTCGTACTTCTATCCAATCAAAGGATGAAATTGGGGTGCTAGCGTTGAGTTTCAATGGGATGGCAGAACAAGTCGGTAAATTGCTTCAAGGCCTAGAAGAGCGTACCCGCGAACTGGAAGTTAGTCAGCACGTTACGGTTGCCGTCAGCGAGCTGTCGAAAGCGATTATAGACCCGGAAAAGCTGTTGCGCGAAGCGATCGCCCTAATGCAGAATCGCTTCGGCTTGCACTACGTGCAAATTTATCTGTTAGATCAAACCACGAATCAACTCATCCGGCGGGCTGATTCTGGCAATCAGGGTATGCTTGGGCATGATGAAAGCGCCTGTCTGTCTCTTGACGATCGCAGCTTAGTCGCCCTTGCTGCCCGAAAGCAGCAAACGATCTGGGTGGATAAACAGGACAGTGCAGGGCTAGCAGGAGACTTGAAACCCATCCAAATGGGTTCTTCCGCAGTGGTGCCCTTAGTCGCTCGTGGGGCGCTACTAGGAGTGCTGGACATTCAAGACAAGGAAAGCGATCGCTTCAGTCAAACGGATCTAGAGACGTTCAACACCCTCGCCGGACAAATCGCCACGGCTTTAGAAAATGCCCGCTTGTTTGAAGAAATTCAAAAGGCTGAAACCCAATACCGAGACAAAGCTCAAGAGTTACAACAAACTCTATCTGAGTTGAGACAAACTCAAACTCAATTAATTCAAACTGAAAAAATGTCTAGTTTGGGTCAACTGGTGGCTGGAGTTGCACATGAAATTAACAATCCAGTCAACTTCATTTATGGCAACATCACTCCTGCCAATGAATATCTGGAAGATTTGCTCAAACTCTTAAAGTTGTACCAACAATGCTACCCCAATCCTACCCCGGAAATTCAAGACTATATCGAAGAAGTCGAACTCGACTTCCTGCTCCTTGATTTTCAGAAAATTCTATCTTCCATGAAGTTTGGAGCCGAACGGATTCGTCAAATTGTTCTATCTCTAAGAAACTTCTCCCGTTTAGATGAAGCGGAGATGAAAGCCGTTGACATTCATGAGGGTCTTGAGAATACGCTAGTAATTTTACAGAATCAATTAAAAGATAAGCCGGGACATCCGGAGATTCAGGTGATTAAAGAGTATGGCAACTTACCTTTAGTAGAATGCTATGCCGGACAACTGAATCAAGTGTTTATGAATTTACTTACAAATGCAATTGATTCTCTTGATGAGTTTAATCATAAACGCTCGATCGAAGAAATTAAAGGCAATCCCGCTACCATCTTAATTCGCACCAAAGTCGCAGGGAACAATCAAGTAGAAATCCGAATAATTGACAATGGTTCAGGGATTTCAACTGAGGTTCAGTCAAGACTTTTCGATCCTTTCTTCACAACGAAAAACGTTGGCAAAGGGACTGGGCTGGGTCTAGCGATTAGCTACCAAATTGTAACCGAAAAACATGGGGGACAGTTGGAGTGTACTTCAGCACCCGGTCAAGGGGCTGAGTTTGCTATCAAGATTCCAATTAGAGTTTAAGCTAACAAATCTTCATCAAGCGCGATCGCACTGACGAGAAAGTTAGAAACCTTAGCTGGATAGAATTTTAGCAACTCATTTTCTAAAAAATCCCTAAATCTACAGCATTATTTTAAAACCCGATTTCAAACTCGCTCGAAAACATATATATAGCAATCCTATTTTAGTTGTGAGACAAACCTTCAGATCCTAACTTCTTTCTCGAAGTCGGGAATCGCACCTTCACGAATCATTTTAGATTGGTATAGAAACTAATTTTTAAAAAAAGTTCCATATTTTCACGTATGGCTGAACTTAGTCAGTACACCGAAAATAGATACAGTGCGGAAAAAGGCACAAATATTATAAGCGTAGTGGATGAAAAAATGACCATCAGTAAAAATACGCAAGTTTTAAAGCCAGAATTACAGTCAGAATTAGAGCGGGAAGGATTGCTGCACCGAATCACTAACCGGATTCGTCAATCCTTGGAATTACAAGAAATTTTAATCGCAACGGTGGCAGAAGTCAGTTCGTTACTAGAAGCAGACCGCGTCATGGTCTATCGGTTTCATGCTGATGAAAGTGGAGAAGTGATTGCCGAATTTATTTATAAAAATCGCCTTCCGTCTTTAAAAGGTTTGAACTTTCCAGCGGATGACATTCCTCCCCAAGCACGCGAACTCTATCAGAAAGTGCGTCTGCGTTCGATTGTGAATGTTGCGTCAGGACTCATTGGTTTATCGCTAATGGATTCTCCAGAAACCGGAGAATCCCTAGAAACCAGAAAGATCCACTATCGCCCTATAGACCCTTGCCATGTGGCATATCTCAAAGCAATGGGTGTGCAGTCTTCTCTGGTGGTGCCGATTCTGCATGGCGATCGCTTGTGGGGGCTTTTAGTCGGTCACTACTCGCAACCGCAAGTAATCTCAGAACGGGAACTGGAAATTGTCCAGATGGTAGCCGATCAAGTGTCGATTGCGATCGCTCAATCTACTTTACTCACCCAAACCCGCGAAAAAGCTCAGCGGGAAGTCACGCTTAACCGTGTCGCTACCCTGCTGCATACACTCCCTACCATTGAGCTGCAATCCGCCCTGGAGGAAACCGTTAGCGCGCTGCAAGGTTCTGGCGGCAGACTGTACATCGCCCCAGAAACTACTGGCTTGTCAGCGATAGTGTACACCTATGGCGATCAATTGAAGCTCGTAGAACCGGGAGTGGTAGCAGTACCTGCCTCATCCGTTCTAATTGAGCAGCATCCTCTGTGGCAAGAATGGTTAAAAGGCGGAGCAAATTTAAACCCTGTCGCTACCGCAAATACTAGGGGTAGTAGTGGCATCATTGCGATCGCTGACTTGTATAAACAAACGTATTTACAATCGATTGAAACTGTATTTCAATCTACTTTGATTCGAGGCGTGTTGATTGTACCCCTCCAACACCGTCAACAGTTGGTCGGATACTTGACAATTTTTCGAGATGAAATTGACACAGAAACCTTATGGGCTGGGCATTTTGACCCGGATGCGCGACAAATTCATCCCCGGAAATCTTTTGAACTTTGGCGACAGCTAAAAAGAGGCCAATCGCGCCAATGGACTCCGGAAGAGATTGAACTCGCTGATACTTTAGGCGATTGCTTCTCAATGGCGATTGAGCAGTATGGACTGTACCAAAAGGTGCAGCGTCTGAATGCCAACCTCGATTGTCAAGTCCAAGAGCGTACAGTCAAGTTACAACAATCTTTGGAGTGGGCAAGCGTTCTTAAGCAAGTCATCGACCAAATCCGCAGCACTTTGGAGCTAAAAACAATCCTGCAAACCATCGTGCGCGAAGTCCGAAACCTGTTAGATACAGATCGAGTGATCGTTTACCAGTTCACCCGGCGTTGGCAAGGCCAGGTGGTTGTCGAAGAGGTCACTGGCAAAACAAAATCGATTCTGGGGCAGGTATATGACGAGAACTGCTTTCCCTTAGAGTACGCAATCTTATACCAGGGGGGACGGGTTCGGGCAATGAACGACGTGCATCAAGCTTCTTTGCAAGCTTGTCATGTCGAATTCTTGGAACAGATTCAGGTGAAAGCCAATTTAGTCGTCCCGATTCGCAGAGGGGAGCAACTGTGGGGGCTACTGGTTGCCCATGAGTGTCATGCGCCAAGAGTTTGGAAGGCGGAGGAAGTCGATCTGCTACAACAACTTGCCGATCAAGCTGCGATCGCGATTCAGCAAGCCGAACTCTACCAACAACAAGCGGAATTACTCGCTCAAACCCAGCAGCAAGCAGAACAACTCTCTAGTGCCCTCCAAGAGTTACAGAAAACCCAAAGCCAGCTAATTCAAACCGAAAAAATGTCGAGTTTGGGTCAACTGGTTGCCGGTGTCGCTCACGAAATTAATAATCCGGTTAATTTTATCTACGGCAATATCAGCCACGTTGATGAGTATACCCAAGATATGCTCAAACTCATGGAACTCTACCAACGCCATTACCCGAATCCCCATCCTGAAATTGTGGATCGAGCAGAGGCGATTGACATCGAGTTCC
This sequence comes from Trichocoleus sp. Lan, assembly GCF_039961855.1. Lineage (NCBI taxonomy): Bacteria > Bacillati > Cyanobacteriota > Cyanophyceae > Leptolyngbyales > Trichocoleusaceae > Trichocoleus > Trichocoleus sp. Lan. Next base: position 112,200 of record NZ_JAMPKA010000018.1, on the reverse strand, counting down.
TGACTTCGGATCTTCCGCAGATGCTCTCATCAATGAAGGTTGGAGCTGATCGCATCCGCCAGATCGTTCTGTCTTTACGCAATTTCTCCCGACTGGATGAGGCTGAGCGGAAACCTGTCGATATCCACACTGGCATCGACAGCACTCTGTTAATCTTGCAACATCGACTGAAAGCAAAGCCAGACCATGCCGAGATCGACGTGGTGAAAGAGTATGGAGACTTACCGCCTATCGAGTGCTACGCCGGTCAGATGAATCAAGTTTTTATGAACGTGATCGGTAACGCCATTGACGCTCTAGAGCAACGCGATGAAACGCGATCGCTGGAGGAAATTAAAAACTTACCCAGTCAGATTACCATTCGTACTTTTCTGATGCAGGATAACCCAGCAGGTGTCCCCCACGTTGTCATTCAGATTCGTGACAATGGCCCTGGCATGAGTGCAGGCGTGCAGTGCCAAGTTTTCGATCCCTTTTTCACCACCAAGCCGGTTGGGAAAGGCACGGGTCTGGGACTTTCCATTAGCTACCAGATTGTGGTAGAAAAACACGGCGGTTCCTTTAAATGTATGTCTCAACCCGGTCAGGGTACTGAGTTCTGGATAGAAATTCCTCTGAATCGCCAGTTAGCACAAAGCTGCTATAGCAATCCTATTTGAGTTTTAAGATGCCAGCGGTTCAGACCTCCGACTTTTCCAAGAAGTCGGGGATCTCGCCTTTAGGAATCATTTAGGAGCGCTATAGAACGCCTTGTACTCGGAAACCTCCTTTCCTTGCAGGGAAGGAGGTTTGGTTTTTCAAGTGAAAAATCTGAATTTTCCCGACATCCTCAGCATCGGTTAAGAAAAAATTAAGCTAGAATTAATAAACAATTATTGATATAAATATAAGTTAATATCAATCTCGATCCAGGGCAAGCCTGGGTTGGTTCCCAACTTCACACAGGTGAATCCATGAGTACCCAAAAAGTCTCATCGCAGTCCTTTTGTGCCCAAAAACTGAAAACTTTGGCAGATTCAACGCGGCTTGAGGTTTTAGAACTGCTCATGAGTGGCCCTAAGCACGTTGGCGAGATGAATGCGGTGCTGGGGTTGCAACAGAGTTTGCTATCGCATCATCTAAAAGTTTTGCGAGAAGAGGGTTTTGTGACGGCGACGCGAGATGGCAAGGCGGTGCTTTATCAGCTAGATCCTGCAATCCAGAGGACAAATGCTGATCGGGCGATTGACTTGGGATGTTGCTTGGTTTCCTTTGATTCCAACACATAAAAAACTTCAATTACATAACTGATGAAGAATTTAAGAATGCTTGCGCCGCTTTCTCTAGGGTTAGCTGCCTGCTTTTGGCTGCAATCTTGCGGGAAGCCTCCAGAAGGGGCAACCCAATCATCCGATAAGTTACAAGGCAAGCTGGTTTTGACGGGATCGAGTACGGTAGCACCTCTGGCGGCTGAGATGGCCAAGCGCTATGAAACTCAACATCCGGGAGTCCGGATTGACGTGCAAACGGGCGGATCTTCGCGGGGAGTCGCAGATGCCCGCCAGGGGGTGGCGGATATTGGGATGGTTTCCCGAAGTCTCAAAGACAGCGAGAAGGATTTGCAAGCTTTTACCATTGCTAACGATGGCGTCTCGGTCATTCTTAATCAAGAGAATCTAGTTAAAAGTCTGACGGACAAGCAAATTGTCGATATCTACACCGACAAAATCAATAATTGGAAACAAGTCGGCGGGAAAGATGCCCCAATTACGGTGGTCAATAAAGCTGAGGGTCGATCCACGCTGGAACTGTTTGCCGACCACTTCAAATTAAAGACAACCGATATTCGTGCCGATGTGGTGATTGGCGATAACGAACAAGGAATCAAAACCGTAGCAGGGAATCCCAACGCGATCGCTTATGTCTCTATTGGTTCTGGCGAATATGGTGTCACTCACAATACTCCGATCAAATTGTTGCCAGTCGAAGGGGTAGACGCCTCCATCGCCAACGTCAGCAACGGTAAATTTCCGCTTTCTCGTCCACTCAATTTAGTGACGAAAACTACACCCACCGGATTGCAAAAAGAATTTATTGATTTTGCCCGTTCTAAAGATGTGCAAGACATTGTGAAGGAGCAATATTTTGTCCCAGTCGCGAAATGAAGTCATTCTCGTCTGGATGTTGCGGGGAATGGCGATTATTTCGGGCGCGATCGCTCTTTTAATTCTGCTATTCCTCATCTGGGAAACCTTGCCCATCCTGCAAAATATTGGGCTGACACGTTTCTTCAACGACCCCTCCTGGCATCCCGCTAGCGAAGAATTTAACCTAATGCCGATGTTGTGTGGGTCGCTATTTGTGACGGCGGGATCTGTGCTAGTCGCAACACCTCTGGGCATTCTCTCAGCAGTTTTTTGTCACTATTACGCACCCCCTGTTTTAGCCCAAATTTACCGAGGCTTAATTGAGCTTTTAGCAGGGATTCCCTCAGTCGTTTATGGCTTTTGGGGTTTAGTCGTACTGGTGCCAATTATTGGGCGGATTCACCCGCCGGGACCAAGTTTATTAGCCGGGATTTTCATCCTAACGCTGATGATTTTGCCCACCATTGCCCTCGTTGCAGATGCCACCTTTGCCAACGTACCCGCAGATTATCTGCGGGGTGCGGCGGCGCTGGGATTGGGACGCTGGGCAATGGTGCGTGGTGTGGTTTTTCCAGCAGCAAAATCAGGGCTATTAACGGGGATTATCTTGGAAACGGGACGGGCGATTGGCGAAACAATGGCGGTGTTAATGGTTTGCGGTAACGTCGTGCAGGTACCAAAGGGTGTATTTGAGCCAGTGCGGACGTTAACAGCAAATATTGCTTTAGAAATGGCTTATGCCGTGGGAAATCACCGCGCTGCCTTGTTTGTCAGCGGGTTGACATTGATGGCAATGATTGTGGTTTTAGTCGTTGCTGCCGAAATGATTAACCGGGGGCAGATTTATGAATAAATCCTTTGATAAGACAAGCTTACAAAAACAAATTGTGCGAGAAAAAACCAATTCTTTTGCTTTTAATTGTTTGCCTTATTCCGAATTGATTTCCACAGCAATCGTCTGGGGATCTGTCGCTTTAATAACAGCTTCGCTATTGTGGCTATTAAGCGATATTTTTATTTCTGGTATCGGTCAAATTAGCTGGGAATTTTTGACAACTGCACCGAATAATGCTGGACGAGATGGAGGAATCGCACCCATTTTAATCTCGACCGCGCTAATCGTAGGAGTATGCATGGCAGTTTCAATTCCGTTGGGAGTGGGGACTGCGATATTACTGGCTGAATTTACCTCAAATGAGAGTATTTTGGGGCGGTTAGTGCGACTGATTTTGGATGTTTTAGCAGGCATCCCTTCAATTGTTTTTGGTCTTTTTGGGAACGCTTTCTTCTGCAAAACTTTGGGAATGGGCTTTTCGATTCTTTCCGGTGGGTTGACGCTGGCGTGTATGGTGCTGCCGATTTTGATTCGCTCAACCCAGGAAGGTTTCCGAGGCGTACCAGATGACTATCGACGTTCGGCGGCGGCGCTGGGACTCTCGCGTACAGCCACACTATGGGAGTTACTGCTACCAGCCGCCATGCCTGGATTAGTCGTGGGGTTGCTGTTGGGTTTGGGAAGAGCGATCGCTGAAACGGCTGCTTTAATCTTTACCAGCGGTTATGTCGATCGGATGCCAGAGTCGTTGTGGGATTCCGGGCGATCGCTCTCGGTTCACATTTACGATCTCGCTATGAACGTCTCTGGCGGTGAACCAAATGCCTACGCCTCTGCTCTCGTATTAGTCAGCTTTCTATTACTCATTAATGCTGCAATCTCTTGGCTCGCAGAACGGTTTCGGCAATCCCGAATTTGGGTAGCGTAAACCAAGCTTACCTCGCGTTCTTTTTTTGCGTACTTCGCGTCTTTACAGTTTAAATTCTTCATGAAACACACGACAAGCGAAATTAGAATTCAAGAGAAAACTTCAGCCTCACTTCCCAGTAATGCCCCAAAAATCAAAACCGAGAATTTAAGCCTTTCTTACGCGAATAAACCCGCATTTAAAGATGTCACTCTCTCTATTAAATCGGGTGAAATTACAGCCCTAATTGGCCCTTCCGGTTGTGGCAAAACAAGCTTTCTCACTTGTCTAAACCGCCTTACCGATTTAACCAACAACTGTCGGTTAACAGGGCGGATTCTGCTGGGGGAGCGAGATGTGCAAGAAATCGATGTGATTTCATTGCGCCGCCGAATAGGAATGCTATTTCAAAAACCCAATCCCTTCCCACTTTCCATTATCAGAAATCTTGAATTTCCGCTTAGAGAACATGGAGTGAGGAATCGAGAAAAAATCGATGAAATTGTCGAAGATGCCTTGCGCGATGTCGGCTTGTGGGATGAGGTGAAGGACAGGCTGAAATCTCCTGCCCTTTCCCTTTCTGGCGGACAACAACAACGGCTATGTCTCGCCAGAGCGATCGCCCTCAAACCCGATGTTCTCCTGATGGATGAGCCTTGCAGCGCCCTCGATCCCCTTTCTAGTGAAGTCGTAGAGGATTTAATCGTCAATCTGCGCGGCAAATATACAGTCCTGGTTGTCACTCACAATCTGGCACAGGCAAAACGGATTGCGGATGATGTGGCGCTGTTTTGGGTTCAGGATGGCGCTGGACAATTGATCGAATCCGGTTCGGTTGAGCAGATTTTTGAATCGCCCCAGCACCCGTTAACGACTGCCTACGTCACTGGCAGAAGGGGTTAGTGCAGCCATACTCATGAGAGAATCGCCCGTAACGCGGCAAATCCGCCAGTCGGGCAAAACGTCAGCACCCATGCGTTCGTAAAATGCGATCGCGGGTTCATTCCAATCTAAAACGCTCCACTCCAATCTCCCGCAGCCGCGAGATACAGCCAACTGAGCAAGGTGGGTGAGAATCGCCTTCCCGATCCCCTGACGCCGATATTCTGGGAGTACAAACAAGTCTTCTAGATAAATTCCCGGCTTAGTGAGAAAGGTGGAATAGTTATGAAAAAACAGGGCAAACCCCACGGCTTGCCCCGCATATTCTGCTAGAATTGCCTCTACATAAGGCTTAGAACCGAACAGATGCTCTTTCAGGGCGTCCGTATTGCCTGTGACAGCGTCAGAGAGTTTCTCATACTCCGCGAGTGCTTTAATTAGCTCAAATAGCACCGACGCATCTCCAGGCTCTGCTGGACGTAAAATCAATTCAGTAGTCATTCGTCATCAGTCAGCGATCGTTTGGTCAATCATAAAACGAATGACTAATTACCGATCGCCAACAACTTTTAGGTGAGCCATCCTTTCAAGCGTTTGGCAACCTGGGGACGCCGCAGTTTCCGCATCGCTTTACTTTGAATTTGACGCACTCGTTCGCGGGACAAATTAAATAAACAGCCCACTTCTTCTAAGGTGTAGGGTTCGCTGCTGGTTAAACCATACCGCAGCGAGATAACATCTTTTTCCCGATCGGTGAGAACGTCGCCCAACACTTCCCAAATTTCTTGGCGCATCATGGCTTCGCTCATCTGCTCTTCAGGAGATTGATTATCACCATCTTCGAGCAGATCCATCAGTTCCGTCTCTTCTCCCTTCCCGATGCGATGGTTGAGAGAAAGCGATCGCCTTCTAAGCTGCAACAACTGACGCAACTGCGAAGCCTCAATATCTAAAGATTGCGCCAGTTCCTCTTCTGTCGGATTGCGATGCAGTTCTTGCTTGAGTTCTCGCTGCGCTTTTTTGAGCTTATTTAACTTCTCGACAATGTGAATCGGCAATCGAATCGTGCGCGCATCGTTAGCGATTGTCCGCGTGATTGCTTGCCGAATCCACCAATAGGCATAGGTAGAAAACTTATAACCTTTGTCGGGATCAAACTTTTCTGTAGCGCGATTTAATCCCAGCGCCCCTTCCTGAATTAAATCGAGGAATTGAACACCTCGGTTCAAATATCGTTTAGCAATAGAAACAACTAATCTCAGGTTCGAGCGAATCATCTTCCGTTTCGCCACCCGTCCGCGATACAGTTGATGTTCCATCTGCCGTTCCGAAAGCCCATCTGCTGCTGCCAGTTCTGCTTTCGTGGGAGCGCGATCCAACTCTTTTTGTAATTTTTCTTGGAGCGCTTCTATCTTGACTAAATATTGGACGCGATGGGCTAACTCGACTTCTTCATCTGGTTTCAGAAGGGGATAGCGTGCCATCTCCTTAAAAAACGCTCCTACAGTATCATCGGAGACAGTTTTGCGGTATTCAGAGGGGCGACCACCGGCTAATTTATCAATTTCGTCTGAAATTTCATCTTCAACACTGACGATTTCTATTTCAGTGGTTTCTTCCATTTGCTGGTCGGTAATATCTACAAAATCCCGATCGGATGTAGATTCCACGTCGCTTCGGTTCAAGTCAGCAATATTCATAGCAAGGTCTGAGTCGGTATTGGATAAAGCGAGTTGATGGGAACGGATGCTCTCTTTGTACATATCCATGACGGACTGAAGACAGGCTCTACGAGCATAGACTCAAGGGTCAACTTTATTTTTACTGTCTGCATTCTTTGCTAATTTTGAGCTTCATTTATCCGCTCGTGGCAACACCAGATCGGGTACCCGCTTTGGAACACTCAAAATTTATTCAACCTTTCAATTTACAAATAGCTTTTTAAGGCTACCAGAAAATAGTTTTTTGATTGTTTCCCTGATTACATTTCTCGATTACAGAATCTAGAAGCGCTTTAGATTGGGTATGCGTCTTAAGAAAAAATCAGGAAACATGAAGGTGATGCCCTAGTCTATTAGAAGCTTGCCGTCAGATGTGATGCCGTAGATAAATTTCAATTAAATTAAACTTAAATCAATGCCAAGTCTGGGGTTTCTTTCCATTTTTTCTGGCTCCTAATTAAGGAAAGTTTAAAGTTTTTTAAATTTCCCATGCTATTCACACAGGATCTCATATACTTGTGAGCTTTCCTCTCTATCGATAGGGAGAAAGTAGGCATCCGCGCTCTGCACAATAGATAGAGGATAGCAAGTATACTCACATACAAGCATCCAAGCGAGACATTTGTATCCTAACTTCTATCCTCTTGGTTGCGACCTCGGATGTTGTTGAATTTCAAGTCTCTCAAGCGTCTACAGCCAGCTAAAATTAACAGGTCTACAGTAAGCGACAAGCATGGCGGTCTGGAAAGCTGGCTGTAGTATCCGGCTGCCAAGGGAGAGGGGGAATATGTCGTCAAATCCCAATGTCGGGCGTTCGGGCATTGTGCTGGAGAGTAGAGCATCCTACGACCAGTCTGATTCTGGACAGAATCGATGGATAGAAGTGCTGGTGGATTGTCCAGAAGCAGAAGCGCAGAAGCGGTTGTATACCTATCGGTTGCCTGCCCAGTTGCAAGTGCAGCCGGGGGATATTCTGAGCGTACCGTTTGGGGCGCAAGTTTTGGGAGCGATCGCGATTCGGATTTGCGATGCACCGCCGCCAGATTTGAACCCAGCCAAAATTCGGGATGTGGAGGATGTGGTCAGTGCTGGGTTTTTCCCGCCGACCTACTGGCAACTGCTGAACCAAGTCGCCCAATACTACTACACCCAGCTGATTCAGGTAATTCGAGTCGCGCTACCGCCGGGATTACTGGGGCGATCGCAGCGTCGCCTCCGCCTTGCCCAAGGAGAAGGAGAGGGGAGACAAGTCGGACAAGCGGGAAATGCTAATTACCTGAGTCCAACTGCCTGTAAGATTCTGGAACTTCTGCAAGCTCAACCCTCTGGAGACTACAGCTTCGTTTACCTCCAGCGTCAAGTTAGAGGAGCGTATCGAGCCATCCGGGAGTTACTGCGGGCGAAGTTAGTCGAAAGTTACCTGGAACCGCCCAGAACCCAGCGACCGAAGTTGCAGAAGGCTGTGACGCTGGTTGCTGATGTTTTTCCCCTCGACTTGACGCAGCGCCAACGGGAAATTTTGGAAGTGCTGCGGCGGCGCGGCGGCGATTTGTTGTTGACGGAGTTGCTGCAAATCTGCAACGCCAGTTCATCCACCATCAAGACGCTGGAGCAAAAAGGCTGCGTGGTTATTCAAGAACGGGAGATGTTGCGGACTTCCGCAGAACCGCTCTTGGCTGGGGATCAACCGAAAGCATTAACACCGGCTCAATCTGAGGCGCTAGAAGCGATCGCGTCTTTATCCGGTTTTGCGAAGGTGCTGTTGCACGGAGTCACGGGTTCCGGGAAGACAGAGGTGTATTTACAAGCGATCGCCCCCATCTTAGAACGGGGACAATCCGCCCTCGTCCTCGTCCCAGAAATTGGTCTTACCCCCCAACTCACCGACCGATTCCGCGCCCGTTTTGGCAACAAAGTCTGCGTCTATCACAGCGCCCTTTCCGATGGCGAACGCTACGACACTTGGCGGCAAATGCTGGCGGGTGCAGCTCAAGTCGTGATTGGCACCCGTTCAGCTATCTTTGCCCCACTGCCACGTCTGGGGCTAATCGTGTTGGATGAGGAACACGACTCTAGTTTCAAGCAAGACCAACCCGCACCCACCTATCACGCCCGCACCGTCGCGACTTGGCGGGCTGAGTTGGAAAACTGCCCCCTCGTCTTAGGTTCCGCCACCCCTTCCCTAGAAACCTGGCTAAACATTACGAGTCCGGAGTTAACCGATTCAACTCAAAACTCAGACGCGATGAATCGCGTCTCTCCAACTCAAAACGCGCTTACCCATTACCTCTCATTGCCTGAACGCATCCAATCTCGCCCGCTACCGCCGGTAGAAGTGGTGGATATGCGCCAAGAGTTGCAGCAAGGGAATCGCTCAATTTTTAGTCGGTCGCTTCAGGAAGGCTTGCAGCAGCTGCAAGATGAGGGGAAACAGGGAATTTTATTTATTCATCGGCGGGGACATAGCACCTTTGTTTCTTGTCGCAGCTGTGGGTATGTGATTGAGTGTCCTCACTGCGATGTTTCGCTGTCGTATCACCACGCCCATGAAGAAGCCGCTGAATTATTGAGGTGTCACTACTGTAATTTTGTGCGATCGCATCCTCAATCCTGCCCCGAATGCGGTTCTCCCTACCTGAAATTTTTTGGCAGCGGCACCCAGCGAGTCGCCCAAGAATTAGCGCAGCAGTTCCCTCAGTTGCGCTATATCCGGTTTGATAGCGACACCACCCGCACCAAAGGCGCTCATCGCACCCTGCTGACACGCTTTACCAACGGAGAAGCCGACTTATTAATTGGGACTCAAATGCTTACCAAAGGGCTGGATATATCCCAGGTGACACTGGTAGGAGTGGTTGCTGCGGATGGGTTGCTGCATCTCCCCGACTATCGGGCATCAGAAAGAGCATTTCAAACCCTAACTCAGGTTGCAGGTCGTGCCGGTCGCGGTGACGATTCCGGTCGAGTCATTATTCAAACTTACTCCCCAGAACACCCAGTCATTCAAGCAGTAAGGCGTCACCAGTATCAATCTTTCATCGAGACAGAGTTAGAACAACGAGAGGCACTAAATTATCCCCCCTACGGACGTCTCATTTTGTTGCGGCTAAGCAGCACCGATGCCGCAGAAGTTCAGGAAACTGCCGAAATGCTAGCTGCGGGGCTAGCTTCTAATACACCCCAGGGGGATAGCAGTTCAGATACCCATCCCACCACCCCGATGTATGAGGTGTTAGGGCCAGCACCAGCGAGTATCTTACGGGTGGCGAATCGATATCGATGGCAGATTATGCTCAAGTTTGCACCTGATTCGCTGCCAGAATTACCGGATTTCAACGAGTTGCGCCTTTTGTGCCCATCCTCAGTTAGCTTGACAATAGACGTTGACCCGCTGAATTTGATGTAAGACCCAAGCCAGAAAACCGGGTTCCGATCTCATACTAATTCATCGGGATTAACGCCCATTGCTCTTAATCGTTCTGCCAAGCGTTCAGCGCGTTCTTCTGCAAGCTGTGCGATTTCCGTACCGTCTAGCAGCAAGTTTCCCTGAGCATCCCACCAGCGCAACCAGGGAAATTCCATATTTGTGTATCGACCCTGCCAAATGCCCAACTCTACCCCTAAAGGCTCGATGGGATAGTGTCCGCGCTCGTTAGGCTGCATCATCTGATAGCGCCCGTTAATTAATTGGTACACTTCCACTCGTGCCAGATTGACTTCATAGATGCCATAAAAGGGAACGCGAATCGCCTGCTCGTAAACCCAAAACTTGCCAGTTATCGGCATTCTGTCTCGTTCTTGGGAACCATCCCCAGAGACAAACTCCAACACAATCAGCGGCGCAACGTATTCTTGCCACAAGACATAAGAACGTCGGTATTGACCGTTCAAAGTCGGCGGGACATTCGGCACATAAAACCAATTTGGTGTTTCTGCTCCTCTTTCAGGCGGTTTCGTTATCCGCCAATAGATCCCGCTATCCCGACCGATACAGTATTGTCCATCGGGATGAATTTGCTGCAAAACTGGTTCTATACAGTGGGTCAGCAAATCGCCTTGGGGCGGTTCTTGAAAGTTTTTCACAAATCTGCCGTCGGAGTCTGGTAAATGGGTATGGTCTGGGAGGGTGAAACCGACGGCAAATGGTGTCTCTGCTGAGGTCATGGAAACCTCCTACTATATATAAATGAATCTTGATTAATTATTCTTGTAGTAACAAATCTGCGGCTACTAATCTTTCTTGAATTGCCAAGATAGCGGCTTGAGTGCGATCGCGCACTTCCAATTTTTGTAAAATGGCATGGACGTGAACCCGAACTGTACCCAAGGCAATATGCAGCCGTTCGGCAATTTCTTGATTTGTCTTCCCAGCGGCAATCAATGCCAAAATTTCCTGCTCCCGACTGGTAAGCGGAGTTGCTAAAGGTTCAGCGGTTTTGGATGAAGTTGGTGGCGGTGTATCGTCAAATGCGGCGCGAATTTCTGCTGTACCCGTTTGATCCCACCATGAGGCACCTGCGGCGACTGAACGCAGTGCTAAAATTAACACCTCAGCTTCAATTCCTTTGAGACAATAGCCATGAGCGCCAGCCGCAATTAACCGTTCAATCAAAGGCTTTTGGGAATGAGAAGTTAAAACCAAAACGGGCATTTTTGGATGACGTTGTTTGATTTGGCGACACGCTTCAACGCCTCCTAACCCAGGTAGTCCCACATCAAGCAGCACTACATCTGGTAAATGGCAATTCGTCAATTCCACAGCGGTTTCGCCATCAACTGCTTCACCAACGACTTCTAACCCTGCCTGTTGCAACCGCATCCGCAGTCCCAGGCGAAACAGTTCATCATCTTCCACCAACAAAATCCGCAGTGAAGGTTTCATTTCAAAGGTCTTGGAGTTTTGGTCGGAAAACCGAAAAAAGGTAATTTATCATTTTTTATTTTCAATTTCCACTAAGTGGGGAGGCAATCGGAAGCCAAACATTGCCCCGCGTGGTTTCTGGTTTTCTCCCCAAATTGTACCGCCGTGCGCTTCAATAATCTGACGAGTCAAATATAAACCCAGTCCCGATCCTGTGGCAACGCGATCGCTATGTCCTTGATAAAATCGCTCAAATAGGTAGGGTAACTCTTCTTCGGTGATGCCCTGCCCATTATCGATAATTTTCACAATTTGATAATTAGCATGGTACTCCAGTATGACTTCTACCTTACCGCCACGCGGGGAATGATTAATGCCATTAGTGAGTAAATTTATGAAGACTCGCTGTAATTGCAAGGCATCTCCATTCACCCACAAAAAGCGGTAAAAATCGGTTGAACCATGACGGAGAGTAATATACACCCGACGCGAAGAAGCTAAATCTGTCAATGTAGCGATCGCTTCAGTAGCCAAGGTAACTAGATTTACGGGCGATCTCACCAGTTTTAGTCCTTTGGTATCGTTACGATATACATCCAGCAGCGTCTCCACCAGATGTAATGTCGAAGTGTGAGAACGAACCATCATCGCCAAAACTGTTTGTTGCTGAAGCGTACAATCACCGAAGTGTCCTAATTGGAAAGATTTAATCGTTTCAATCGCGCCTAGCAATGGAGTTTTGAGATCGTGTGTCAAAGTAGAGGCAAAATCTTCACGAATACTTGCCAGTTGTTGTTGCGATCGCAATTGCGCCTGTTGTCTCTGAATCGCCTCTTCATAATGCTGATTTCGACGCAGCAACCAGCAAGTTACCGCCAACGCCATCACTGCAATCAATCGGTTTGCCACTGTTGACGGTTGGATCGGTTCAAGAGCAGGAGAAAACAAATTTAAGATAGTTAGACTAGCAGCAGAAAGGGTGAGTATAAGCGTTGCAGGTTGGCTCAAGCGTGAATTCGTTAGTAAAATTGGTCCGATATAGAGGTAGCCAAATACATAGGATGGAGGTGTGGAAAACTCCAGTATAATCAAGACAGTAAATGCCCCTACAATTAGCAAATGCATAGTTGAGTGCTGATTTTTAGTCACAAGATTTGCTTTGATAGCTACCAAGGTGCGTAACCTCCTCATCAGATGTATTTTCCAACTGATGAATGGCACCACATGACATATACTATATCCTCACTTTAGCGATAAACCTGAATCTATACTTGCAGGTATAGAAGGTGTATTAATACATATATATCTAGGTTATATATCTAATCTAATTGTGGTATTTCCCTCCTACGTATTAGGATGATAGTCGGGCAAATTAAAGATTTATTTGTCTGATTTATCTGCGAAAAAATTGTATAGCTTCGATTAAATTAGGTTTAATTTATGTGGCAAGGCTTATTTCAAATTGTTATAAACTTACTGATTGTGGTGGCAATCAGTAAGTTTTTGGGTAGTTACATAGCTGGTGTATTTAAAGGAGAGAAAACCTTTCTTGACCCAATAATGGTACCAATAGAAAAAACTATCTATGCACTAGCGGGCGTGCGAAACAAAGAGAATCAGACGAGTTGGCAGTATGCCCGTGCCTTGCTTTACACCAACTTGGTCATGGGTGTATTAGTTTATCTAATTCTCATACTACAGCAATTCCTGCCCCTAAATCCTACCGGATTAAATGCCCCTAGTTGGGATTTAGCACTCCATACAACAATCTCATTTTTGACCAATACAGACCAGCAGCATTATTCTGGCGAAACTACCTTCAGCTATGCCAGTCAGATGTTAGCACTGGGTTATCTAATGTTTACCTCAGCCGCGACCGGATTAGCTGTGGCAATCGCCTTTATTCGCGGCTTAACTGGCAACTCGTTAGGTAACTTTTACGTTGATTTAATTCAATCCATTACCCGGATATTGCTACCTCTGTCCATCTTAGGAGCGCTATTGTTAATCATTCTAGGCGTTCCAGAAACCTTAGCTGGGCCGCAGACAGCTACGACGTTAGAAAATGGAATACAAATCATTGCCCGTGGTCCTGTAGCCCATTTTGAAAGTATCAAACAGTTAGGAGAAAATGGCGGCGGATTTTTTGCCATTAACTCCGCCCATCCATTTGAAAATCCAAATGGTTTCTCCAATCTGCTAGAAATAATTGCGATGGTTTGCATTCCAGCGTCGCTGATTATAACCTACGGCATCTTTGCTAATAACAAAAAACAGGGATGGCTGCTGTTTGGGATGGTATTTATTATCTTTACCATTCTGACTATCATTACCGCCATTGGCGAATATCAAGGAAATCCTCTAGTTAATAATCTCCTAGGAGGACAGCAACCTATTCCTAACTTAGAAGGCAAAGAAGTTAGATTTGGTTGGGCACAGACAGCACTTTGGGCAATTACGACAACAGGAACTATGTGCGGTGCTGTCAACGGGATGCACGATTCCCTAATGCCTCTCGGAGGTTTTTCCACCCTGTTTAATATGTTCCTTCAGATTGTATGGGGCGGTCAGGGAACTGGAACAGCTTACTTGTTCATCTACCTGATTTTGACCGTATTTCTGACCGGCTTGATGGTGGGAAGAACCCCAGAATTTTTGGGACGAAAAGTTGAGAAAAAAGAAATCGTTCTTGCCAGCGTCGTGCTACTCATCCATCCGATAGCAGTATTAATTCCCTCAGCGATCGCTCTCGCCTTTCCCAACACCCTCGCTGGAATCAGCAATCCCGGCTTTCACGGCATCTCCCAAGTCGTCTACGAGTACACTTCAGCCGCCGCCAACAACGGATCGGGCTTTGAAGGATTGGGCGACACTACCCTGTGGTGGAACTTGAGTACCTGTTTCAGCCTCTTACTCGGTCGCTATATCCCGATTATCGCCATGCTGCTGTTAGCTGACAGCATGGCTCACAAACAACCAGTACCCGAAACTACCGGAACCCTCCGCACCGATACGCTTCTATTTACCGCCGTCACCGCGGGAATCATCTTGATTTTAGGCGCGTTAACCTTCTTCCCAGTTTTAGCACTTGGTCCGATAGCCGAAGCCTTCCAAATTGCTAAAGGAGGATAAATAAACCTTACTTTCCTCCTCTGTGTGCGTTCTTTGCGGTTAGTTTCTCCCTGACTACTTATGACATCTGAAAATTCGACTTCGCCTCAACAGATTCGCCAACCACGCCAACCACGTTCTTCGCGCAAACATACCTCCAAGGTAAATACCAAAGGGCTTTATCAGAGAGCCTTCCGGGATGCTTTTGTCAAGCTCAACCCACGAATGATGCTGAAAAATCCAGTCATGTTTCTAGTGTGGGTTGGTACCATCATCACTGCACTGGTAACAATTGACCCAAATTTGTTTGGCACAGTACCGGGCGAAAACCAGCGGCTATTTAATGGTCTAATTACCGTAATTCTGCTATTTACCCTGCTATTTGCTAATTTTGCGGAAGCGGTGGCAGAAGGACGCGGTAAGGCACAAGCTGACTCGATGCGGGCAACAAAATCCGACACAACTGCTCGGAAATTATTGCCCGATGGCTCAATTGAGGAAGTCTCTTCAACTAATTTAAGGCAAGGCGATCGCATTAAAGTGATTGCTGGTGATATCATCCCCGCAGACGGGGAAGTAATTGCTGGTGTCGCCTCCGTCGATGAATCGGCAATTACTGGGGAATCTGCGCCAGTGTTGAAAGAACCAGGCTCAGATATGGCGAGTTCTGTTACAGGCGGCACGAAGATTATCTCCGATGAACTAACTCTGCGAGTAACATCAGACCCAGGTAAGGGGTTTTTAGACCGGATGATTGCTTTAGTGGAAGGCGCAGAACGTAGCAAAACACCCAACGAAATTGCCTTGACGGTATTGCTGGCAGTTCTGACTCAGGTGTTTCTGATTGTCGTAGCAACGCTGCCATCATACGGCAACTACGTAAATAACCCGATAGGCGTAGCTACGCTGATTGCTCTGTTAGTGGCGTTGATTCCGACCACGATTGGCGGCTTGCTGAGTGCGATTGGGATTGCCGGGATGGACAGAGTCGCCCAGTTTAACGTAGTAGCAACATCTGGACGAGCCGTAGAAGCCTGTGGCGATGTCAATACCCTGATTTTGGACAAAACGGGCACGATTACCCTAGGAAACCGTTTAGCCGAGGAATTCATCCCAGTTAACGGTCATTCGATGGATGAGATTGCGAAAGTTGCTCTGGCTGCCAGCGTATTTGATGAGACGCCAGAAGGCAAGTCAATTGTCAGACTCGCAGAGAAGTTAGGGTCAACAGTGGATTTTGACCGCAATGCAGCTGAGGCAATCGAATTTTCTGCTAAAACGCGCATGAGCGGTACGGATTTGCCCGATGGTTCTGAAGTCCGTAAGGGTGCAGTAGATGCGATCAAAGGATTTGTGCGTTCCCGTGGCGGTAATCTGGCACCAGACCTCGATGCAGCCTACGAAAAAGTTTCCCGACTCGGTGGCACACCTCTAGCAGTTTGTCAAGGAAGCGACATCTACGGCATCATTTACCTGAAAGATATCATCAAACCAGGTATACGCGATCGCTTTGACCAACTGCGGCGGATGGGCGTTCGCACCGTGATGTTAACTGGCGACAACCGAATCACCGCTTCCGTTATCGCCCAAGAAGCCGGAGTCGATGACTTCATCGCCGAAGCTACGCCAGAAGACAAAATCGCCGTCATTCAGCGCGAACAAGCTGCGGGTAAATTGGTTGCCATGACTGGCGATGGCACCAACGACGCCCCAGCCTTAGCTCAGGCTAATGTGGGCGTAGCGATGAACTCTGGCACTCAGGCGGCGAAAGAAGCGGCGAATATGGTGGATTTGGATTCTGACCCCACCAAGTTAATCGACTTAGTGACAATCGGCAAACAACTGTTAATTACTCGCGGGGCGCTGACCACTTTTTCCCTTTCTAATGATATTGCCAAATACTTCGCGATTATCCCGGCGATATTTGCTCCATCTGGAATTAATAGTCTCAATCTTATGGGATTAGCGAGTGCCAAATCGGCGGTTTTATCAGCTCTGATTTACAACGCTTTGATTATTCCCGCTTTGATTCCTTTGGCACTGACTGGAGTTAAATTCAGACCACTCACAGCTAATCAATTACTGCAACGAAATATCCTAATTTATGGGTTGGGTGGAGTAATTGCGCCGTTTATTGCAATTAAAGTGATTGATGTTTTGATTGCTGCTGTGGGTTTGGCTTAAAAACGAACTGCTCTAGGACACAAAGAGAAGGCGCGAACTCGGAAATTTATGAAGCGATTTAATTTGAGTGAAATATCGGTGGAAATGGTTCAGAGTATTGATTTGTTGAAGGCGCAATGGCGCAAGCAACCTTTGCTGCGGCAACTATTTATTCTGTTGTGCTTGAATCTGCTGATAACGCCAGCTGTGCAAGCCGCAACCGGAGGAACTCTTTCTTCAGGACAAACTTTCTGGTTGATGGCACTCGGTCTACTAACGATAACCTTGTCGATTTACCTGTTTGTGGTTATTTTCCAACCGGAACGCTTCTAAAAAACATTTTTGAGGTTTGAATTTTCAATAAAACTCAAAGCTCTGCAAGGGCAGGGTATCCCGGCTCCTACAAAACTCCCATTTTTTAGGTCTTTTATGCGAGAAACTATTAAAGCAATTCGAGTCGCCTTAGTTCTCTGGATACTAACAGCAATCATTTATCCCTTGTTCACGATAATAGTTGGGCAAGTTTTGTTTTCCTATCAGGCAAATGGCAGCATCATCGAAAATCAAGGACGAGTCTATGGCTCTGCCTTAATAGGTCAACCCTTCTCTTCTCCTCAATATTTCACAAGTCGTCCTAGCACGACGAACTACAGCAGCTTTACAGCCGCAGAACGCGATCCAAAGAATATAAGTCAAATCACTGGTGTATCTGGTGCCAGCAACCTTGCTCCTACCAATCCAGATTTACTCAAGCGAGTAGAAGCGACAACCCAACAATTGAAAGCGTCTGGTATCCAGCCCACAGCCGATATAGTTTACACCTCTGGCTCTAGCTTAGATCCTCATATCAGCGTAGAAACTGCCTATAACCAAGCCGCAAGGGTGGCGGCGGCTCGCTCTTTATCAGCAGATCGAGTTCAAGCATTAATTCCCAAATACACTGATGGTAGATTTTTGGGGATTTTCGGAGAACCTGGGGTGAATGTCCTCAAGTTGAATTTAGCGTTAGATAATTTACAATCTGCCAGTAATTTATAGTTCATCGTGAAAGGCAATGAACAATGAACAATTAACATCTAACAATTATGATTCCTAAAAGTGAGTTTTCAGGAGCGCTGAATTCTAACATTCGTCCCGCCCGACGAGGCAACCACAAAATATACATTGGCATGGCTCCCGGTGTCGGCAAAACTTACCGGATGCTGGAAGAAGCCCACCAACTTAAACAGGAAGGGATTGATGTTGTTATCGGGTTGCTGGAAACCCACGGGCGAAAGGAGACGGCTCAAAAAGCTCAGGGGCTGGAGATAATACCCCGTAAAACAATTATTAGAGGCGGGATGACTCTGACAGAAATGGATACAGATACCATTTTGGAGCGTCAGCCGCAGTTGGTGTTAGTAGATGAACTGGCGCATACAAATGTCCCCGGTTCCGTACGGGAAAAGCGCTACCAAGATGTTGAGGTAATTTTGGATGCGGGAATTGATGTCAATTCTACGGTAAATATCCAGCATCTAGAAAGTCTCAATGATTTGGTGGCGCGAATTACTGGCGTTGTGGTACGAGAACGCATTCCAGATCGGTTGTTGGATGAAGCAACGCAAGTAGTGGTGATTGACGTTACGCCGGAAACTTTGGAAGAAAGGCTAGTGGAGGGAAAAATCTACGCGCCGGATAAGATAGATCGGGCGCTACAAAATTTCTTTCAACGGCGTCATTTAGTAGCGTTGCGAGAGCTGGCACTACGCGAGGTGGCGGACAACGTTGAAGAGGACGCGATTACTTCTACACCCAGTGATGGATTTTGCTCAGTTCACGAACGGGTGCTGGTGTGTATTTCGACTTATCCAAATTCGGTACAACTGTTGCGACGCGGGGCGCGAATTGCTGATTATATGAGGGGTCGCCTGTATGCGGTGTTTGTGTCCCATCCGGAACGCTTTTTGACTAAGGAAGAAAGTTTATATATTGAAACTTGCGAGAAGCTAACTTTGGAATTTGGCGGGGAATTTTTAAGAGTAACTAATCTTGACGTACCGCAGGCGATTGCCTCTGTTGCTCAACAGTATCGGATTACTCAAGTGGTGCTTGGGCATTCTCAAAAATCTCGTTGGGAGTTATTCTGGAAGGGGTCTTTTGTCCAGAAGTTGATGCGCTATCTCAAAAATATCGATTTGCACATCATTGCAGCTGAACAAACCTCATCTAAGCAATAAATACAACTAATTAAGTTTTCAGGGTTAATTTTTAATTACTAAAATGATGCGCGTAATTGGTTTGATAAGCGGCACGTCGGTAGATGGTATTGACGCCGCTTTAGTAGAAATTTCTGGTAAAGACTTAGATATAAAAGTGACTCTGCTAGCAGGAGCCACCTATCCTTATCCAGATGCGCTCTCAAAGCAAATTCTAGAAGTTTGTGGCGGGTCATCCTTGTCAATGGAAGAATTTGCCCAATTAGATGATGCGATCGCTTCCACCTTCGCTCAAGCAGCCCAAAACATTCAAAATGGCAACCCCCCAGCCGAGTTAATTGGCTCTCACGGACAAACTGTTTTTCATCGCCCGCCCACAGAGCAGGGGAGACAGGGAAAAGAAGAGACTTCATCTTTTATCCTCAATCCTTCACTCAGTCCTCAGTCCTCAGTCCTCGACCCTTCACTCAGTCCTCAGTCATCCGTCCTCAGCACTCCTTTAGGTTACAGCCTGCAATTAGGTCGGGGTGCCTTGATTGCCCACCTGACGGGCATTCCCACAGTAAGTAATTTCCGGGCGGCGGATATTGCCGCCGGTGGACAAGGTGCGCCTATGGTGCCAGCAGTAGATGCTTATTTATTGAGCCACCCTGACAAGTACCGATGTGTCCAAAATATTGGCGGTATCGGGAATGTCACTTACCTACCGGCGCGTCGGGGCAGCTGGCTAGAAAATATTCGAGGCTGGGACACGGGGCCGGGGAATGCGCTTCTAGACCTGGCGGTGCAATATTTAACGAATGGAGCCAAAACCTACGATCAAGATGGAGCATGGGCCGCAGCAGGCACAATCTGCAACGATTTAGTAGAGCAATGGCTCCAGCAGGACTACTTCCAGCAGCAACCGCCCAAATCAACGGGTCGAGAGCTATTTAGCTACACCTATCTCCGGCAGTGTATCGCAGATGCCTCTGCTTATGAGCTGAGTAGCGCTGATCTGCTGGCAACGCTGACTGAACTCACTGCTGCGTCAATTGTTCATAGCTACCGCACTTTCCTGCCGCAGATGCCTGACGAGGTGTTATTGTGTGGCGGTGGCAGTCGCAATCTCTATTTAAAACAGCGCCTACAAGCGACTTTACAACCCGTGCCAGTGTTGACAACGGATGAGGCGGGTGTGAATGCTGATTTCAAAGAAGCGATCGCTTTCGCTGTTTTGGCATATTGGCGTCAGTTAGGCATCCCTGGCAATCTTCCCCAAGTTACCGGCGCAACTTCTGCCGTACTACTTGGAGAAGTTTATCTTCCTACAAAGCTCAAAACCTTGCGCTGAGAGCGTTTCTAGCCGATTCTTCATATTAATTTTAGAAATGAAATGGCTAGAATGGCGTGAACGGTTTTGAAAAAGGGCTGCTATGACGACCTTCCCGCCTCAAAAAAGCACAGCTCACGATCGACGTCGGTGTTATTGCCTGAATCCTAATTGTAAGCAGCCAGAAAATCCTGGAAATGCCGCAATCTGCGAAAGTTGCGGATCGCAATTACTGCTGAGCGATCGCTATCGTGCGATTAAACCGATTGGTCAAGGAGGTATGGGGAGAACTTTCCTGGCTGTGGATATATCCCAGCCATCGGAACCGCGCTGTGTGATTAAACAGTTTTTTCCTCAACAACAAGGAACTAATAATCGCCAAAAAGCAGCAGAGTTATTCCGTCAAGAGGCAACTCGCTTAGAGGTTGTTGGGAAACATCATCAAATTCCCGAACTGCTGGCATATTTTGAGCAAGATGACCATCAGTATTTAGTGCAACAGTTTATCGATGGAGAAAACTTAGCTCAAGAATTAACCAAAAAAGGGCCGTTTAAAGAAGTAGAAATTCGGCAACTCCTGCAAAGTTTGCTGCCAGTGTTGCAATTTGTCCACAGTCAACAGATGATTCACCGGGATATTAAACCCGAAAATATCATCCGCAACCGTCGAGATGGCAAACTCGTGTTAGTCGATTTTGGCGCAGCAAAGTATGCGACTGAGACGATGCTAGGCAGAACCGGAACGGTCATCGGTTCTGCTGCGTATACGGCTCCCGAACAAGTAAAAGGGAAAGCGATTTTTGCCAGCGATGTGTATAGTTTGGGTGTTACTTGTATCCATTTGCTCACTCAAATTCCTCCTTTCGATCTGAGCGATACGAGTGAAGATACCTGGGTTTGGCGACATTTTCTAAAGACACCAGTAAGTAAACAGTTAGGCAGCATTCTCGACAAAATGCTGCAAACGGGTACGAAGCGGCGCTATCAATCAGCAGATGAAGTGTTGCAAGATTTGAATGGGCGATCGCTCCCAACTACTAAACGTAATTCTAAGAAAAAATGGCTGATAGCCGGTGCCTTCCTATTGTTTGGATATGCGGGAGTGCGGTACTTAGCTTCGCCTGTGGTAGAGATGGTGACTCAGGAAATTGAGAGGCAAGCATCTCTGACGGAAGGCAGCTTATTCGCGATTGTGGATGGACAGGAGCGAGTGTTTCCGTTGAAACATACGGAAGTTGTGGCGAAAGTCACAGGGAATGTGTCGCGGGTGGAGGTAACGCAGACCTTTGAAAATCCCTTTAACAATCCCTTAGAAGCTGTCTATAAGTTTCCACTGCCCGATGAAGCGGCAGTGGATGACATGGAAATAAAAGTAGGCAATCGCATCATCCGAGGCGTCATCAAAAAACGCGAAGAAGCAAAGCAAATTTACGAACAAGCCAAACAAGAAGGAAAAACTGCTGCATTATTAGACCAAGAACGAGACAATATTTTTACTCAGTCCTTGGCTAACATCAAACCAGGCGAAAAAATCGATGTCACAATTCGCTACAGTGAAAGCCTGAAGTTTGAAAAAGGTAACTATGAATTTGTCTTCCCAATGGTGGTAGGACCACGTTACAGCTCAGGAAATTCAACGAATAATCAAGGCAATACAAACCTTACCGACACTTCGCAGATAAATCCGCCGACTTTACCAGCCGGAAGCCGTTCTGGGCAAGATATTGGCGTAACAGTAGAAATAGAAGCCGGGGTGCCAGTCAAAGAAGTGCGATCGCCTTCTCATCAAATCCGTACCACTCAAGATGGTCGCATCATGCGGGTTGAATTGAGCAAGGAAAACGCAATTCCGAATAAAGACCTGATTTTACGTTATCAGGTATCGAGTGCCCAAACCCAGTCCACAGTATTATCAGAGGCGGATGAACGCGGCGGTCACTTTGCCACCTATTTAATTCCAGCCGTGGAATATCAAAGTAATGAGATTGTACCCAAAGATGTGGTATTTCTCATGGATACTTCTGGCTCTCAAAGTGGACCGCCAATTGAGCAATCAAAGGAACTGATGCGCCGGTTTATCAATGGACTCAACCCCGGCGATACCTTTAATGTTGTTGATTTTTCCGATAGCGCGACGCAGCTATCTCCTATACCTTTACCGAATACGCCGCAAAACCGTGAGAAAGCCCTAAATTATATCAATCGCCTAGATGCTAACGGTGGCACCGAGTTATTTAATGGCATTCAAACTGTGTTGAATTTCCCCGCCGCGCCAGAAGGACGCCTGCGGAGTATTGTCTTGATTACTGACGGTTTGATCGATCAAGACCAGCAAGCGATCGCAGAAATTAAAAAGCGGCTGAAGCCTGGAAATCGGCTTTATAGCTTCGGTGTTGGTTCTTCAGTGAACCGCTTCTTGATCGACCGTCTGGCAGAGGAGGGGCGGGGGACTTCCGAAGTCGTTCCCCCTAACGAACCCGCTCAAAAAGTTGTCGAAAAGTTCTCCCAAAAAATCAATAATCCCGTACTAACGAATATTGAAGTTAGCTGGGAAGGGGCTGGAAAAGCACCGCAAATCTATCCGATCAAACCCCCTGATTTGTTTGCCAATCAGCCTTTGGTGTTGTTTGGACGCAAAGGCGATCGCGCTAAGGGAACTTTGCGAATTACTGGAATCGCCGCGGGTGGCAAACGCTATGAGAAGAAGTTACCGATTGAATTTGACGGCGGTGGCAATAGCGCGATCGCTCAACTTTGGGGACGCGCCCGGATTAAAGATTTGATGAATGAAATGTATGGCGGAGCAACCTCAAATAATGTCAAAGCTGTTACAGATACCGCGCTAGCTTATCGCTTGTTGTCGCAATACACCTCTTTTGTCGCTGTCACGGAAGAAGTGCGAGTCGATTCCAAGAAAACTCAGCAGGTGCAAGTGCCAGTAGAAACGCCAGAGGGTATGAACGCCGAAGCAAGGTCTAGTCAAAACGGTAACGTGCCGCCAGTCAGCCAAGCGCCACCACCGAGTAAAGCGTTAGTAGCTAGCAAACCTACTGCCAGCAAAATGCCGTCAGCACCGTCAGCAGCGAACAGCGTGCCACTATCTAGCTCAGCACAGC
Organism: Trichocoleus sp. Lan; assembly: GCF_039961855.1. Taxonomy (NCBI): domain Bacteria; kingdom Bacillati; phylum Cyanobacteriota; class Cyanophyceae; order Leptolyngbyales; family Trichocoleusaceae; genus Trichocoleus; species Trichocoleus sp. Lan. The sequence goes on along the minus strand of NZ_JAMPKA010000018.1, from coordinate 88,968 downwards.
CATCCAGCCAATCGTTAGATCCCGATCCAGTGCCCGAACCCAGCCAAATCTTAGGCAACATCTTGGCTGTTCTCTTGCTGGGAATGTACTTTGCCTGGAAGCGGTTGAAGGGTTTGAAAAGCACTCCGCCTGGAAACTAATCCCAGTCCACTTTTTTACCGCTATATTAAGCTTCATCAGTCAAAAATATAGCAATCCTGTTTTAATTGTGAGCTTCCAAACTTTCCGCTCCCCGACTTCATAAAAGTTGTCGGGGAGCTTGCTTTCACGCATCCTTTAAGAGCGCTTTAGGTGCAATTAAAATTCTACGGAATTCTCATTTTTGCTGCCTGATTTTAACAGCCAAAATCGACAAATTAATCCAAAAATAAATACAGAAATCATAGAAAAGATTACAGAACCATCACCAAGATGCCAATATTCAAAAGCTTCTTTGTTTGATAACCCTGCCAAAACCGTCATCAAAGCCACCCTTATCCCATTTAGCGTAAAGGCTACGATGACAGCAACGAATGGTAATAAAATCTTTTCCTTCAATTTAGTTGGAAAAATGAGTAAAACAACTAAAGCTAATCCCAATAGCTGAAGGATAGTACCTACACCTGCACAAGCTCCGCCAATTTGTACAGACCCGGTTGGCAAACTTAAAATCTCCCCTCGCTGCACAACGGGGAATCCTAAAAACCAAAGAAAAATAAATGTAAATTTAGCGGTTAATAAAGATACATTAAAAAATTTCAATATTAATTCTTGATTTAAGACGAAAAAAGCCAGTAGCAGCAATTCCCGCCAATACTGTTTTAATCCTTTAACCCCAGAGGCAATTAAACCCAAGCCCAGCATTGAAATCAAAGGTGTAACGTGAAGGGTAAAACCATAGCCTGGGTAAAGACTTTTAAAAAGAACCAAACTAATCAGTGCGAACCCAACAATACTAGAAAAATCGTCGCTTTTCAGCTCTAATCCGTCCCGTTTCTGCCAAAGCAGGGATGATACCGCAGCCCAAAATAAGAAACTTGTACTCAGCAGTTCAGTATTGCCACTCCTCCAAGTCAAAGTAAGATGAATCGTAATTAAGCCTGCCGCGATCGCTATCAACCAGAGTTTCAAGTCTTTGACAAGTTTTAGCCTGCTCATGATTCGATAAAAGTTTTGCTCGGTAGGACACACCCGCTGGCTGCGGCTATACTAAAGAACACCGACGCTGCAACGCTTTCCGTAATAGGACTTGATATTGTGGATCGTCAATGATGTAAGCACCAAAGCGCTCTAAATGGGGGTTCATCATTTGGGCGTCAAAGAAAGCAAAATTGCGCGATCGCAATCTTTCCACCAACTTCACCATCGCCACCTTTGACCCCTCTGGAATCCGGTAGAACATAGATTCCCCAATAAACGCACCCCCGATGACAAGTCCTAAAATTCCTCCAGCCAGTTTCTCTCCCTGCCAAGTCTCGAAGCTATAAGCCCAGCCCTCTTCGTAAAGTGCCAAATAAATCTCTTGTAGTTCTGGGGAGATCCACGTTGTTTCTCGATCCGCACACCCAGCCACTACACCCTGGAAATCCCGATTGACGGCAACAGTAAAGCGTTCTTGGTTGAGAACACGCCGCAGCGACTTCGGGTAGCGAAACTGCTCATCAAGGGGAACGAGTGTTCTCTGACGGCTGGAATACCATCCCAAGCCATTGTCGTCATCCGCCATCAGGAAGTAGCCTTGGGCATACCCCTGAATAATGGTGGGAATATCAAACTCCATGCACTCAATCCAAGCGGGTTAATGACGTATTATCCGATCTATGTATATCTCTAACAGCCACAAATGGCTGCATAGATGTCCTGATGAGATAGAACCACCTTAATATCTAAAATACTGCCCCAACTTTTAGAATCATTGAGTCGGCGTCTGAAATTTAAAAGCTGAGAAGCGAAAAGCTGATACGTGAAAATGTCTCAACCTATCCCACCGATCACCTTACCACCAGCCGAAAATCCTCAACAGGAAGGCAAATGGCTGCAAAGCGCATTAAACAAGTGGCTCGATGAAGAGTTTATTCCAGAGGCTGTCAATCAAGAGATTGCCCAACGAGCTTCCCAGATTTATGTCCGCCAGCGGATGGAAGGGGAAAACGACCTGGGTTCCCTGGTGATTGCCATTCTGACAGAGATGCAGGCGTTTGATTTTTCCAGAAGTTTTTATAGCGAGTTTGCGATCGCGAATGCGGTCAGTGAATTGCTCTTAGACAGTCTTGGCATCGACCGCTGTTGCGGTCAATAGTCAATAGTCAATAGTCATTGGTCAAACGCAATCAACTAAAGACTAAAGACTAAAGACTAAAGACTACCAGCTAGACTTGACGACTCCCGGCAACAGGCCTTGGTGTGCCCATTCCCGCATAACGTTGCGAGACAGACCAAAATCCCGGTATACGCCTCTAGGACGCCCAGTCACCCAGCAGCGATTCCGCAGTCGTGTGGGGGCACTGTTGCGCGGTAGTTGCTGTATCTGCCGATGAATCGTCAGCTTCTGTTGTTGGGTTGTTGCATTCTCAAATGCTTCCTGCAACGTTTCACGCTTAGCGGCATACTTATCCACCATCTTCTGGCGTTTTTTCTCCCGCTCAATCATGCTCTTTTTAGCCATGAATTATCCTACTTTTTTCCAGCAATAAAGACACCATTCTCCATTCTAGCGGATGGTATCAATTAGAAGCTTCCACAATTTGAGGGGATGTGGCAAGGTTAATATTTACAGAATCCGACGGCGACAAATTGGCAGAAGGACACAAATCCGCAAGAACACAAGCATGGCACACCGGATTTTTGGCTTTACAAATTGCCCGACCATGATAGACCAACCGAATTGACCAGTTTTCCCAATCCTCTAGGGGCAACAATCTCATCAAATCTCGCTCTATCCGCACTGGGTCTGTATATTCTGTCAAACCCAATCGGTGGCTGAGGCGCTTCACATGAGTATCCACCGTCACGCCTTGATTGATGCCGTAAGCATGAGCCAGAACGACATTCGCCGTCTTTCGCGCTACTCCTGGTAATTCCAGCAACAATTCCATTCGTTTTGGTACCTGTCCTTTAAATTTCTCCCCAATGAGGCGGCAGGCACCTTGAATATTTTTAGCTTTATTGCGATAAAAGCCGGTTGAACGGATCAGGGTTTCTAACTCGGCAATATCAGCGTTTGCCAAAGCTGGGGCGTCGGGAAACCGAGCAAATAATGCGGGGGTTACTTGATTCACCCGTTCATCGGTACATTGAGCGGAGAGAATGGTTGCGACCAACAACTGTACCGGCGTCTCGTAGTTCAGCGTACAGGGTGCATCTGGATACAATCGCTTCAGGCGAATTAAAATCTCTAAAGCACGCTGCTGCTTAACTGACCATGTACGGGTAATGTTCATAAATCGTCAATTGTCTAGTTGGTAGGGGCGCATGACCCTGCGCCCGTACAGGTCAGTTATCCGTTGTTAAAAACGACAGACAACTGCGTTCATTGCAAGAGTTTTTGAACCCACTCCAGGTTAGCAGTGTCTCGAACAATCAAGAAAATTCCCAAACCCAGAAGCAACATCAAACCAGTTTGCATAATGCCATCTTGGATTTGAGTCGGCAACGGTTTACCCCGCAAGCCTTCAATCAATAAGAAAGCTAGCTGACCACCATCGAGAGCCGGTAGCGGCAAAATGTTGATAATCGCAAGGTTAATGCTGATCAAGGCAGCAAACTGAAACAGATTCGCCGCGTCTGACTTGGCAATACTGGCACCAAGTTCGACAATTTTAACCGGCCCAGCAACCTGATCTGCTGTTTCGCCAAAGTTACTGATCAGTTGTACAAAGCCCTGAGCCGTTAAAACGACAAATTCTTGGTACTTTGTAGCCGCAGTGGTCAAAACTTCTACAGGATTCTTGAGGTGCCGACGCACTACTTTGCCGCTAGGAGCTAGCTGGACACCGATGCGACCTTTCCCATCGCTTCCGGGTTGCGGTGTCACGGTCAGGGAAATGATTTGACCTTGACGTTCAACGCTCAGGGGGACCGGCTGGTTGGGATTATTTTGAATTACCTCCATAAGCTTTGGAATGGCTTCCTTGGAGGCTTTCAGTGGTTGACCGTCTGCTAAGAGAATAATGTCTCCTGCTTTGATGCCAGCCTTGAGTGCAGCCGAACTTACGTCTGAGGCGACTTGGGGAACCAGGACACCAGGCTGATAATTAAATTCCTGAACGCCTACGAGACCCAGTTGAGTCGCTAGCAGCAAGTAAGCAAATAGCAAGTTGGCGATGACACCAGCGCTAATGACAATGGCTCTGTCGAGAATGGGTCGGTTGCGTAATAGATTGGGGTCTTCTGGAGGAATATCACTGTCGGGGTCATCATCAGGGAAACCGACAAATCCGCCTAAGGGAAAAGCCCGGATGGCATATTCGGTTTCCGGTCCCTGGTACTTCCAGAGGATCGGCCCAAAGCCGAGGGAGAAGCGGTTGACGTGAATTCCTTGAAGACGAGCTGCCATGAAATGACCCAGCTCATGTACCACAATCAAAAGCGCCAAGACTGCGATCGCCGCAAAAACAGGCATATTAATAATTAATTCAACTAACTACATACTTCTTCATTCTACGGTGTTGCGTCCGGAAGCTGGGTGAGTTCAGGGAAGAGGAGCCGGAAAGCATTAAAATACAGAGTGAGGAATTCCTTCCTCTCCTCCCCGCAGAAATCGCTTCACCAAGCGGTCGCACTCTCGCCAACTTCAAATTTCATCGGGTGGGTAATGAAATGATTAAAAAAGATAGTTGACAGATGCTGAAAATTTTGAGAATCTAGATAAAGATAAAGTTTTGCGGGTATAGCTCAGTGGTAGAGCGTCACCTTGCCAAGGTGAATGTCGCGCGTTCGAATCGCGTTACCCGCTCTTCTGGTTAAAATCATATAAGAAGTAGCCCTTTCTTCAGGCATAGATCTTCAGAGGTACAGAGGATAAATCTGATTATCTATAAGTCGGAGCATTTCTAGGCAAAGGTTTACAGTGTTAAAATTCGCCTAGATTGTCTGTGTCTTTAAAGGCATTCATTCAGTAGTACCCAGTCCGAAGAAAGGCGGTTGCTAGGTGCAAACTAAAAAAAGTCTAACAGACGAACCCGGTTCCGAAAATCTTAAGTTAACACTTTCATATCTTTGTTTAAATAGCGCTTGTGCCATCTCAGAAAGATCAGAAGATTGACTTAAATAACGATTACCCGTGCCCATGCCGACGTAGAGGGCGTTTAGTACCGATTACGCTGACAGAAGCGTTTGGCTGCGATCGCTGTCAGCAAATCTTCGTGGTTGAAGAGAGTGGGTATGCGATCGAACAACTGTCTACAAGCTATCCCTACAAGCGATCGTGGCGGTGGACGGGTCATCGCTGGAGTACTGCTCATCCAGGGCTTGGGGACAGCTACCTACCTGTTTCCTTAGGAATCATTGCGGTGGTACTGATCGCAGGGCTTTGCTTAGCTCAGATTTCACCTCCCGCCCCTCCTGGTATCATTATTGTGCTGTGTGCGATGGTGAGCGTGTTGGCGCTATTGGTGCCAGCGCTGATCATCTGGCTGACTCACCGACGTTAGCCCAATGGCAATCAACGATATTACTCCGACCCCCGACCCAATGAACGCTGTTCGTCGCGCTTATGAAGCTTCCCTGGAATTGGCAACTACCAAGGGAGTAGAGCGCAGCCGTGCTGTCGCCGCAATGGCGCAGGCACTTCAGAGATCCTTAGACGATATTTTGGAAGCAAACACCCTGGATCTGGAAGCCAGTCGCGAAATGGCAGCACATGAGCTGATTTTAGATTGGCTGAAGCTGACACCTGAGCGGCTGCAAACCACCATCCACATTTTGCAACGGTTAGCTGAGTTGTCCGATCCGATCCGGCGGGTGATGAACGCGACTTATCAGCTAGAACACTCGCAAACTTACTCTCAGCTAATGCCGCTGGGGGTCATTGCATTGATTTACGAAGCCTTTCCGGAGCTAGGAGCGATCGCTGCCGGGATGTGTCTGAAAACTGGCAACAGCCTGATTCTCCGAGGTGGAAGTGAAGCTAGCCACTCTAATACGGTCATTGCCCAAGTTTTACAATCAGCCTTAGAACGAGCAGGTATGCCACCGGGTTGTCTGGAGCTACTACCATCAGAGCAAGGCGCTTCCATTCGGGATTTAGTCATTCAAGACCGATACATTAATTTGGTGATTCCCTATGGTCGCCCTAGTTTAGTCCAAAAAGTGATCCAGCTCTCAACTGCACCCGTCTTGAAGTCGGCGATGGGAAACTGCTACCTCTATTGGTCGCCTACGGGTAGCTTAGAGATGGCTCGGAACGCAATTTTAGACAGTCATCAAAGCGAGCCAGACCCTGTTAATGCGATTGAAAAGGTTTTGATTCATCCAGCTTGCAAACCTTCTTCTCTAACAATGCTTTGGAACAGTCTTAAGGAAAAAGGGTTTCAACTCAGAGGAGATAGGGATTTGGTGACACAATTTCCAGATTTGAAACTAGCTGATGAATTAGAGTGGAGTCAAGCCTATCTTGATAAGATTGTGGCTTTTAAACTGGTAGAGAGTATCGAGGAAGCCATTATTTGTATTAATCAATACAGCAGCGGTCACGCCGACTGTCTAGTTTCTGAATCCTATCAAGAAAGCCGCCAATTTGCTCTCGGCGTTAATAGTGCCTCAGTCTATCTCAATTCTTCTCCCCGATTTTCGCGTAACCCCAAGGGCGGAGACTCCTTATTTCTGGGAATGTCTAACCAAAAAGGACATCGCCGAGGGCCGATTGGCTTAGAATCTTTTACCACCGTTAAGCACGTCGTGCAGGGACACAACTAAAAAGGCAAAAGAGAGAAGGATGAAGGGAAAAACTGCTTCATCCTTTATCCTTCTCTCCGCTTTCTTTTGCCTTTTTACTGTTTATTGTTTACTTTCTTCGACCAGTTTTACCTTTGAGGCTAAACCGAGCGACTGAAGAAATTGAATGGTCATCCACGTTAGGTCAATTTCCCACCACTTTAAGCCATGTCGAGCGGAATATTGAAAAGCATGGTGGTTGTTGTGCCAACCTTCGCCATAGGTGAGTAAAGCCACCCACCAACAATTAGTCGAGCGATCCTCAGATTCGTAAGTGCGATAGCCAAATTTATGCGTTGCACTGTTGACAAACCAAGTGCAGTGAAACACTGCAACGATCCGAACAAAAATTCCCCAAACCACAAAAGGCCAACCGCCCAAGGCGTAAAGAATTAAACCTAAGACAACCTGAATGGGAATGAAATATTTTTGTAAAAACTGATAAACCGGATCGCCAGAAATATCTTTAGTAACCCGAGGGATGTCTGTATCCGCAGGGTTTTGATAAAGCATCCAGCCCATGTGACTCCACCAAAAACCTTTGTTGGAATCATGAGGATCTAAGTTTTCATCCGAGTGCAAATGATGGAGGCGATGTATGCCTATCCAGTTAATCGGACCTCCTTGGCAGGAAAGGGTGCCGCAGAGAACAAAGAAGTATTCTAACCACTTAGGGGTTTGAAAACTACGATGCGTTACCAGACGATGAAATCCCAGCGTAATTCCCAAGCCACCCGTTACCCAGTGGAAAAAGACGGCGACACCAACCGCAGCCCAACTGAAGTTACTGGGAAATAGGGCGAAAAGCGCTGCGATGTGTAACGCAGCCATGTAGATAATAATGACCCAATCAGGACGGAGAGGCGAGTCTTGTCTCACCTGTTCTTGATCTTTAGTTGTGGTCGCAACAGTCATGCAGTAACCTTGATAAAAATTGTGCAGCCCAACCTGCTATTGGATTTGGGATTTTGATCTTGGTCTTGTAAGGGCGGCTTGTTTGCCCTGCTTTTACTGGAAATGCAAATTTTTACATTGCCAAAAGCTCCAAAATCTAAAATAAATAAGAAATCTCTTTCTCCAGGTATTGATGAACAGCTTTCAACAGCTACAGGAAGCAGAAAAGGTACTGTTTCCGATTTTTTCCGCAATTGACGCAACAGTCAAGCAAAATCTCAAACGAGTGCTGGAAGCCTTTCGTCACCATCGGGTGGGGGCGCACCATTTCGCTGGTGTCACCGGCTACGGTCACGATGATTTAGGGCGTCAGACGCTCGATCGGGTATTTGCGGACGTGATGGGTGCCGAAGCTGCTGCGGTTCGAGTGCAGTTTGTGTCCGGTACTCATGCGATCGCCTGTGCCTTATTTGGCGTTCTTCGTCCTGGAGATGAAATGCTGGCAGTGGTCGGTGCCCCCTATGACACGCTAGAAGAAGTTATTGGTTTGCGAGGGCAAGGCCAAGGCTCCTTACTTGATTTTGGCGTTAGTTACAAAGAATTGGCTCTTACGGAAGAAGGAATTATTGATTGGCAAGCGCTGGCGACAGCAGTTAGCGATCGCACTCGTCTCGTGTTAATCCAGCGTTCCTGCGGCTATTCCTGGCGTCCTAGTCTTTCGATTACCGACATCGAAAAAATTGTTTTCCTGGTTAAACAACAAAACCCCCACACGATTTGCTTCGTCGATAATTGTTACGGGGAATTTATTGAAGAACAGGAACCCACCGCTGTCGGTGCCGATCTGATGGCTGGCTCTTTGATTAAAAATCCTGGTGGTACTATCGTAACTGCTGGCGGCTATGTTGCGGGTCGGGCAGACTTAGTAGAAGCCGCCGCCTGTCGTTTGACGGCACCAGGAATTGGCAGTAGTAGCGGTGCCAGTTTCGATCAACATCGCCTGATGTTTCAAGGATTGTTCCTCGCACCGCAAATGGTCGGGGAAGCGATGAAAGGGAATCACCTGACGGCTTACGTTTTCGATCAGCTGGGTTATGCCGTGAATCCTTTACCAATGGCACCCCGTCGCGACGTGATTCAAGCCATCAAATTGGGTTCGCGTGAGAAGATGATTGCCTTTTGTCGAGCCATTCAACAGCATTCACCCATCGATTCCTATGTCGATCCCATACCCGGTGATATGCCCGGATATGAGAGCCAGCTAGTGATGGCTGGAGGTACGTTTATTGAAGGCAGCACTTCTGAATTGTCATCCGATGGGCCGCTGCGAGAGCCATACGTTGTATTTTGTCAAGGAGGAACCCATTGGACTCATGTAGCGATCGCTCTTGAAGCCGCAATTGAAGCCGTGGGACCCGCTTAAATTTCTGCTCCTCACCACATTTCCTCACCACATTGTTGTAGGGGCGAAGCATCCGGGCGACAATTTCTGCAATCATCCCCGGATTTTCGCCTCCGGATGCTTCACCCAATGCCGTGTCAGCAGGCTTTCGCATTGCGGTAGTTATGTTAATTTCTCAAAGTCATAGACTTAGCTCCGCAAGGCAAAAGCCCTTAATTCTCTGGTAACTGATACTGCCCGACAATCCGCTTGGCATATTCTGGTACGTGCGCCTCTAACTTCTCCGGATGATTGCGCTTCACATACAAATAATTGCGGGTGAAGTGGGAATCAATCGAGAAACGGGCATATTCCAGACCTTTAGGACCAATTTTTTCAATCACCACTCCCATGAGCTTCGCCGCCCACATCGGGAGAGTAACGCCTTTATCGTAAGCGGGGATACTTTGTTGTACCGCTTCTTTGCGGTTTCCTTGGGACATGACTGGCTGCGTGTCTATTTGATCTTGCACCAAATCCAGCATTTCTTTGCCAGTATCATTCCGCACCACAATCCACTGCCAGCCAAAAGGTGCGCCCATGTAACCCACAACTAAATCTGCCAAAGAATTCACATAATCAAAACAGCTCATGCAAGAAGGAGCAAAAACATCCTTCAACTGGTTTGTCTTCAATCCAAAGAAAGGCACCATTTCCATAGAGCCATCTTCGTGCTTGAAGTGAACCCGGAAATCTTGCATAAACTCGTAATGCACGACTGTCTCCGGGGAACGGCTGGTAGTTTCCAAGAATTTTTGCAACCCGGCGCGGTTAACATTATCCACACAGGGCGTACCCAAAACGTAAAGCTTTTCTAGTCCCAGTTCCTTCTCAACAGCTCGTAATGCTTGAATTTGGCAACCAACGCCAATTACCAACAGCCGCTTCATCCCAGATTGCTCAATTTGCTCCAACACCGAGAGATTTGGCGACAGCGTTGGTTTATTCACCCGCGCTGCCAGAATTTCTTCTGGTGTCCGAGCAATTATCGGCATCGGCTGAAATCTGTCTTCCTTGGTATTCTGGACGCAGACAACGCCCTCAACCATGCCGCGATTGAGCATTTCAATAGCAATGGTGCTGACAATTCCCGTCCATTGCGCCCCTTCAATTGGCTCAATTTTCCGCGCCGCCATCATCTCTTGACTAACCCCAAAGTACCAATCATCAGGATTATCTAGATTGCGGCTTCTTCCGTGGATTTCTTCTTCTAGTTCCGCTATCTGCTGATTAAGAAATGCACACGCTTCCTTGACATAGTGAATATAGTATGTGTCGCACAGCCCACACTCGCTACAGAGTTCTTTAGCAGGGCGACGGCTAGAGGCTTTCAGGGCTTTGGCTTTTTTGTGATTTGCGGAATCTACTGAGGTCATTATTAAGTTTCGGCTTTTAAACTAAGGTGGCTCCTCCCACAATACTTTAGAGGTTGCCAGCCAAGATTCACAGCTTTTTGCCAGTTTTGTTCAACACCAGCTCCATAGAAGAACTGCCATGCAAGACATGTTTTTTCAACCCGCCAAAAAACTAATTTCGGTTTGCATAGTTACATTGCTTCTGATTGTCGGCATGATCAGCTCGCCTGAGCAGGCTAGAGCCGATGATTGCAGTGGTTGGATTGTCACTGGTTGCGATCAGAAAGGAGATCGAGGAACAGTATTAGTAAAATCTGAAGGTAAAACCCGCAGTGAAAAAGACCTGACAGACACAAACCTACAGGGTAAAAATTTGACAGAGGCAAATCTTAGCGGAGCGAATCTTACTCAAGCCAAACTTAGTGGATCTAATCTGAGTGGCGCAGATTTCAGTGGGGCAACTCTAACTGGAGCCAACCTGAAAGGAGTCAACCTTAGCGGCGTAGACTTGAGTGGGATCAAGTTGAGCAAGCAAGACTTAGTAGCTTTAGTCAAGACTAACCTAACTGGGGGTGGCTGGTTCCAAGCTACGCCGATTTTGAGCAAACAGGATTTACTTGAGCTATTAGAACCGGATTTACATCAAGTAGCTTTGACTGGTGATAATCTCAGTGAAGCTAATCTGAACGGAGTAAATTTCAGCAAGGCAAACATGATGGGAGCGAATCTTCAAGGGGCCAAATTAGGTGGAGTGGACTTGACAGGAGCTGACCTAACTGGGGCAAAGATGCCTAATGGTAGAATTTACAAACCTTAGTTATTCAGTAAGTTCAATATTCCTTAATAATTAGCCTTTTTAGCCCTCTGGTCAGTTCATCAGAGGGTTTTTGCTGATATAGCGCTGAGTTTTACAAAAACTGAATTATCTCAGCTAGGCGCAGATGGAGAAAAATGGAAGCGCGATCGCTCTTTATTTCTCTTCCTTCGCGTCCTTAGCATCTTCAGCATCTTCGCGGTTCAACTTCTTAAATCTTTACTTTTGGCAGATGGGAAAAAGCGCGATCGCTCTCCCACCTTCCACTAAAACGCGAAACCCAGCTAGTTTTGGTAGCTGGGTTAACAAATTTACACTAAAACCCTATCAACCAGGGCGAACATCAAGACAGCCTTCTGCATAATTAACTTCTGGAACTTTACCAGCAATCATGCGCGATACAGTCTCGCCATTCGGAGAGACAAAAACGAGACGGAAGTCTTTGTTAGCAAAGCTGCTTGGTTGAACGACCCAGGCTTTACCTTTTTCGCTGTTAAGAAGACGACTTACCTGAATTTGTCCGGGATAGGCAGACTTAATCGTGCTTTCTGTATCGTCAACTTTGATACCATGAACAGTGGTAATTTTATTGGTTTCAACTTCTACCGTAGCGATACGACCTTGAGTGACCATGAAAGTAACACCCTCAGGCCCATTTGCTGGCTTGTAATAGTCACAGACGCGATTGGGATTTTGCCGGGATGGCACGATTGGAGTCCCAGCAACGCCTGATGCCTCAGCAACAGTCATGTTAATTTTAACTGACCCAAGTCCGTCAATCGATAGCCCCGATTCAGTTGTCAGTTTTTCGGCTTTCTTTAGGCAAGTATTCTCGCCACTTTGATCGTTTAAGCATTTGCCGTTTCTATCCAGGATAATAACTGAGTTGACAGTTGGAAATTGCTTAAGGGTGGTATTAATAGAGAATTTTTGACGAGCATCATCTCCAGTACCTCCTGAAATTACAGACTTACAGAATTTCAGTTTAGCAATTCCATTCGTGATGGAAATCGTAAAATCTTTGCCGCAGTTGGAACTGCCCTTGAATTCAATAGGGTCGATTAAACCACGAGCTTTTTCCTGACTTGTAGGCCCTGCGATTAATTGCTCAATGGCAAACTGAGCTGTACTCGGACTGTTTGTTGTTCGCCAAACTGGCTCAACATAAGTGAAATCTTGCCCGCTTTGGGGGTTTTTAGGAAAAAAGACTTTTACCTTTTTCGGAGTTGCTTTCACCGGCTCGAAGCTGCTTTGAACAGCTTGTTTAGTTTGAGCGGTTTTTTCTGAAGAAGATACTTCTAAGCTTGATTGGGGTTGAGTTGGTTCGGTCGAGGGTTTAATTGATGATTCGGTTACGAGTTTGGGTGTTTCTGAGGAGGGTGCGGCATCTGTAACTTGAGTGTCACAAGCACTGATACCCGAAACTATTAATAATAAGCCAAAAGAAAATAAAGCTGATTTACGGATGCGGTACATTTTGTTTCTGAGATGGATGAATGACTAATTGCTTACGTTCTCTACTGTAGAAAGCCGTCAGCAGAAAACTGGTGAGGTGGTGTGTCAATACTTGGAGTGACATTAAGTGGAAACAAGCCCTTGTGAGTTGTTTCCAGAAAAAGCAGAGACGTTCTGTCTGAGAAAAAATGGGGTTTGAAGGCTAACAGGGGTTTTCTGCGTCTCCTGAAGCCTTGTGGCGGTCGCTGGGACAATCAAGAGAGTGACACAGACAGTTGAAGAGAACGTGTAAATCGTTGTTTTAATGAAAACATAAAGAGAAACCGGCTGAGTCAAAGTGAGACAGCAATGCTTCCAAATGTATCTGCTAACGCATACTATTTAGTATGCAAAATCCTCGTCAAATAGCATTTCTGGCACTTCGGGATGTCCACCGTAAAGGCGCTTTTGCTGACGTGGCACTCGACCGACTGCTGCGCCAAGCAGACTTAAGTGCTACCGATCGGCGGTTAGTGACAGAGTTAGTTTATGGGAGTGTGAGAAGACAGCGATCGCTCGATGCACTCATTGACCATCTAGGCAAAAAGAAAGCCCACCAACAACCCCTAGACCTCCGCGCAATTCTGCATCTAGGCTTATATCAACTTCGTTATCAAGACCGAATCCCTGTGTCGGCAGCTGTGAATACTACCGTGCAATTAGCCAAAGAAAACGGATTTTCTGGGCTTTCCGGCTTTGTCAATGGTCTATTGCGACAGTATATTCGTCTAGCGGAAAGCAAAAAGCCGGGGAACCGGGGAGGAGAAGTTCAGAACTTAGAATCTGACCCGCTACATCTGCCAAAAAACCCAGTTGAACGATTAGGCATCTTACACAGCTATCCCGACTGGATTATCGAAGTATGGCTAGAACGTCTGGGTTTAGAAGAAACAGAACAGCTGTGTGAATGGATGAACCAAACACCAGCAATTGACTTGCGGGTAAATCCCCTCTGCGCTGAGATAGAGAAAGTTGAGGCAGCACTGCAAGCTGCGGATATCTCAGTTAGTCGGGTGCCCCATCTACCGCAAGCTTTGAGGCTAACTGGTGGCACAGGTGCAATTCAAAATTTACCTGGTTTTAGCGAAGGTTGGTGGACGGTGCAAGATAGTAGTGCCCAGCTAGTCAGTTATCTGCTAGATGCCCAACCGGGCGAAGTAGTCATTGATGCCTGTGCAGCACCAGGGGGAAAGACAACGCACATCGCAGAATTAATGGAAGATCGGGGAACTGTTTGGGCGTGTGACAAGACTGCTTCCCGTCTTCGGAAACTGCAAGAAAATGCCAAACGGTTAAGTTTGCACTCGATTCAAATTCAGGAGGGGGACAGCCGCAACCTACCCCAGTTTATCAATCAAGCTGATAGGGTATTACTCGATGCCCCCTGCTCTGGACTGGGGACGCTACATCGTCATGCTGACGCCCGTTGGCGGCAAACTCTACAGACAGTTCAGGAACTTTCAATTCTGCAAGGCGAACTATTAGATCGAGTGGCTACCTGGGTTAAACCGAATGGCATTCTGGTTTATGCAACTTGTACCTTGCATCCATTGGAGAATGAAGGTGTTGTTCGCGCCTTTTTAGAGCGTTACCCCCAGTGGCAGATTTTGCCCCCCAACCCCAATTCACCAGCGGCAGCTTATACTACCCCTGCTGGATGGATCGAAGTCTGGCCCCACCGGCATCAAATGGATGGATTCTTTATGGTGCGGCTACAGAAGAAAAATAGCTAAACCTCTATGGTAGTTGTGGTTGCAGAAATCTGTTGATGGATTAATCTGTTAGGGGAAATAAGGGAAAAGCCAATGGTAGCCAATTCTAGTGTTAAACAGCTTGTTAAAATTCTCATCGGCGCAGCTTGGATTGATGGCAAAATTCAGTCAGAGGAACGGCAATATCTTCAGCGAGTGGCGAAGGAAAAGGGCATTGCTGACGATCCAGAGATTCAGCCTTTGTTGTATGAACTCGTAGCTGTAAGCCCAAGCGAGGTCTACAATTGGGTGCAAGATTATTTAGGCGATCGCCCCAGCACCGACGATTACCAGCGCCTCATCGAAGCCCTCAGCGCTTTAATTTATAGCGATGGCGAGGTAGCGATTGAGGAAGCTAAACTCCTGACTCGATTACAGCTTCTAGATCCCAACAGTGCCTCTCAGAAGTCAGCCCCTAGTCCTGTCCTCAAAGCGATTCAAAAACTCTACCGTCGGTGGGTTGACCATCAGAACTAGCTTTAAGACTAATAGATAAAGACCCGAATTTTGACATCATCATTCCACAAGTTAGGGCACGCTACACATAGCGTGCCTTTTTTTTGCATTCCCAATCTATATTGTGATCGGCTTCTAGAGGCTCCGGAAGCCAATTTTTTCTACAACAAGCAACTATTTTTGCAAAATATGCGTCTTTCCTTCTTAGGCAGTCCAGAACTTTCCGCTGAAACTGTCTATATCTCTATAATCTGTCACGGCAGTAAATAAATTTGTTGAGATTGAAATTTCTAGGAACCTATCAGGTAATCTTAGGTCTAAATAATCAAAGGAATGCGAAAAGTGGAGAAGTTCTCAATGTCTAACTTAAAGCGCTTGAAATCTGGAACAGCTTTACTACTAATGCTGGGAATGTCGGCAGGTTCGATGGCTCCCCTAGTAGAAACAATTATGTCACCGGCACCAGCTGTTGCTCAAGCTATCAATTTTAGTGATGTATCCTCAAGCTACTGGGCTGCTAGTTTTATTCAAGAACTGGCACAACGTGATGTAATTGCCGGGTTCCCCGATGGTACGTTTCGACCCAACGATCCGGTGACTCGTGCCCAATTCGCGGCGATGGTTCGTAAGGCCTTCAACAAGAATAAAATCCGCAATGCTGTTAATTTTGTGGATCTTTCATCGACCTACTGGGCATACTCGGCTATCCGTGAAGCTTACGAAATGGGATTTTTGTCGGGTTATCCCGGTAACGTCTTTAGACCTACACAAAATATTCCCCGCGAACAAGTTCTAGTTTCCTTGGCGAATGGCTTGAATTACACTGCCAGCAATCCCGTATCGGCTGATTTGCAAGTGTATAACGATGCTTCTTCCATCTCTACCTATGCTCGCAGTAGCATTGCTGCGGCAACAGAAAAGAGCATTGTGGTGAACTATCCGACTCTCCAGACGCTGAATCCAACTCGGAATGCCACCAGAGCGGAGGTAGCAGCTTTCATCTATCAGGCATTGGTGAGTTCTGGACAAGTAGCGGCAATTAACTCGCCCTATATTGTCTCTCTCAACGACACACCGCCAGAGGACACGACAGTCGCGATTCCGGCTGGAACCACTATTCCAGTTAGGTACGAGAAAGAAAAAATTCTGGTTACAAAGGACGAAAGAGCACCGCTGACGCTAACGGTAGCAGCAAATATCACCACATCTGATGGAACGGTGCTAATCCCCTCTGGAAGCCAAGTGGTCGGTGAATTGCAACCGGCTCAGGGAGGCTCTCAGTTTGTGGCGAAGGAACTGGTTTTCACGAACGGTCAACGGGTGGCTATCGATGCTACTTCTCAAACCATTACCAAAACCGAATCCGTTACCAAGGGTTCTAGCGTTGGTGGTATCCTCAAGAATGCCGCATTAGGTGCTGCTGCTGCTGCTGCGGTTTCTGCTGTGACGGGTGACAAAGCGATCGCTACCGAAGAAGTCTTGGGCGGTCTGGGAATTGGTGGACTCATCGGACTGTTCCTCGGTCGGGATAGAGTGGATCTGATTGCGATTGATCCGGATACGGATCTGAATCTGCGGTTAAATGACGAGTTAGTGCTAGAGCAGTAATATTTGCAGAATGAAGCGTGCAATTCTAGTTGACTGCTGATTGCTTCATTCTTTAAGCAGATAGGCACAAAGAAATAAGTATTTTCTAAACCCGGTTTCTAGAAGAAATCGGGTTTTTAATTCTAAATGGCGTCTTATCACAATCCTATTTAAGTTGTGAGATGCCAGCAGTTCAGATGCCCAACTTCTCCAGGAAGTCGGGCATCTCGTTTTCACGAATCATTGATGACTGCTATACCATGCAGACCGATCGCCTCAGATAAGTAATCGTATTACCCATTACCAGCTCAAATACAAATAAATGTAAGAGCAACTTATCAAACTTCATCTTCGCCCTTTAAGGCTTCAGTTAGTAACCAGACAATAAAGGTCGTTCCGGGTCCTTGAGTGTGGGGAATACTGCGATCGAGCCAGTTGCGTTCGGCGGGGCTAATGACTTCAATTTCGCCCTGCATTTGTTCTACTAAATCTCTCGCGATCGCTAAACCCAATCCACTCCCCGGAATCTCAGTTTCTGCCTGGACGCCTCGGTAATGTCGCTCAAACAAATGCTCTTTATCTTGCACGGGAATGCCAGGGCCAGTATCGCTAATTGCGATCGCCTGAAAATCTCCTTGAGAAGTATGTCGTCGATTTCCTGCCTGAATGTAAACTTGCCCACCCGCCGGGGTATATTTCAAAGCATTGTCAATCAGATTGCTTAACACTTCGCGCAGCACTTTGGCATTGGCTTGTACTGGCGGCAAATTCGGAGGAATTTCTGCTAATAAAGCCAGATTTTTTTCTTGGGCGATCGCGCTGGATGTCACCACTAGCGGTTCCAAAACTTTCGCCACCGAGCAGGATTCCAATGCCAGCGCTCTCGTCGGAATTGTTTGAGGCTCCAATCCCAAGGGAGAGTAGAGATTTCCTAAATCTTCACCTTTTCGGGGAAGCGGACAGGACGGGGCAATCGGCACGGGAACTGCATCGTAAGCACGATCCGCGATTTGCCCGTACAAAGGCACTAACTCTCCTTCGTCCATATCCACTGCCCGATCGAACTGTAGAAGCAACTCTTGCAAGCGATCGCTTTCACGCACGATGCTGTTGGCAACTTCGCGGTTCGCATCTCCAGGTACCAATCGTCTGAGGAGTAACTTGCCAAACGTCCGTAAGGCGGTCATGGGATTGCGAAACTGGTGTATCAGATCGTCCATGAGATCGCGCTGTTGAGCCTGAAGATGACGCTGCTGACTCAGTTGCTGCTCAAACCATTGGGAACGCCGATCCAGAATACAAGCGCTCGCCAGTGTATCGGCAATCCGTTCAATCGCGGTTCGTTCCCGCTGGTTCCAAGGTCTATCTTCACGAGCTGTCACCAGCAGCCCCATCACCACACCTTCATGCAACAAAGGCACCACAATTTGGCGCGAGGAGCTACTCAAGTCAGCATCGGCGAAGAGCGATCGCTGGAGGGGCGATGTCCCCGCCTTTGCCTGCAATTCATCAATCGTTTCTTCTTTCCCGACTTCAGCCGCCGATTCCGTTGAACCCGTCTCAGAAACCGCATCGGACTCCTGAGAAACCGGAGATGCCGCTGACAATAACCGAGGAATGGATGCCAACGGTCGATCGGAAAATCCCAAAGCCGAAATCTCATCCGTTTCCCATTCCACCGCTGTCTGTGGGTAAGCAACAACCGGCCTTAGCTTAGTTGGGACGCCCTCTACCAGTTCTTCCGTTAAATACACAACACTCAAGGCAGCTTCCAGTCCTTGAGTTAATAGTGCTACTTGTGATTGGCACAAAGTTATGAATTCTGAACTGGTAGACATAGACACATTCGCTTATACTTGGGTACTTGACAGCGAGGAAAATTGCATTCATCGGATCGGGTTTTCTTCCGTCGATCCTGACACGCAATTGCGCTGAAGCGGCAAAGGTCGTGCAAAAACCTTATTTTTGTTTCTTTTTATTACAAAAATTTTAGCGAGCTTTCATGATAGTTTGGTTACGAAATTGCTTCCAAACTGGCTAAATTTTGTCAAGGTCGAATAAATATAGCCCTTTATACGCTATATCTAGGCTCAAGTTTGGACAAGCTTGCATATATAGCGTCTATTGCCCGTTCTGCTGCTGTCGATTTTAATTTCTGAGGGCTGTAATGTTTGTATCAATCGGTAAAAAGCGGTTGATATTTTGAACTCAAACCGATATACTTGCGACGGTTTTTGTATCTATCATTACAACTGTCAGAATTAAAGGGGAGGTAAGGAGGTTGGCTAGAAGACGCAAGCGGAAAAGTCGCCGTCGCCAGGAAGGACGTAGAATTTTAGAGCATGTCCCTCAGTATAGTATTGAAAGTGGCGAAGATAAACCAGTCACCGCCGCGCGAAAGTTTATTCAAACCGAAGGAATCCTTCCGCCTGCTTTGCTGCTCGTGAAGCGGAACGAACACACCACAGATCGGTACTTTTGGGCGGAAAAGGGGCTATTTGGTGCCCAATATGTTGAAGAAAATCATTTTCTGTTTCCTAGCCTTAGGATAATCGACAATCCTGTGGAAAAGCCTACCCTCGCCGCTGTTCGTAGCAGCTGAAGTTTTAGGCATTAAACGTGAAAACTCGGTTATAGGGGCGGTTCGCGAACCGCCCCTATTGTTTTATAGGAGGAATTTTGAATTTTTCCTCATAATTAAAATTCTTTTGGATTCACAAACTGACCAGGTTTTGGAATTTTTTAAGATTTTTAGCCAGAGAGTTGTCATTCGCAAGGCTTTAATTGCAGTTCCTGTTGCAATTGAGCCAATTCATCACGATGGGCGATGACAGTTATTAAACTTCTAGTCTCTTTTTCGACACCTGCAAATGTTTCCACCTTCAGGGAAACTTGTTCGCTGCGTCCAGCTTTTTTCCAGTAAAAAACGCCCGCGGCTGGTGAAAGGAGAACCAAACCTAGGAAAATTTTAGCGAATTGGGGAAATAGGATTGCTAAAACCAACGCCAAACAAAGAAAGCCACAAAAAGCTAATAAGCTCAGAAAAATTGCCAAAAACCAGCTGGGGCGGACAAAGCCTTGGAATGTAACTTGATTTTGCTTTGCATCCACCGCCGCAATCCGGTAAGCACGCCGATCGAAATATTGTTGCAATTGAATTAAAATTGATTCTTCTGGTTGCTCCGCAATCAGTTTCACTTGTTGCGTTCGATCCTTAGCGGAGGCTCGAATAAAGAAAAATAGACCGACTGCTAACAACAGTGTTAGCAGAAATGTTGAAAAGAGAATTGTCGTATTCACGAATTTCTAGATAGGGCAATGGAAAATAGGCTCTTGTCCAAGAGATACAAGATCGCCTATAACCTATAGCCTATCGCAAGAGAGCTTCTTTGGGATTGGCTCAGATGGCTTGAGATTCTCTCATTGTGTAGTCATCCCAAAGGCGAGCTAGGTCATGAGCCTGTTCCAGACACTCTGGGCGAATTTGATACATTCGACGAGGTCTTCCTCTCCCCTCCACTTTTTTCCAATACCCTGTGATAGCGGCTTGGTCTTCCAGAAATTTTAAGGCGCTGTATAAGACGGTATCAGAAAGCCGATAGGTAGGATATTCACTCTCTAGTCGCCCGATGAGTTCTGTTCCATAGGATTCTCCGCTCATCAAAACTGAAAGGACATAACACACCGCTAGTTCCTTGTTGAGATAAGTGGGAGGAGGGTCTTGAAAAAACTGATAAATATCCTCAAATTTCATCTGCATAATTCACTGAACTCCCAGCCAAATAAATTGGATTAGGATCGGTTTCCCCAATCTAACGATGCCTTTATTAATCAGAAAACACACCCCAAACAAGGCTGCTATCACTGGTGTATTAAGACCGCGAACGATCAAAAGCAGCGCGTGATGTCAGCTGGCAAAATGACAGAACGATACCATCAATTTTAGACACTCAATTCTGGGTTGGCCTGCCAGACTTCACGGATGATTTTGCCATCCTTATCAAATTGCACCTGGTAGGAAAGCGACAAAACAACAGGGGTTCCGTGCTTGGACTTGGCATAGATCGTGATGACTGCTTCGACAGCGCGATCGCGTTGCTGTTGTTTAACAACCTGGAAATCTTGGATTTTGTACTTTGAGAAGAATTCTTCCCAGGCTGGGTAGATGGATTTCCCCTGATAGACTTCGTCCAGAACACCATAGGAGCGCATTAAAATGGCATTGTCACTGTATTGCGTGACTGTTCGCTCCGGGTTTTCCGTAGCGATCGCTGCCCAATGTTTTTGCGCTACCGAAAGCGGTTTCGGTATCACCGTCCTTTGATAGGCTGCCAAACTACCTACCAAAGCAACTGCATAAGCGACGGAGAGTAAATGCTTCCTGAGATTTGGTTGCAGGAATTTTATCATGCTGCTTCCACTTCGAGAGGGCTGCTCTGGAAATGGCAGGCCGTCATCAAAGCCAAGTAAATTAGAAGCCTGCTCTCGAAAGAAAGACGGCTCCATTGGGTTAAAAGTTCTCCAGAGGTTAAACATCTTTGAATTTTGCTGCCCCATTGCCTCAAACTGGTGGTTAGGAAGATTACCGTATAAATTTGGGATTGCATTACTTGTTCAACAAAACGCTCTGTTTATAGATAAATCCGGAATTAAACCGATTTAAAATCAATTTATGCGAGAACAGTTCGATTCATCTCCCGTTCCTTCAGCTCTACAGCGAATCGCTGGCTCTTTTCGGATCGCTGGCTGGGCTGGCTTCTGGGTTCAGTTAGTCCTAGCCGTTGTTTCGAGCATAATTTTCTTGTTTGCCATCCCCGCTGCCCAGCCGCGTGCCAGTGGCGCTGCCGCTGCTAGCCCAGGGACAGGTGGCAGTATCTTTTTTGCAGTTTGCGGTCTTTTAGTGCTGTATTTCAGTGTTTATCAAGCTTGGCGTTACACCCGTTTGGGCATACAGCTAAAAGATTCTAATCCCAACCTCCGCCCGAAAAAGGCAGATACGATTAAAGTTTTAAGGTTTGGATTACTCGTTAGTTTAGGGGGCTTATTATTGGCAGTTCTGGGCGCAGAAGCGATTACCGGCACTCTGCTGGCAAAGTCGCTGGCTCAGGCTCAAGGTGGGGTAGCCATCTACGATCCCCAATTTATTAATCGGTTGATTCAACCTTTAGATATTTTTGTGGTGCTGGCGAATACACATACAATTACCGCTCATTTTGCCGGGATTGTTGTTTCCTTGTGGTTGTATAGTCGCATCAACCGACAGTAATGGAGGCAAAGGGTCGAATTGCGGCATCAGCAAGTAAAGAAGGCTGAGAGCGCATACAGACTCTCGGCTGTATCATCGCGATCGCGCGATCGCAGTGTATCCTGATTAATTGGCAAAAAAAGCTGGAAAAAATCTGTGCTAGACCTCAAGCAGATACGGGAAAATTCAGAAGGTGTACAAGAGCGCCTGAATCGTCGCGGGATCGGGCAATATGACATACAGCCGATTTTGCAGCGCGACCAGCAGCAACGAGAACTAGAAGCAAAGCGAAGTCAGCTCCAAGCTCGTGGGAACGAAATCGGCAAATTAGTTGGTCAAAAAATTAAATCGGGTAGCGATCCCAACGGCTCAGAAATCCAAGCATTGCGGGAAGAAGGCAACCAAATCAAAAACCAGATTGCCGAACTTGAACCCCAGGAAAGAACCCTGAAAGCCGAGTTAGAAGCGCTCTTGTTATCGTTTCCTAACTTACCCAGTGAGTCCACACCGATTGGTAAAACTGAAGAAGAGAATGTAGAAGTCCGCCGTTGGGGGGATGAATACTTACCTAAAAATTCCGAAGTTCTTCCCCACTGGGAAATCGGCGAACAACTAGGAATTCTCAACTTTGAGCGCTCTGCGAAAGTTGCACAAAGTCGTTTTGTCACACTAATTGGTGCTGGTGCTGCCTTAGAAAGAGCTTTAATTAGCTTCATGCTCGACCGGCAAATCGCGGCTGGATATGTAGAAGTCATTCCCCCCTTTCTGATCAACAGCGAATCGCTTACCGCCACAAGTCAGCTGCCCAAATTTGCCGACGAAAGCTTTAAATGCGCTCAAGATGATTTGTGGCTAGCTCCCACTGCTGAAGTGCCGGTGACGAATCTCTATCGGGATGAAATCTTAGAGGCGTCGCAGCTGCCTATCTATCACTGCGCCTATACTCCCTGTTTTCGTCGGGAAGCGGGTAGCTACGGACGAGATACGCGGGGGCTAATTCGACTGCACCAGTTTAATAAAGTCGAGTTGGTGAAACTTGTCCATCCCAATCATTCAGCCGCAGAGCATGAATCGTTGGTACAAAATGCCGAGGCAATTTTGCAGGCATTGAAGCTGCCTTATCGCGTCCTTGAGTTATGCACTGGGGATTTAGGGTTTGGGGCAGCAAAGTGCTATGACCTAGAGGTATGGCTGCCGTCTGCTGAGAAATACCGCGAGATTTCTAGCTGCTCCAATTTTAAGGATTTTCAGGCGCGGCGCGGCAGCATTCGTTTCAAAGAAGCTGGAAAAAAAGGAACCCAATTTGTCCACACGTTGAATGGTTCCGGATTAGCAATCGGGCGCACGATGGCAGCGATTCTGGAGAACTATCAACAACCCGATGGCACCATCAAGATACCAGAAGCGCTGCAACCTTACTTGGGACGAGAAGTGCTACGGCAAAAATGAAGGATGTCGGGCTTTGCCTTCCCGAAGGGTGGGCTGAAAAACGAGAGATCGATCTTCCTGACTTCGCGACTTTGGGCGGGAAAACCCCGCCCCAGCTCTCAGCTCAGCCGAATCTCAGTGCAACGATCAAAGAGAATCAGATACGTTGCGTTCAACTGCTGACTCTGGAGAAATCGCCAGGTTCGGCGAAACTGGCAACGCTTGAGTTGTTACCGTATGAACCGCATTGTTACCGTAGGATGCGCCACCGGCATTCCCTTTGAGCTGCTGCATTAAGCTTGCCATCTCTAGGGCATTCATCGCATATTCCCAGCCGTGGTTACTTTTGATGCCAGCTCTTTCCAAGGCTTGTTGCATTGTATCTACCGTCAGAATGCCAAAAATTATCGGCACACCCGTTTGAAACCCAGCATTGGCAATCCCCTTGGAGACTTCCGAGGAGACATAATCAAAATGGGGAGTTTGACCCCGAATGACTGCACCCAGGCAAATTACAGCATCATATCGGCGCGTGAGTGCCAACTGGTGAGCCACCAAAGGCACCTCAAAACTCCCAGGAACCCAAGCATAGTCCACTTGAGTGCCTTGAGGATTGACATCGATGCCGTGGCGTTTCAGACAATCTTGACACCCCTCCAATAGTTTAGTCGTCACCAAATCGTTGAAGCGACCGATGACGATCGCAAACCGTAGGGGTTGAGTCTGAGTAAACGTTCCCTCGAAAACTGCCATGATTTTAGATATAAGAAGCTTTTTGTCAGTTGTTTTGAGTCATCAGTCATTTGTCTTTAGTCCTGAGTCGGGTGCAGTGGACTGATGACCATCGAACCCTGACCGATGACTGACTCTGACTATCCTTAAACTACCAAATAGCTTAGGGCACCTGTCAGAAATACCAGAGCAATCCAAACTCCAGATCCTAAAAGAAGGAGGCGCTTAGACTGATCCCAGTTCTGAGGAGTGGCATAGGCAACTGGAACCCCAATGACCATGACGAATGATAAAAAGACTAAAGCACCTAGTACCAACTGAAATAAAATTGTCATTTTCTCTTCTCCCAAGACAGCAATGGGCTGGATAGAAATAGTTCAGCCGCAATTCTATACAGTAGTACCGTATCAAAAATCGACACTCATTGGTCATTCGTCATGGGTCATTGGTTATGGGTCATGGGCAAAGGACTAATGACTAAGGACTCATGATGATGAATGTGATTTTGTGCCATACAACAGCAGACTTTGACACCTTGGGAGCGGCGGTGGGGCTAACCCGTCTCCAGCCGGGATCTAGGGTCGTGCTGACCGGCGGTTGCCATCCAGCGGTGCGGGATTTTTTGGCGTTGCACCGAGATGAGTATGCGCTGATTGAGCGTCGTGCTGTGAACCTAGAGCAGATTCGGTCGATTGCCGTTGTGGATACTCAAAAACGCGATCGCGTGGGAAAGGCATCCCAATGGCTGGATTTGCCTGATTTATTGGAAGTTGTCGTTTACGACCATCATCCAGACGGGGAAGGAGATATCCCCGCTACCCGCACCCAAGTTGAGCCTGTCGGTGCAACCACTACTCTGATTGCCGAGCAGCTCCAGCAAGAAGGCATCCAGTTGACGCCTTCTGAGGCAACCGTGATGGCGTTGGGAATCCATGTGGATACAGGATCGTTAACTTATGAAGGGGCGACGGCAAGAGATGCGATCGCGCTGGCTTGGTTGATGGAACAAGGGGCAAGCTTGCGCTTAATTGCCGATTATGTTGAGCCAGGTTTATCCCCTCAATTGCAGGAACTGTTGACGGAAGCGTTGGACAACTTGCAAAGAGCGACAACGTGCGGCTATACCGTTTCTTGGGTGCTGCTCAAAACCCCTGACTACGTTCCAGGTTTGTCAACGCTTGCCACTCGGCTGCTCGATCTGGGCGAAAGCGATGCTTTGCTATTAGCAGCGGCGTATCCAGTAGGGGATGGAGGTGAGGAGCGATTCACGGTCATTGGGCGATCGCGTATTGAAGGCACCAATCTCAATGAATTGTTTCACCCGCTGGGTGGCGGGGGGCATTCCCAGGCGGCGTCGGTGACACTGCGCGGCGTGGATACCCAGGCAACTCTCGATCGGCTCGTCAGTCAGTTAAAAGACCAAATTCCCCAGCCACTGACAGCACGAGAACTGATGTCATCCCCAGTGCAGACGATTCGCCCGGACACGACAATTGAGCAAGCCCAGAGAATTTTATTACGTTATGGGCATTCTGGTCTTTCGGTCGTGAATTCCGAAGACCAACTGGTGGGGATTGTTTCCCGGCGGGATATCGATCTGGCATTGCATCATGGCTTTAGTCATGCGCCGGTAAAAGGCTACATGACTAACAATCTGAAGACGATTACTCCGGATACGTCCTTGCCAGAGATTGAATCGATTATGGTGACTTACGATATCGGGCGGTTGCCGGTATTGCAAGATGGGCAACTTGTCGGAATGGTGACGCGCACCGATGTTTTGCGGCAGTTGCATCAGGGAAGAGGGAATGGAGGATATGTTACAGATGACGAGAGAAAAAATCCCCTTCCCAATTCCCGATTATCAATTCCAAATG
This sequence comes from Trichocoleus sp. Lan, assembly GCF_039961855.1. Taxonomy (NCBI): domain Bacteria; kingdom Bacillati; phylum Cyanobacteriota; class Cyanophyceae; order Leptolyngbyales; family Trichocoleusaceae; genus Trichocoleus; species Trichocoleus sp. Lan. Next base: position 62,982 of record NZ_JAMPKA010000018.1, on the reverse strand, counting down.
CTCATCAAACCCTAACCGATATTTTGCGCGATCGCCTTGCTCCTCCCTTGTGGGAATTCCTCACTAGAGCCTCCCAGCAGGCAGAACAACGCGGCTGGCATCTCTATTTGGTCGGCGGAGGGGTGCGGGATTTACTGCTCGCCAATCCCCATGAAACCCTGATGCTTTCAGATATTGACTTGGTAGTAGATGGCTTTCACCGCTCGGCGGATGTCGGAGCTGGGGTAGAACTAGCGAAAGCACTTCAACAAACCTATCCAAATGCTCGTCTGGAAGTTCACGGTCAATTTCAAACAGCCGCGCTACTGTGGCACAATGACCCAGTTTTAGACTCTCTGTGGGTAGATATTGCGACGGCTCGAACCGAGTTTTATCCTTACCCAGCGGCGAATCCAGAAGTCGAAGCAAGTTCGATTCGCCAAGATTTGTATCGGCGAGATTTCACTATTAACGCCTTGGCGATGCGACTGACGCCACCCCGCGCGGGTGAATTATTAGATTTCTTTGGCGGAATGCTAGATTTGCGATCGCGCCAAATCCGCGTCCTCCATGCCAATAGCTTTATCGAAGATCCGACGCGCATTTATCGCGCCGTGCGGTTTGCAGTGCGCCTGGGATTTCAGATTGAGCCACAGACGGAAGGATATATCCGCTATGCGCTAGAGAGTGGAATTTACGAGCGATCGCTCTCTGAAAATAGCAAAGCCCCAGCGCTACAAACACGGCTGAAAGCAGAACTCAAATACATCCTCCAAGCGCCCTACTGGAAACCCGCGTTGCAGTTACTTGCCGATCTGGGGGCGTTGCGGTGCCTCCATCCCACGCTAGAGTTAGATGAGCCATTATGGAAGCAGGTGCGTTTACTAGATCGGTGTCTGCGCCGATTTGATCCCCAGAAAACCCTCGATCATTGGCAGATGCGTCTAGAAATTTTAATTGCCTACCTCGCTGGCGAATATCGCGCGAAAGTGGCAATCAATCTTCAATTACCGACAGATAGTATCGAACGATTAGAGCAACTCGATCGGGATCGAGCGGATGTGGTGAAATTTTTGCCCGAATGTCACCGACCGAGTCAAATTGTCGTGTTGCTGAGACGGTACGAATTGCCTACGTTGATTTTGATTGCTGTCAAAAATTCGCGTCTGATTCGGCGGCTAATTTGGCGATATCTCACTATCTGGGCGAATATTCAACCGATATTAAACGGCAATGATTTGAAAGTACTCGGCTACAAACCGGGGCGTGAATTTAAACCCATGTTAGATCGTCTATTAGCAGCAACGCTGGATGGAGAAATCCGCGATCGCGCTGATGCTGAAAAATTTTTGGCAGAGTATTATCCACTTTGAAGCGGCTAAGAGTCAAATCCAGGAGCGGAAACACCCGCCCTAAGCAAGCCCGGTAATCAACCGCCGCTTCCCTCCCTCCTGGGACTCAAAATTTGTACCAAGACGGTAGCATAGTTGGGAAAACTGTAACAAATCTTTAATGAACTTAACGGCTGGAGCAGTCCTGAAGAACGGCAAATACGTCCTCGACGCCCCACTGGGTCAAGGTATCTTTGGGATCACCTACCGGGCGACTCATACTCAGTCGGGGAAAGCGGTCGTCATCAAAACCCTCAACGACAGTCTGCGGACTCATCCTGATTTTGAGCGGTTTGGGCAGCAATTTCTCACCCAGGCACGTCGCCTTGCTCGCTGCAAGCATCCTCACCTGGTTCGGGTTCTCGACTTGTTTGAGGAATCCCGGCGATGTTTCATCGTCATGGAGTTCATACCGGGGCAGACGCTGGCTGAATCGCTGCCAGCGGGTCAGATTTTGCCAGAAGCCCAAGCCCTTGGCTATATTCGTCAAATTGGCAGTGCCTTAACGGTGATTCACAAGGCAGGGTTACTGCACCGAGATGTCAAACCCCAAAACATCATCCGGCGTCAAGGGACTGATGATGTAGTGCTAATTGACGTTGGTTTTTGTGATGAATTTACGCCGGGAGTGACGCAAACCCAAGCCAGTTTGCTGAGTCCCGGATATGCCCCAATCGAACAATATCTTTCCCCGAAACAACTCACCCCAGCGACAGATGTCTATGCTTTAGCAGCAAGTTTGTATTGCTTGCTGACAGGTCAACCGCCGGTTCCAGCACCGCTACGCGATCGCATCCCTCTGCCAAATTTACGGGAAATTCAACCCAAACTCAGCCCGACTGCGATCGCTGCCATTTTGTGTGGCTTAGAAATCAAAGCCGAGAAGCGTCCCCAAAAAGTAGAAGATTGGCTCTCCCTGTTGCCAGCCTCCAAGGCTCCACAGGCTCCCCGCGCGACCCAAACGGCTCGTCGCCCTGTAATCCCCAAATCTCAGCCTGCCCCCCAAAAGCCGCAACCAGCCAGCAACACGAAACCGAAGATATCGCTTGCTAGCGGAGTGAACTGGAATCTTAGTCAGGATGTGAAGCGACCGGGCAAAACCCGCCCCTACAAAACTCGACTAGCCAAAGTGAGTGCTGCCCCGAAAAAACTCAAAACAGCGATAAGGGCAAACTTCCCGATTGCCTTTGCCAAACTGAAAATCTCGCTAGAGAGTTTCAAGATTCCAGAGGCGATGAATCGCGTCCCTACAAAGCTTGGCTCGTCAGCGAACCTTCCTAGCTTACAAAACTTAAAGTTTCCCAAACTGACACTAGGCAGAGGGCTGATGATGACCGCTGCGATCGCTACCTGTACGGGTGCTGGATTCGGCTTGGCAGTTCGCTTGAACGGAGCAATGGGACCGGGATCTTCTATCCTGCATACCGAACAATCCTTTCCACCCCGCGACGACTGGCCTATCTCAGACACCCCTGCTCCGGCCTCCAGCGCCAACCTGCTATCACCCCCGGCTGCTGTTGTCGCACCCGCACCCCCTTCGCCAGATACACTGCCAAAGCCTAAGCTGTAACCTAGGCTGTAGGAAGTATTGAGAGCAAGCAAGTTATAATTTGTTACGGACGCACAAATAGATTTTTTCATGACTAATCCTGTAGTTCATGCCTTTTTTGTCGGCAGAGCGGTTGCAGAAGCTCTCAATGAACAGGTAGAAAACGCCGTCACCAATGCTCTCTCAGAACTCGGCAAATTTGATGCTGAACAACGAGAGTCTTTGCGGCACTTCACCTCACGAGTGACCGAACGCTCTAACGCCCAAGCTGAAACGGTGATGCGGGGGCGAACCACTACCAGCATTGTGCCTCAAGGCACCCAAACAACAGATTTGCAAGCGACGATTGATGAACTTCGGGCAGAAGTCGCTCGCTTTCGCGCCGAATTACAACGCTATCGCAGCAGCTCAGTATAAATCCTGAGAGCGCAGCGCTCTGTTCGCGTGCTGAGGGGGAATTCAGTTAAAAGTTCAGTTGTGAGTTGTTAGTTATCCAAAACTCACGCACTCAACTGCGATCGCGCCAACTACTTGAAAAAACAGACTTAGGAATCCGAGTGTCAGCCTATCCTAATGACTCTAAACTGAAGCGATACGCGGCTAGCACGCCGAGTGCCCAGCGTGCCGCTGATAAAGCCCGTAAGGATAAGGCTTATCGGTGGAACCGCGAACGTTACTCCCATCAACGGCGCTTCGTAGATATTTGGGGGTTTGTTTTAACCTTATTGTTTAAGCTCTGGCGCTACAACAAATCTTGGAGCTATCCGGGCGGAGTTACAGAGGAAAAACAAGCCCACAGACGCAGAGCACAAGCGATTTGGATTCGAGAGACGTTCTTAGACCTAGGGCCGACTTTTATTAAAGTTGGGCAGCTGTTCTCCACCCGTGCCGATTTATTCCCTGTGGAGTATGTGGAGGAACTTTCTAAGCTGCAAGACAAAGTGCCTGCTTTTAGCTACGAACAAGCTGAGGTGTTGATTGAGAAGGACTTCAGCAAGAAAGTTTCGCAGCTTTACCGCACTTTTGACCCGATTCCCCTGGCGGCTGCTAGCTTGGGACAGGTACATAAAGCAACTCTCCACAGCGGCGAAGAAGTCGTGGTCAAGGTACAACGACCCGGACTGCGGCAGCTGTTTACGGTTGATTTGCAAATTCTTAGAGGAATTGCCCGTTTCTTTCAAAACCATCCCGACTGGGGTCGGGGTCGTGACTGGCTAGGAATCTATGAGGAGTGCAGCCGAATTCTTTGGGAAGAAATTGATTACCTGAATGAAGGCAGCAACGCCGATACGTTTCGCCGCAACTTCCGCGCCTATGATTGGGTAAAAGTGCCGCGTGTCTACTGGCGATATACGTCGCCACGGGTTGTCACTCTTGAGTACATTCCGGGCATCAAAATTAGTCACTATGAAGCGCTGGAAGCAGCAGGGCTAGATCGAAAGGAACTGGCTCATCTGGGTGCTAAAGCTTACCTGCAACAATTGCTCAACGATGGCTTCTTCCACGCCGACCCGCATCCTGGCAATATCGCAGTCAGTCCCGAAGGTGCCCTAATTTTCTATGATTTCGGCATGATGGGGCGGATTAAGTCCAACATTCGCGAGCAACTAATGGAAACGCTGTTTGGCATTGCCCAAAAAGATGGCGACCGAGTGATGCATTCGCTCGTCGAAATGGGAGCGCTGGCAGCGGTTGATGATATGGGACCCGTACGGCGATCGATTCAGTATATGCTGGATCACTTTATGGACAAGCCGTTTGAAAACCAATCGGTGAGTCAGATTAGTGAAGACCTTTATGAAATTGCTTACGACCAACCTTTTCGGTTTCCGGCGACTTTTACCTTTGTGATGCGAGCCTTCTCCACTTTAGAAGGAGTTGGAAAAGGCTTAGACCCGGAATTTAACTTTATGGAGGTTGCAAAACCCTTTGCAATGCAGCTTATGGCAGATAGTAATGGCAGTAATAGTAGTAGTAGCTTCTTGAATGAATTAGGACGGCAAGCGGCTCAAGTTAGCAGTACGGCTTTGAGTTTGCCCAGGCGGATTGAGGATACGATTGAGAAATTAGAGCAGGGCGACCTGCGAATTCGAGTGCGCTCTATTGAGAGCGATCGCATTCTTCGGCGAATGAGCAGTATTCAGTTAGGAACCAACTATACTTTGCTCATCAGTGCCTTCACTCTGTCAGCCACCATCCTCTTCGTTCAGGGTTATGTCGGGTTGGCCGTCGTGGTTGCTCTGGGGGCATCTGCCATCGCGTTTGTCCTCATTCGCTTGCTCATGCGCCTCGACCGATTTGATCGGATGTTTTGATTCGGGTAAAGTAAAGTTGCTGTTGCCAGCAGACAATATATGATTCCTCGCTCCACGGGCCTCTCTGATGCGGGACTTCTTCGTTCCGTCAACCAAGATGACTACCATATCGACCCTGATGGGCGATTTTTTATAGTTGCTGATGGCATGGGAGGACATGCAGGAGGCCAGGAGGCAAGCCAAATCGCCACTCAGGCTATCTACACCTATCTAGATGAGCATTGGCATTCCGACGAGACTTGCCCAGCGTTATTAGAAAAAGCCTTCTTGGATGCAAATCAGGCGATTTTACAAGATCAAGCGAATCATCCAGAACGCTCAGATATGGGCACGACAGGCGTTGTAGTGATGTTTCGCCAACAGCAGCCTTGGGTCGCTCATGTGGGGGACTCTCGCCTTTATCGAATGCGAGGGGCAACTCTAGAGCAAATCACTGAGGATCATACTTGGGTGGCACGGGCGATGAAAGCTGGGGAGCTGACTTCCGAACAAGCTAAAATGCACCCGTGGCGTCACGTATTGTCTCAGTGTCTGGGTCGTAAAGATTTGCGTCTGATTGAGATCCAACCGCTGGATGTGCAAGCAGGCGACAGACTGCTGCTGTGTAGCGATGGACTTACAGAAGAACTCTCGGATCAGTTGATTGCAACTCACCTCAAGGTTACTTCCTTGGAAAAGGCAGCCGACGCCCTTGTCGAGTCCGCTAAAGATAAAGGGGGCAGAGACAATATTACAGTGGTGCTGGTAGCGATTGAGGGGGCGGGTGAGAAGGAATAGCGGTGAGGTGATTCCCCGCGATCAAAAAAAACCACGCCACCATCGCCTGCGGCTCCCTGCCCCTAATCCCCGCCAATGGGGATTAGCTGTCTCATTCCGTTGAGCGCTGAATAACTCGTTCGCAGAAAGGGAATAAGATCCTGGGTTTTTCAAATTTTTCCTGAATTAAACGAAATCCCTCTAGGTTAGACAAAACGTTAAGGGAATCAGATTCACAACTGAGCGATCGCATTTTAGACTTTAGACTTTAAACAGTCCTAGTAGCAATTCTTTAGAGTCCCTTGAGACGTCTTCTTTTTCTCACGGAACGATTTCCCCCAGATATTGGCGGGTTAGCGAGTAGCGCCGGACGCATCGCCGCCGCCCTCTGCCAGTTGGGCATTGAAGTAGACGTTGTGGCGTGGAGTCGTTACTTGCAACCGGGAGAAGTCCAGAGTTCAGACGTAGCTAGCAAGGCAACTAGGCACGCCGAAAGTCAAAATTTCCAAACTATCAAACATCTCAAAGTCTATCGGGTGGGGCTATATCGCCACTGGGATATGACGATGCCCCATACGCTCAATGTCCTCGACTGGCTGCATCAGTGCCGTGGGTACGATGCTGTTTGGGGGCACTATGTCTTCCCCAGTGGGTTCTTAGCTACTTGGTTTGCAGCGACAAATGGCCTTCCCAGCACGGTAAGCGCCCGTGGGAATGATATCGATCGAGCCATGTTTCCACCGGGGGATTTTGCGCGACTGCAATGGACGCTGTTAAACACCGGGTTGATTACAGCGGTAAGTGCTGATATGGCGCGAAAGATTCAGCTACTCGCCCAGCGGGATAATGTAATGGTTTTGAAAAATGGCGTCAACGAGCGGGTATTTTCGCCCCCCATTATTGGCGCAACTCATGAATCATCCCTTCTGAGAGCATCTTTAGGCATTGCTCCTGATGAAGCGGTACTGGGATTTTCCGGAGAATTACGAGAAAAGAAAGGGCAGCAGTTTCTGCTGAATGCCTTAACAATAGTCCGCGCTCAGCGTCCTGCCTGTTTGTTAATTATCGGGGAAGTGCGGGCGTCTCAAGAAGCAGCACTACAACTGTATGCGACTCAGCATCCAGAAGACGCCAAGCGGGTGATTATTACCGGACATTTAGCGAGTCCTGCGGCGGTAGCGGGGCATCTGCGGCTGTGTGATGTCTATCTGCAACCTTCTGTATGGGAGGGGATGCCGAATGCGCTGCTAGAAGCGATCGCTTGTGGTTGTTGCTGTATTGCCAGCGATGCCGGTGGAATTCCAGAGGTGATTGAGCATGGGAAAAGTGGATTTTTGCTTCCTCGTTCCCAGTTACATCGACTGGGTGAGGCGGTGCTGGAGTGTTTAGATTTAGAGCCAAGTGCTAGGCGTCAGATTGGGATGGCAGGGCGCGATCGCATTCTCGCTGAATTTTCTCTAAAACATGAAAATCAGCGGCTTCAAACTGTTATCGATCGTTTAATTCCAAGTTCCTCATAAGCTGCCACCAAAGCATCACCGGCGTGTTTCCAAGTGTAAGCATTTTCGATCTGCTGACGGGCATTCCTCGCCAAATTTCTTGCCAATTCCGGTTCTGTTTTTAACCTCAGTAAAGCATCTTTAATTGCCTTTGCAGAACCCGGTTTCACGAGCAGAAAATGCACCCCATCCTCACCCAATTCTCTCGCTACTGGTAAATCGCTAGCAATCACCGGCGTACCTGTCGCCATTCCTTCCAAAATCTTTAAAGGACAACAACCCTGAACCAGATTTCGGTCATTGGGCGTCAACGGAGCCAAAATTACATCAGATGCATGAATTTTTTGGACGAGTTCCGCTTGCGATACAGGGTCTAAAATCGTGAGAGACTCTGCTACTCCTAGTTTTAAAGCTAGCTGTTTTAAGGCTAAGATCTGAAAGTCGCGACCTTGTCCAAGGACTGTTAATTGAGTAGGAAAATCCCGGTCAGCAAGTGCCAGTGCTTCAACAGCAAGATTAATCCCTTGCCAAGGGGAAAACGTCCCAAAATATAACACCTGAAATCGAGGCTGAGTCTTTATTGAATCATTTTCAATCTGTAGGGGTGGCGTTTCCTTGTCCTGATAGGGAAGATTTGGATACTCGGCATCCCTAAATTTTGAAGGACGATAAGTAAATATATCTAAATCAACTCCATTGGGAATGACACGGATTTTTGAGCCGGGAACCCCTCTTGTTTGGAGATAGTCTCTGGTTACGGAACTAGGCGTTAAAATTAAATCTGATGCTTCTAAACAAATTTTTTCTTGCGCCTTTAATTTGTGCAATAATTCCCGATCTTCTGCCACTGCTGGATAGCGATATTTGAGTTCAATGGATGGCAATCCATTAACTTCAAAAATTAAATACTTACATAATTTTTCTTTGCTCAGGGCAATGGGAAATCCTTCATAAATAGAACGGATATGCACTGTCTCAAACCACTGATTCTGCCACCAATTGCCCAGCATCGCGCGAAAATAAAGCACTCGATTAATTAACGTATCTCCTAGCGCAGGTAACATGGATTGGATAACATAGGGTGATTCCCTCTGATTTACTGCGTAGGCTGTCGGGGAAACTGTCACTAGCTGAATGTCGCCAAAAGCATCTGCCAAAGCTTGAGTAAAAGCAGAAATATGAATTGCGGCTCCCTTGGGCGCTGGTACGGTATCAAAAGAAACGTAAACTATTCTAGAATCGTTCATCAACTAAACTATGACTCAATTTTGCCCTAAGATTCTAACTTTTTGTAACGATAATTACCACTTCCGAGAACGTATCTGTTATCAAAGCGTTTGAGTGTGATTTTAGGTAAGCGATCGCTACCTTCCGTAATTCCCGATTCATTGATATTGAATTTTTATTACAAATGTCAATAAATTTAGAAACCTTTCGCAAATCTCTGACTTATTCGGTGACGGCTGCTGTTTCTGATATTGTCAAAGACTTAAGGGAAATGGCAACCCTAGATAGAGCCTCGGAGGCAAAGCAAACAGAGTTTGGAAGTTTAGCAACCAAATGTGTTATTGGTGCGATTACTTCAATTGTTATAGCGTTCATTTTAATGATAGTTGTAGGAGAGATGGGAGATGGGCTTCAATTATTTGGAAATATTGTAACTATTTTATTATTGTTTGTTGGATTAGGATGTACGATCGTAGCGATTTATGCAGGAATAAGGAGGAGTAAATATAGCCGATTAAATTTACCAAATCATCGCTATGCATTAACGGAAAAAATTTTGGAAATGCTGGAGCGAGATATGGATAAGGAAGCTAAGGTCAGTGTTCATTTAGATCTCAGTCCAGCCCATCAAAAATCTAAGCAGATTAAAACAGTTGCCCATCCCTCGAAATCAGGATTTAAAATAGATATTTTCCAAGATGATTGGCTAAAAATGGAAGGACAATTTTCAGATAAAACTCGTTTTGTATTAACAACTTCTGAGCTAAATCAGACCGCTTATGGATGGAAAACTTCTAGAAGCGGCAAATCAAAATACAAAACGAAATCGAAAGCCAAGGGATTAGATATCAGTGTGGATTTAACTTATCCGCAACGACGGTACGGGGCAATCAAAGTTCTGAACAATGAAGCTGTGAATGCAGTAAAAATTCCAAAACTGACTAAGGTAAAACGGATGAGAGTGACGGATAAGGGAATAAACTTAGTCGTGAAAATGCCACCTTCGATGCCTTGGAACGAAGAAACATTGTATCAAACTATCACGATGATGTTTCTCAGCCTGTATCAAGTTCTAAATTTAGCTCGGATGTTATCTAAGGCAAAGTAAGTAAAAGTAAAAACATATTTAGTTTGTTTGCAAAAATCCGGAACATTAATTATGCAAACTGTTACTAAATAAAGAAAGTATTTTGGTAGAAACTTGAACAATGAATAACATGAACAGAACATTTTTTTCCGGCTTAGCTTTGGCAGCGGTAATACTGCTAGGTTCTTGTAGTAATTCTGTTAAGCAGGCACCAGAAGTATCTACAACATCTAACCCGCAAACATCTCCGATTGCCCAGAATAATTCGTCAACGGTGGCGACTAATACAGAAAAAATCAAATTTAAACAAGAAGGAGGTGCGGAATCTTTTGCGCTGAAACCAGAGGCAGATGGGGCTAAATTGCTTGATGACAAGGACAAAGAATTAGCCCGGTTTAATGTTGATGGTGAGGGGAAAGTAAAAATCAAGAATCCTGCCGATCAAGTTTTAGGCTACGTTGTAACAAAAGAGGGTTACTGGAAGGTTGAAAATGCAGCTCAGACAAAAGAATTGTATATTTTGCGAAGACAGAATGATGGAGATTATAAGTTAGAAGATGCGGCGGATAAAGAGATTTACAGAATTAAAGCGCGAGATTATGGTTTTGAGGTTGAGTCACCGGATAAACAGTCGCTTTATAAGGTAAAAGTAAAAAATGGCAAAACTTCTTTGATAAATGCAGCCGACAAACCAGTTTTTTCTACTAAATCGCAGGTAAACCCAGCTGCGATCGCTAGTTTCGGATTCGACGTTTTAAGCAAAGAACAAAAAGCCGCTTTAGCTTACGCAGTTAATCGTTCGGGAGGGAAATAATCCTTGCAAATTCAACTGAGTTGGATAGATCCAGCCACCGGCGAAAGACGAGAGCCCATGTTAGAAACGCCTGTCGCCTTGGGTCGAGAATTTGCCTCAATGCCCCAAGAAATTGATGGTAATCGGGTTGCTAGAATTGTGTTAGCCAACGAGCAAGTGGCTGAATATCATGCTCTAATTGATGTAGCGAATGGCGAGTTAATCGTAGTCGATCAAAATAGCAGTACTGGCACCTTAATTAACAGCGTCCGGTTGCCCAGTAGTACGCTAATCGATGGCGATCGCTTGCAAATCGGCTCCTACGAAATTCAACTCAATCCCAGCAGCAGTCAGGCTACCAGTTCATCGGGGATGGCTGCAAGTGGAGAATGCGATCGCATGGTGGGATTTCTCTTCAAACGTCGCTGCGGACGCACTACAAACATTGGCTGTCCTTATTGTAGTTACCCAGATAATAACCCCTATTACTACGATTATTCCTATTACTCTGGATATGGTAACTACAATCGCGGTTATTGGGGCAGCAACTACTATGACAACCGCGATCGCTATGATTATGACCCGGAAACTGGCAATGTCGATTTCACCGAAGCAGACAATATGAGTCTAGAAGGAGAAATGGATGCCGATTTTGAGATGGATATGGGGGCAAGTTAAATTTTTAACGCAGAAGTACGCCAAGGATAACGCAGAGGTACGCTAAGAAAAAAGGATTCCTTAGCGTACTTTTGCATTTACCTTTGTATTCTTTGCGTTGAAAACTCCGAAAATGTCAACTTGGTTAATTTATGCTTTGGGAGGCGGTTGGGGACATCTTACCCGTAGCTTATCTCTCGGACGAATGGCTACCCGTTACCATAACGTCAGAATTCTTACGAATAGCCCTTATGCAACTTACTTGCGCGGGGAAGATTGCGATGTGCAAATCATTGCACCTGACGCTGGTTTTGGGGCGACTTGCGAACAAGTGCGAGATGTTTTATTGAACACCCGTTACGACTGTTTAATTGTTGATACTTTTCCTCGCGGTTTGGGTGGTGAATTGGCAGATATTTTGCCCCAGTTAAAACACATCCCCCGAATTTTAATTCACCGCGATATCAGCCCAGTTTATATTCACCGCTTCGCGTTGCGCTCTTTTGTTAAAGAAAACTTCGATGCGGTTATTGTGCCGGGAGAAGGAGAAGATTCACCGCTAGCAGATTTACCAATTGTCCATTACACCAGTCCCTGGCTAATTCGCAATGCTGAGGAACTGCCAGATAGAAAAAAGGCGCGATCTCTACTAGGTCTTGATGCATTGTGTCATAAACCTGGCGACTGTAAGTCGCAGCTACACAAACAAACCCCACCAGCGGAGGTTAGAAAAAAGATTATCCTTGTCTGTGCCGCCGGACAAGCTTCCGAATTATCTTTCTTTGGTAAGTTATCAACTCACCTAGATGCAGCGTTTCCAGAGGCAACGGTGCGTGTCTTAGCACCCGTCTGTCCAGAGGGATGTCCGCGGCAGTTCTGGGTGTCTCATTCGCCAGGAATTGAATGCCTCCCAGCTGCTGATGTCGTTGCCGGCGGCGCTGGTTATAACACAGTTCATGAATGTGCTGCGGTAGGCGTCCCGTTAGTTGCTTTTGCTTTTAAGCGACTATATGACCGTCAAAAGGTTAGGGCTTTGCGATGCGCCTACTGTGTTGAAGAGATTGAGGACGCGATCGCGACTGTGGCAATGCTGCAAAATCAGGTATCCAATCGCCCTGCGGATTATCCTAATGGTGCTGTAGAGGCAGTACGGCTAATTGAGAAACAATTTACCTGAACGCACAGATTTCCATTATAAAAATATACTATCAAAAAATCATTTGTACAAGCTGCTTTAGGTAATTTAAAGCCTAAAAAAGCCTTAGCAAAAGATTGTTAAATTCAATTCATAAGCAACCAGTTCTGCTTGTTAGACAACTGAGTATAAAGCTATTAAGTATCGCTGTATACATTTATTTGATAATTCTTAAGTTAGATGAAGTTTCTGGCAGTTGTAGCAAACTGGGTACTAAATAACCATAAACCATTAACAACCATGAAAACTAACGAAGCAACCAATCGTGGGGCTACCACTGAGCAAGGTGAAAGTAAACAGGAGCTTAATCAAAAAACCTCTAAGCAATTTCTTATCAGCACGACAATCGGAGTATTAACAATTCTCGTGGTTGCTGCAAGTTATTATTTCGGACTCATGGGATCTTAATGCTACTGAGGAAGGTGGATCAAATCACTTACACTCATTCCCATTCTGTAGGGGATGGCAGCGCCATCTCCCTACGCAAAATGGGAGGTTACTTAAATCCCCGTTCCTTATTCAATGGAAGCGCTTGTTGCTTCTCGTTCCAAGCTCAGCTTGGGAACGAGCAATTTAGCCGCAGCTTTCCAACTCGCTAAATCGGCAAAAGAGCGATCGCGATAAACTCCATATCGCTCTTGCTTATTGCGAATCCGAGTCGGCAGTTCCGGCAAAATTCCGAAATTAGGCGGCATTGGTTGAAAATGCTTTGATGACGCCGAACTAATAAATTCAAACAACGCCCCCATCATCGTCGTTCCTGGTAGCGTTAGCGGATCTTTGCCTAAAGCCAGCCGCGCCGCATTCGTCCCTGCCAGCCAGCCACCCGCCGCCGCTGCCGTATAGCCCTCAGTCCCCACCAACTGTCCCGCCGCAAGCAACGTGGCGCGTTTGTGGAATTGCAAAGAAGGTTTTAACAGTTGGGGCGCATTAATAAACGTGTTGCGGTGCATCACGCCCAGCCGCACAAACTCAGCATTTTCCAACCCTGGAATCAGCTGAAACACTCTCTTTTGTTCGCCCCAGCGCAAATTCGTCTGAAATCCTACCAGATTCCACAACTGCCCCGCCTTATCTTCTTGACGCAACTGCACCACCGCATAAGGACGTTGCGACTGATTTTCTGGAGCGCGGAAATCGCCTTTACGGGCATCAAACAATCCCACCGGCTTCAACGGGCCATAACGCATCGTATCTTCCCCCCGCTGCGCCAGTTCTTCAATCGGCAGACAAGCTTCAAAAAACTTAGCCGTTTCCCGCTCAAAGTCTTTCAGTTCCGTTTGTTCAGCCTTACAAAGTTCCTGCCTAAAGTGGAGATATTGCTCCCGATTCATTGGGCAATTGAGATAAGCCGCGTCTCCCTTGTCGTAACGAGAAGCCAAGAAAGCCACATCCCGGTTAATCGATTCTCCCACCACAATCGGGCTGGCGGCATCGAAAAAGCTCATGTATTCCATGCCCGTGAACTGCTGCAAATCTTCAGCCAGATCGGGACTGGTTAGCGGGCCACTGGTGAGGACGACAATGCCTTCTGTGGGGATTTGGCGCAATTCACCGCGTCGTAACTCAATCAGGGGATGATTCGCGAGGGTTTCTGTCAATTCGCGGCTAAATACGCCCCTATCCACCGCCAAGGCACCCCCAGCGGGAACCGCGTGTTCGTCGGCTTTACTAATAATCATTGAGCCAAGACGACGTAATTCTTCATGCAAAAGACCGGCTGCGCGATCGCTCGACATTGCCCCAAAGGAATTACTGCACACCAATTCTGCCAGGTGTTCGGAGTGATGGGCGGGGCTAAACCGTAACGGTCGCATTTCGTGCAGCACCACTGGCACACCCGCATTCGCAATTTGCCACGCCGCTTCCGTCCCCGCTAAACCACCACCTATCACCTGAATCGGCTGTTTTTCCATTGTTCTTATTCCTTTGCTAATGGCTAATGAGAGTGATGAGTTACAAGAAAATTCTTGAATTCACAACTCATAACTCAGACACGATTCATCGCGTCTCCCTTAAAAATTTTTACCAATTACCAATTACCGTTTACTCAATTATTTGAATCAAACCTTCAACAACTGCGCGAGATTTCCTGGCACTGGCAATAGAATGCTCACTAAAAGCGCCAAAACTAACAATCCCCAGAGATCGCGCTTGTTGTCAAGTTCGCTCACATCATTCAGCGCCGGTTCATCAGAAACTGGCATCAAGAATAAGAATATTGCCCAAATAAACAAATCTGGCTGAACTAAAGACAATCCCAGCATCAGCAGTCTGCTAATTTGACCAATCATCGCCCCATTTCGTTGTCCAAACATGGCATGGACAATGTGACCGCCATCCAGATGTCCTACCGGCATCAACTTAAACGCTGTCCAGATAAAACCGATATAAGCCGCCACTCCCACTGGGTGAAGCTTGATTGCCATGTTTGCTGTCAGTTCAGATCCCAGGGCCCATTTACTTAGCAAAGTTAATAACAGGGAAAACCGGGGATTCAAAGAAGTGAAGTTTAAGATACTCGACTGCTCCGACACAGCAACCACATCCGAGTGGGCTAATCCCCAAAACAATAGCGGTAACGTCACCAAAAAACCAGCAACGGAACTGGCAATGCCCAAATCGAATAACGCTTTGCGGCTGGGTACGGGCGATCGCCGCCCAATGAACGCTCCAAATGTGCCCAAGAAAAAAGGTACAGGGATAAAGTAAGGCAGCGTGGTGCGAATTTTGTAATATTGGGCACTCAGGTAATGACCGAGTTCGTGGATGCCTAAGATAGCCACCAATGCCAAAGCATAGGGCAGTCCTTTTAACAGCAAAGCTGGGTTAGATTGCAGTGCGGCGTTAGAAATTTCTGAAATTTCCACCCCAACTAAAGTAGTGGTAAACAAAGTTACAAGCAGCAGCCCTAAGGCTAAAGCCGGTCGTTTTAAAGGTTCGGTTTGCTGCTGTGCCTGCGAGTGAGCTTGGGGATTGGGAACCAGTGCGAAGAACGGACTCCCATTCAAACCTTCTTGAAAGACAACAAAGAAGCGATCGCCAAATAATTTCTCAATATTCTCCCGAATTGTCTGGTACGCCACCTCCGGATTCGTTCGCAACTTGCCGCGACAAATTACCGCTTGGGGTCGGTAATCGATGTTCTGGAGGTAATAGATAGACCAGGGAAAGCAATTGCGAAGATTCGTTTCTTCCGTTTTATCAATCGGACGGACAGTACTTCCTGCGTCGCTAGCAGAAACAGGCTGTACCTCAGATGGATTCTGAGCTTGTTCCGCCACCATTTCTTGCGGTTTTGGCGGCGGGGTAAAATCTCGACGCCCCCACTGAATCAGCAGCCAGTACAATATCGGGCAAATGATAAACGGGGCAATCTCCAAAGCTGGCGGCATTCGCTTATCTTCACCGTAGACCAAAATCCAGGCACTCCAAATGAATGCCGGTGTCATCATCACCATCCACAAAAGCCAGATTGGGGTTCGGGTGATGCTGGCAACACTGCGCTTCACGATGAAGTAAGTAAACAGTCCTAGTAACAGTAGGAGCAACCAGAGTTCCATGATCTAAATCTGAATTGGTCTACAGGAGAATTAACTGGCTAGCAATTAGCCATTCCAGATTGGCAATTAACGTGCCAGCCAATTGCTTAAAAGAGCAAAGTGCAAGCAGATTCTCCAGAATACAGCGCCACCATCCCGACTTATAACCCCTCGAAGGAACAGCCGCATCCAGCACGTAAAACTTCAACTGGCTGTCCTTGACACCATCCTTAACACCATTTGTGCATCTCCACCCAATCGGGACACATCGGATGGAACACCCCATTCCATTGTAGAAAACCCAGGGGATATCCCGACCGATTGTTTTGAAGGTTTGCCGAAAACAAAGTCGGGAGTCGCTAGATTTTATTTATTCTTTGCGACCGATTCTCCCTCACCCATTCACTTTGGATTTTGGGCTAGAAGATAAACCACGAATACCGTTCCCGCATCTACCTCTGAATGGAAGCTAATCGTGCCGCCATGCATCTCCACCAACTGGCGAGTTAAAGCCAATCCCAACCCAGTCCCTTCGTGCTGCCGATGCAGAGAGCTATCAATTTGTTGAAACGCCTCAAACAAAAGATGCTGTTTCTCCATCGGAATCCCAATTCCCGTGTCTGCCACCTCAATCATCGCCTGGTTACTTTCACACTGCATCCGCAGCCATACCTCACCCCCTGGTGGTGTGAACTTTACCGCATTCGAGAGTAGATTCAGCAAGATTTGCCGCACGCGCCGTTCATCCCCCCAAAATTCATCGGCGGGAGGCAACTCAGCGAAATCCCCTGTTAGCTTCACCTGTTGGACTTGAGCCTTTTCTTGCAGCAGTTCCAAACTTTCAATCCCTACCTGACGCAGAGAAAACTGACTGAGGGTTAAAGACGCCTTACCGGATTCAATCTTAGATAAATCGAGAATATCGTTAATCAGCTGCAACAGGTGCTGTCCGCTATTGTGAATAATCTTGAGATATTCTTTCTGTTTTCCGCTCAGTTCGCCAAAATACGGTTGCATTAAAGCGGAGGACATCCCAATCACAGATGTGAGCGGTGTCCGCAATTCATGACTCATGGTTGCTAGAAACTCAGTTTTAGCCTGAGAAGCTGCATTCGCAGCAGTCAAGGCATCTTGCAACTGCTCGGTTCTCAGAGATAGCGCCTGCTTCGTCTCCACTAGCTCCGTAATTTCACGGAAAGTCCCCAAGCAAGCATAAACCTCACCATTAGAGTGCTTCAACGGCACTCTGGAAGTGTCGAAGTGGTGAATCCCATCTGGGAAAACTAGGGTTTCCTGTTCGTGTAGCGTTTCTCCCGATTCAAAAACCCGCAAATTTTGTTTGGCAAACGACTTAGCAATCAGAGGCGGGAAGCATTCTAGAATCGACCGATCCTGAACGGCATATCGGTTGTCAAACCCCATCCTTTGAGCAAAAGCATGATTGCAAAAGCGCAGACGCAGATTCTCGCGCTCGACCACAAAAATGTAGTCTGGGTGAGCATCAAAGAAACTTTCCAGCTCAGCGGTGCGTTCTCGTACCAAGGCTTCTAGGGTTTGGTTTTGCGCCTGAATTTGTTGGTAAAGGGTTGCTTGGTAGATAGCGATCGCTAGTTGGTCGGCAACGGTCGTGATAAATCTTAACTCCGACTCGTGCCAGTAACGGGGAAATTGATCCTGAGCGAAGGTTAAGCAGCCCCAAATCTTTTGCTGTCGGTGAATTGGCACCATTAACCAAGCGCCCGGATATTTTGCCGCCAAAGAGCGATTCATCGGGTCATCCACTAAGCGCGTATCGCTCACCTGGACAACCTGTAGATTTCGCAGCGTTCTGGAACAACAGTTTTTTTGATCGGGAACGATCAAGTTCATGGCTGTGAGGATATCAGCATGAGCGCGATACTCAGTCAGCGGCTTCCAACACTGCTGTTCCTCTAAATACTGAAAAATCAAACATCGATCTGCCACCAAAAGATGACCCAGTTCCAGCGTCACCGTTTCAAAGATATGGGACAGTTCTAAAGAAGCCCGGATTTGGGCAACCAGCCGATTTAATAGCGCCGCATGAGTAATTCGTTCCTCCGCTTGCTGGTAAAGCGTCGCCAGGTTGTGTCCTCGCTCTACCAATTGCAGCGCCAGATGCAGTAATTGCCGCTCTCCCGGTTGCCACTCCCGCTTCTCATCCCATTGCTCAAGCAGTAGCAAACCAACCAGTCCAGACGCACCGTGTAGAGATGCCATCTCTCGCGGCTCGATTTTCTGCGGGTGTGTATGCAACCAGGTCAAAAAGATAGATTCGGCAGCCGTTGAGCCAATGTTTCGCTCAGTTGCCCAAGGATTGCCCTGATGATGTTTGAGAAGGCACTGTTCGATGTTTGCCCATTCAGGATCGTGAGTTTGCCGAGCCGAAAGGGGGATAGATGAATCGTGGGCGATCGCACTCCACAAGGTACGCTCATCTTTAGCGCTATAGAACGCAATTAAACACCGACTAACCCCAAAAGTCTCTTGAATCAACACCGCCGAACGCTGCAAAATTACCTGCGCTCCCTGGCTTGACCAGCTAATTCGTAGCAGTTCTTGGAGTAACTTTTCTGGCTGTTGCCAACTCGGCACTACAGCCTGGGGAATGGGGGGGTGGACAAGGTGCGCCTGGATTCCCGGCTCCCTCAACAAGGCGGTTTTAATCTGAATGTCGGTTGTAGGATTGCCGATTAAACTCGCCCCAGCACTGCTACAAGCATTTGTATCTGCTTTTTCTGGAGTCTGAGTGCTAATTTGACTGGTTAAGATAGCACTCACCAGCGTTGATGTGAATTCGCTCTGCAAAGCTGGGAGATTGGGTTGAGGGAACCAATCGGCAATGGCTCGCTCGAAAAGAGGGGAGATTTCTGGGGTTAAGTGCAACCCGCGAGAAATTTCGGCGCAAATACTGCCCACAATCGCCGGATCGAAGCCAAAACACAGCTCGTAAGGATTGGCGTTTAGTTCAGAATTCTCAGTGGTTTTGTAGCTGTGCAACATCACATTGAAGCGATCGCCCAATCCCAAAATCACCAACGAGGGCACCTTGCTTTGAGTCTCTGGAGTTGAGCTAAGGGTTCGAGTTAACTTCCGCAGCTTCAACGAACAAGGCAACCATCTGTGTTGATTCTCACATTTATTCTCGCAATGGGTTGCTGATGGCTTCCCCATTGCCAGATTCAAAAAACAGTTGGGCGGGGTCAGCAGCTCCGGCAAACCCAAAGCACCTGCTTCTGGGGATGCATACCCGCACCGCGCTCCTTTTGATTGTCTCTCCGGGCACAGGTCGCTCGGAGTAAAGTCAGACTTACCCCCGGCGATGAGTACCACTCTGGAATCTGGTTGTGAAGCTAAAAACTTCAGCAATGAGTGGGCAACAGATAAAACTGTTGACCGACTGATAGAGTATCTAAGATCGTTTGCCAGGAAAACCATGAGCGCGATCGCTATATTTAGGGGTAAAAACTCTCACCAGTGGTAGGCGTGCCTTAAAAATTAAGCAATCGCATGGGCCCGTGCGATCGCAGTTAAAACCCACTCAGCCTCAGATTTTTCTAGAATCTATTTCCACTCAAGCCGAGCATTGCTTGATTCCCAATTTACACTGCTCTTTCATTGTGGAATCAAACTTACTGCACTCGCTTCGGTAAATGCACTATTAAGTTTTATCTAGATTTTCTTTTTTTGCGATTTTGGTATTACTCACAACAGAAATAAAAAAACTGAAGGCTGTTATTATCAGCCGTTAGGCGATATCCGTTAATGTTTATAGTCGTTGTGTTCGGTGCCAAGCACGGACTAAGCACTAAGCAAGAATTCTCTCAATCCATCTGCCCCTGAAGCACCTGTGCCTCTTCAGTTCCTCAGTCCTAACTCCTAACTCCTCAGTCCTAACTCCTAACTCCTCAGTCCTAACTCCTCAGTCCTCAGTCCTAACTCCTCAGCCCTCAGTCCTCAGTCCTCAGCCCTCAGCCCTGACTCCTGAATCAAGCCGCATCGCCAACGACCGCATTAGCGGTTAACACCTCCAACGCCGTTTTGTATTGCTGGTCTGCTTCCGTACCCACCTGGTCAAGCGTAATTGGCTCCAGAGGCACTTCCCGATCTGGCGTAATGCCTAGCTTGTTAATATCGTGATGGTTTGGCGTTTCGTACTTGGCAACCGTCACCGCCAATCCTGACCCATCTGAGAGGTCAAACAAAGATTGAATTAGGCCTTTGCCAAAAGTTCGAGCGCCTACCAATTGGGCACGACCATTGTCTTGAAGTGCCCCAGCCAGAATCTCGCTAGCACTGGCGCTTCCCTGATTCACTAAAACAACGAGAGGAGCGTGGGTAAGAGCTGGTGCAGACGCCTCAAAACTGCCCAGAATGCCTTGTCGGTTGACCGTATAGACAATCGTGCCTTCATCCAACCACATCCGAGCAATCTCAATGCCTGCCTGCAAAAGCCCTCCTGGATTATTTCTCAAATCGAGCAGATAAGCTTGTGCCCCTTGTTTCTCCAACTTGGTGACGGCATTCGCCAGCTCAGTTGGGGCATTGGCACTAAACTGGCTCAGACGAATGTAACCCACCGGGAGGCGAGAACTGCTGGAATCTAAGACTGCATAAACGGGGTTAAGAGCAATTCGCGATCGCACTAGGGTAATTTCTTCAGGCGTTTTTGTCTCCCGTTGCATCAGGAGCCTCACCTCTGTGCCCGCAGCGCCCCGCATCCTCGCGGCGGCTTCATCGAGGGTCAGTTGGGCACTCTGGATGCCATCAATTTCCAGGATGCGATCGCGCGATCGGATTCCCGCCTTCGCAGCAGGCGAACCGTCAATTGGTGCCACCACTTGCAACTCGCCCGTCTCGGCATCAAGGGCAATTTGCAGTCCCACCCCTTGAAGCTCTCCGGAAGTATTCACCTGTAAACTTCGGTACTGGTCAGGTTTTAAAAACCGCGTGAACGGATCTTCCAGAGTTTTGAGCATATTTTGAATTGCCGTGTAAGTCGCCTCACGATTAGACAGAGGCTGCTTGATCGCCTTCTGACGAGCCATCCACCAGTTTTGTTGATTGAAACTGTCATCCACGTAAGCATAGTTGACAATTCGCCATGCTTCCGATAAAAGCTGCTGTTCCTCCGTTAAAGCGATCGCTGGCGAAGTCCACCAACTTAACGTAAAGATAGTTTGTATGATTAGTACGAATACAACCCTTAACACTCGTTTGTGCATGACACAGAATCCCCCTTTCGGGCTATGTTACATTTTTTGTAGAGGCTACGCCTAGACTTCTCTCTATCGCGGTGTCTACTGATCCCCATTGCAGCTTCATGCCCCCGAAAAGAGCGGAAAACTGTCTCATGGGGTTGGCTCGTGTCAAAAACAGCAATAAATTTTTAGGAACTCTGGGTTCATGTTTTCTAAGCAGGTAACTGATTCAAAAGCCTACAACTGGTTTGAGGAGCGTCTGGAGATTCAGGCGCTTGCCGATGACGTCAGCAGCAAGTATGTGCCTCCCCACGTAAATATCTTCTACTGCCTGGGTGGAATTACACTGACTTGCTTTTTGATCCAGTTTGCCACTGGATTCGCCATGACGTTTTACTACAAGCCGACCGTCACCGAGGCTTTTTCCTCCATCCAGTACCTGATGACGGACGTCAACTTCGGTTGGCTGATTCGCTCCATCCACCGCTGGTCTGCCAGCATGATGGTGCTGATGATGATTTTGCACACCTTTCGGGTTTACCTCACCGGCGGTTTCAAAAAGCCCCGCGAGTTGACCTGGGTGACGGGTGTGACTCTGGCTGTGATCACCGTTTCTTTCGGCGTCACCGGCTATTCACTTCCTTGGGATCAGGTTGGTTACTGGGCCGTTAAGATTGTCTCTGGCGTCCCTGCTGCGATTCCCTTGGTCGGTGATCAAATCGTCGAGCTGATGCGCGGGAGTTCCAGCGTTGGACAAGCCACTCTGACACGCTTCTACAGCCTGCATACCTTTGTGCTGCCCTGGCTGATTGCCGTCTTCATGTTGCTACACTTCTTGATGATTCGCAAGCAAGGCATCTCTGGCCCATTGTAAAAAGTACTGAGTGCTGTAGAGACGGGATATCTCCGTCCCTACAGCAGGGCAGGAGATATCCAGCCCATGTCCAGCGCCCAATGGGGAGAGGAGAGAAAGTGGGAAAGTCATTTTTCTTCCCTGCATTATCTATCTCTCTATTACCCCCTGACCACTTTGCCTCTTGCTTAGCTCAAAGCTTTCAAAACGCATAGGAGAACACATACAACAATGGGAACCCAAAAAAAGCCGGATCTAACCGATCCGCAGTTACGTGAAAAACTTGCCAAAGGCATGGGTCATAACTACTATGGCGAACCCGCTTGGCCCAACGACCTACTCTACATTTTCCCTGTAGTAATTATGGGGACGATTGCACTGTGTACGGGTCTGGCTGTGCTTGACCCAGCGATGATTGGCGAACCGGCAAACCCCTTTGCCACCCCTCTGGAAATTCTCCCAGAATGGTACTTCTGGCCTGTTTTCCAAATTCTGCGGATTCTACCCAATAAACTGCTGGGTATCGCCTGCATGGCAGGGATTCCTTTGGGCTTGATTCTCGTTCCCTTCATTGAGAACGTTAACAAATTCCAAAATCCCTTCCGTCGCCCAGTCGCCACGGCGGTTTTCCTGTTTGGAACCTTCTTTACCCTCTGGTTGGGTATCGGTGCCACCTTCCCCATTGACAAATCTCTGACATTGGGTCTGTTTTAAGACAATCATTTGTTATCCTTGACGCCTGTGGGTTTCAAAAGCAGTGCTTTTGTGCTGCTTTTGAAGCATCTACGGGCGTTAAGTATTATCTGGTCGCTTCCGAAAAAGCAAAGTATAAAAGAACAGAGGATGTAGCTGCCTGAACCAAACTCCAGCCCCAACGCAACATTAAGTGGTTAAACTCAACTCATGGCAAAGACAGCGCTAATTACAGGAATCACCGGGCAAGACGGCTACTATCTCAGCCGTTTACTTTTGGAACGGGGTTATCGGGTGGCTGGGTTGGTACCGCTGCACCGCCAATCCAGTCTGGCTAAACTGGGTTCCCTCGCCAGCCAGATTGAGGTTTGTGCGGTTGACATGAGGGATAGCGCGACTCTGTTGGAAGTAGTGGAACAACTACAGCCTCAAGAAATTTATAATTTAGCCGCTCCCAGTTTCGTCCCAGATTCGTGGCAAGACCCGCTGGGAACGCTGGACTTGGTAACGGGTACGGCGACCAGGCTGTTAGATGCAGTGCGTCTGGCTGGATTGAACACGCGGTTTTATCAAGCCAGCAGTTCCGAGATGTTTGGGCAGGTGGATCGGTCGCCTCAAGATGAGAATACGCCTTTTCGTCCGATGAACCCTTACGCAGCGGCAAAGTTGCACGCCCATTGGACGATGGTACATCACCGACAGCGCTACGGTTGGTTTGCCTGTAGCGGTATTTTATACAACCACGAGTCATCGAGACGACCTCCAAATTTTGTTACGCGAAAGGTGTCTTTAGCAGCAGCCTCGATTAAATTGGGGTTAAGCGATCGCCTGGAAATGGGCAACCTGGACGCCAAACGCGACTGGGGTTATGCTGGCGATCATGTGGAAGCAATGTGGCGGATGTTGCAGGCAGATGAACCAGAAGACTACGTGATTGGGACGGGTCAGTTACACAGCGTTCGGGAATTGGTGGCGACTGCTTTTGAGTGTGTGGGGCTAGATTGGACTCGTTATGTCGTTGTCGATCCCAAGTTTCTGCGATCGGATGAACATTTCCATCTGGTGGCAAATCCAGAAAAAGCCAAGCGCCAACTCAACTGGGAACCGCAAGTTAGCTTCGAGGGTCTTTTGGAAAAAATGGTGTTGAAGGACTTGGAACGTTTACAAAGTGCTGAGGTGCCGTCCATCGCCCAGATGGAACAAAACTCCTAAAATTCAGGGATTATTGAAGTGGGAGAAAAGATAGATTATTTAGAGCCGACTGTTAAACCAGTCGCAAACCATATATTTATTTTTCTGGAAGTTTTTGGATGCGAAGGGGGCATCCAATCCTACGTTAAGGATATTTTGCAGTCTTATACCTCATTGGGAAATCAAGCCAAAGGCGAGGTATTTTTGCTACGGGATGGCGTTGGCTGCCCAAATCCCTTTGAGGGAAAAAACCTCAAATTTCATTATCTCAAAAACCAAAATCCCCAAAAGGGACGCTTAAGGCTAGCAACTTCACTGCTAGCTTGTCTGTTACAACGCCGTCCCCACCATGTTTTTTGCGGTCATATTAATCTGTCACCCTTGGTAAGGCTGCTATGTCAGCCGCTGGGGATTCCCTATACGGTGCTGACTTACGGAAAAGAATTTTGGGAACCCTTAGCCAATCAAGAACGAAGGGCACTCAAGCAGGCGGAGGGAATTTGGACAATTAGTCGCTATAGCCGCGATCGCGCCTGCGCGGTGAATGACCTAGACCCTAAGAAAGTGCAAATGCTACCCTGTGCGGTGGATGGGAATTACTTTACTCCAGGCCCCAAGCCACCCGTATTGATCGAACGGTATAATCTTGGCGGTGCCAAAGTTTTGATGACTGTAGCGCGGCTGTGGTCGGGCGATATCTACAAAGGCGTAGACGTTACCATTCGAGCCATCCCTGCGATCGCCCAAGTATTTCCAGAAGTCAAATATTTGGTGATCGGTCGTGGCGACGATCAACCCCGACTGGCGCAGCTTGCCAAAGATTTAGGAGTTGCCGACCGGGTTGTCTTTGCCGGGTTCGTTCCCACCGAAGACCTGGTAGACCATTACCGCGTCGCTGATGCTTACATCATGCCTTCCCAAGAAGGCTTCGGCATTGTCTATTTAGAGGCGATGGCTTGTGGCATCCCCGTCCTATCCGGTAACGATGATGGCTCCGCCGATCCCCTTCAGGATGGACGTTTAGGCTGGCGCGTCCCCCATCGCAATCCAGAAGCCGTGGCAAATGCCTGTATTGAAATCCTCAAAGGGGACGACCAGCGCTGCAACTCTCAGTGGTTGCGAGAACAAAGCCTCGCCTTGTTTGGCAAAGATGCCCTTGCCCAGCAGTTAAAACAGCTGCTTGTTTAAATGCGATTAGGCACGCTTAAAAATCAATGCCGAACGGCCTCTGTTCTCAGAGAGAATCGATTCTGATTTAGGATGGAAGTAGTCCATACTACCTTGCTTTTGTTGGAGACTGCCGTGAACCAGAACAGCCCCAATTCCTTTCAATTCAAGCTTTCTGGCGTCGGCTCTTGGCTTACCTTGCTGCTAATCATTTGGTTGCTGGGGTCGATTGGGCTTGGCTGGTTGGTAAAATCTTTTCTGATTCTGATAGGTTTAATCCTCGTCGCACCAGTCCTTGCCTTCCTGGGCTTTCGCTGGTGGTTGCAACGCAACCTTATTGCCGACCAGTGTCCCGTCTGTAGCTATGAATTTACAGCTTTGAATCGAACCGAGTGCCAGTGCCCCAATTGTGGCGAGTCGCTCAAAATCGAACAGGGACACTTTAACCGTTTGACGCCTCCCGGAACGATTGACGTTGAAGCCGTTGAGGTATCTGCCCGCTCTTTGGAAGACTAGAACAAAATCAAGTTATTCGTCACTCGTTTTTGATTGATTACGACTGACGAATGACTGATTATTTAGTCTGTCCAGTAATCGATAGAGTATAAGGATGGGTGCCACCCGCGCGATCGCCGACATAAACGTTATAATCCCCCCGAAGCCAAACTCCTGAAATCTCCGGCTTATCTCCAGAAACACTATCTGCCAACACGCAGAATCGTCCTCCTGGGCCATCAACCAGAAGCGTAGGCTCGCCACTGCTTTGGATACTCAACCGCAAGTAATCGATCCGATCTGCCGTTACCCGAACAACTTGATTCGGGGTTTGGGAGATATAACCGCAATTACTACTTGTTTGACCGCCAGAAGCCCCGTTGAGGACGACCGGATCGTTCGACAACTTCGACGACAGTTCTAACACTGGGGCATCACTACGAGCCGCCCCAGCGCCTGTTAAGATTAACGCCAAGGTTGTGGGAATAACTATCCATTTGCGAAGCATCTTCATTTCGTCATCCCCTTGCCTTTTTAAGGAAGTCTTACTATAAGTGTCCTACATGAGTACATAAAGGTGTTTCGAGTGTGTTCCTTTTCTTAAAGTGTCACGTATCTGAAAGGGCGCTAAAATTCCTTCTTTTTTAAGTCATGGTGTTGCTAAAACAGACTTTTGTTTAAATCACCAAGACAATCCATGCTTGACCGTCAGTTTTTCATTTGCAACCGTCATTTTCGTCATTCACTATAAAAACAAAAGATGAATCCTCAAGAAAATCAAGACTGGGAGCGTAAACTCCAAGAACTAGATGCTCAAATCAATCAGAGCAACCCTCCCGCGCCAATGATAGAAACCGAACCGGGGAAACCTCTCCAGGTTCAACCTAAAGAATCTCAATCAATTCAGTCTCTGTTCAACAAAATTGCTAACTGGTTTCAAAGGCTTCCTGGTGCTGGTAAAGTTGCTGTTGTCGCCGTCGCGGCTTTGGTTGGTTTTGGGCTAATCAGAAGCGTTTTGTATCTAGTTGCATCCCTGATTAGTCTCGGCATCTTGGCAGGGTTAGTGTATTTGGCGTACAAACTGTTTATTGCCCCCAAGTCCCCCGATTAGCAAGTCTTAATTTTTTGGGTAGCAATGAGGACTATGGACTCCGGACGGGTATAGTCGTCTAAGGACGTAGGGCAGGTTCATTACTAATGCGGATCTTTACCAGCAAAATAAGGGTTGCCTGCCCGGACAAAATTTGCTAGAAGCGAACAGCTAACTGCTATTTGTGGAATGCTCGAATGGCTACCCAAAGCGTGAAAAAAAGCTCGAATCGCAAAAGCCCGTCTTGGCGGATACAGATGCACCGACTACCACTGGGTACCCGACGGGGTGCTGCCACGATTGTGGAAGTCTCGCTGGTGGTTGCGAGTGCTTTAGTTCCCTATAGCATCGGTCTTGCCGCCAAGTTTTGTACGAATGCTGGCGCGTGTGTCTCTCCGGAAACCGTTCCTCTCAACCCAGTGTTAGCAACCACCGAGGATGCGATCGCTCAAACGTTGGCAATTCCCCGACGCGCAAGCAACCAACGAGTTGCTCCACTTACCAATTTGTTTTGGTGCGGGGCGCTGGTGGCTCCTGTCCTGATCGTAGGCTGGCAACTGTATAAATTGGGCAAAACCGGACAAACCTCGCCCAAGGGCTGGCTAGGCGTCCAAGTAGTACAAGAATCAGGCGACCCGCCGGGATTGATTCGCGCGATTTGGAGAGAGGGAGTCGGCAGGTGGGGATTGCCGCTTTCGATGGCTTATCTGATATGGCGCTACAGCGGTGCTTTTCCAGATTTGGGGATTTTGCTGGGATTGTCTGCTTTGATGTGGCTGGGGGAAAATGCGATCGCGCTGTTCAATCCCGAACGTCGCACCTTGCACGATAGAATCGCTGGAACCTTTGTCATCGATGGAGCCAGGGCTTTTGTACCCGATCGGTCGCGGAATGCTCCTCAGTTAAACCAATTGCCGGGAACCGAACAGCCAGCGAAGCGAGCAAGGGAAACCATCACAAGCATTGCCCTGACTTCTCAATCTTCCAAACCCTCTTCCAAGCGATCGCTGCGTCTTTGGGATTGGATGCGCCAAAACCCCAGTCTGACGCTGATAATTGTCGGCTTTTCTTGCATGAGTGCTGTCTTGGGAACCTTTGTCGGCACTCAAATGTACATTCAAAGTCAGGCAAATTGGCGCTCGTCTAAGCAACAGAATAACAAAGTGTTTTTGGCGCTAGTCGAGCGGTTAAGTCGATCTTCCCCCAACCAATTAGAAGAACGACGGAGTGCTATCCTGGCGCTGGCAAGGTTGGACGACTCGCGAGCGATTCCCTTCTTAGTAGATTTGCTGGGTCAAGAAAGGGTACCTGCTTTGATGGAGACAATTGGGCAAACCTTAGTCAGTACGGGTCCGGAAGCTTTACCCTACTTGCAGCGCTTAAATCTTTCCCTGCAAAAGGACGAAGCGCTGCTGCAAGGGAGTGGATTCGTAGAGCAACAGTTAATAGCAAGGCGACTGGTGGGCACTCAACGCGCGATCGCTAAAATTCTCAGCATCTACCCCGCTCAAGTCTACAAGGCCGATCTCAGTCGCACCGACCTCGCACAGGTACGCCACGAGCCTGCTCCATTTACTCTGGTTCTAGACAAAGCTGATCTTTCTGGGATTCTTTTCAAAGGAGCCTCCCTCGCAGGTGCCAGTTTACGGAATAGCCGCTTCTTGGGTGCCGGTGAGGATGGGCGTCTGGGCACCTTTGATGATCGGATTGCGGACTTCAATGGAGCCGATCTTAAAGAAGCGAACCTCAGTGGCGCTCTTTTGAGCCGTGTCCCCCTGAATCGCACCAACCTAATCCGTGCCACCTTGAATCGGGCTAATTTGTCCCAGGCTCAACTCGTCGGAGCCAACCTCAGTAGTGCCAAGCTAATCGGTGCAGACTTCCATCAAGCTGTCTTAGAAAATGCCAGCCTGACGGGTGCAGATTTAGCCAATGCCAACTTTACTCAGTCCAATCTCTCTAGCGCCCGTCTCGGACAAGTTAGCGCTGTCGGGGCTAAGTTTCCCTTTGCGCTGCTGACGAACTCCAACTGGCAAGGAGCAGACCTTTCAGAAGCAGATTTTCAGAACGCCAATCTCCAAAAAGCTGACCTCAGCGCCACCAGGCTGGTTGGTGCCAATCTCGCTCAGGCTCAGTTGCAAAATGCCAATTTACAAAACACCAACCTGAGTGCGGCAGACCTGCGCGGGGCGAATTTAGCAGGAGCTAATTTGAAGGGGGCAACCTTTGCCGCCCCAAAACCCTTGCAGTCGGATCAATTCATTCAAGAGGCACCCAATGCCGCATCCTTGGCTCGTGTTAAGGGCGTCGATTTTTCTCAAGCCAAGAATTTAGATGCCAAGCAAATTGACTTAATTTGTGACCAAGGAGGGCGTCATCCTCGCTGTCAGTAAATCAGGCAGAAGGGCACCTAGAAACCGCAAGATCCAGCGAGCAGGAAAGTGCTCTAGGGTAGATTGGGCATATGAACCAATTCCAGTTTGATCCCATCGGGATCGGCAAAGAAGACAGCGTAGTAGCCCGGTGCATACTGGTTGTATTCGGCTGGCGGATCGAGGACTGTAGCGCCTAGTTCAAGAATCAGGTTGTATAAGTTATCTACCTGTTCGCGGCTGTCGGCGTTAAAGGCAAGATGGTGTAGTCCTGGCGAGTATCGATCGTGTAGTTTGTTCGGGGAATCTGGATTCGCGGCATAAATCAAAATTGCCCCGACATCCTTTGACCACCACATAATAAACTCATCATTTTTCTCCACCTGCTGGTAGCCCATGAATTCCAAAATTGCGTTATAAAACGGTTCCGATTTCGAGCGATCGCTAACCGTCAAGCTTAGGTGATTCAAGGTACCAAGGGTCATACAAATCTACCCTGTTTCGGAAGAACAAATGTATTATAAACTCCCGTTTTGCAAGTTGGTTCAGAGCAGGAAATCCAATTTTTAGCCAGGAGCCGATATTTTGTATGCTGTTACACATCAAAAATATATAAGTTTTGATCCCTATCTACCGAAGGGCAGGCAAAAAAAGAATTCTTTTTTTACTGTTTAATTAGCTTTATGCGATCGCATTTAAAATAACCACGAGTCCCTTAAGCCAGTTCATGGTGTCCAATGAAGCTAAGCTTCTGCATGATTGTTAAAAACGAAGAATCGTCTTTACCACAATGCTTGAATAGTGTCAAAGATGTGGTAGATGAAATGGTGGTGCTGGATACCGGCTCCACTGACAAAACCGTTGAAATTGCCAGAGAATTTGGGGCGAAGGTTTATCACTTTGAATGGTGCAATGACTTCTCAGCGGCGCGGAATGAGTCGCTGAAGTACGTTCAGGGAGATTGGGTGCTGGTGTTGGATGCGGATGAAGTGCTGACACCGGAAATTGTGCCGCAGATGAAGCAAGCGATGGAAAGCGATCGCAACCTCGTTATCAACCTGATTCGTCAAGAAGTTGGAGCATCCCAATCACCCTATTCCCTAGTTTCTCGTCTATTTCGCAATCACCCAGACGTGCGCTTTTCTCGTCCTTACCATTCCCTAGTGGATGATAGCGTTGCCGAATTGTTGCAGAGAGAACCCCAGTGGCAGATCGTTTCTCTGTCGGATGTCGCAATTTTGCACTATGGCTATCAACCGGGAGCGATCGCATCTTTAAACAAATTCGATAGGGCGCAGGCGGCGATGGAAGGCTATCTGGCAAGCCATCCCAACGATCCCTATGATTGTTGTAAATTGGGGGCGCTTTATATAGAAACCGGGAAAATTAGTAAGGGAATCGGAATCCTCAAGCGCGGCTTAAAATCAACACAGACTGACGCTTCTGTTTTATACGAGTTGCACTACCATCTAGGCAATGCTTATACTCGTGTGAACGATCTTGCACAAGCAGCGACACACTATCAAGTCGCCATTCAACAACCAATTCTGCCCAAACTTAAACTAGGGGCTTATAACAATTTAGGCAACTTGTTGATAGCATCTGGGGATTTTACTAATGCTCAAAAAGCTTATGAAACGACCTTACAAATTGACCCTAGTTTTGCGGTCGGAAAGTACAATCTAGGCATGGCATTAAAAGCAATCGGGCGTTTGCCGGATGCGATCGCTGCTTACCGCCAAGCGATTCAACTGAACCCAGACTATGCAGAGGCGTATCAAAATCTGGGAGTTGCCCTGTTGAAAATGGGGAACGTAATCGAAAGTTTAGAAGCATTTGGGAAAGCGATCGCCCTTCACGAGCAACACAACCCAGAGGAAGCCGCTAGGCTCCGCCAAGGATTGCAAGAAATGGGGTTCCAGGTTTAATCTCATCTCTAACCCGACTGAATACCATCGTGGATAACGCTCTGCCGCTTAGTCTGATAAACCCGTATCGGTCGGTCAATACCTTTAAAACGGTACTCTCCCATCGGAAACAAATCTTTCGGTTGACTGAGCAAAGAATAGCTGGCTTCACTCACGACACATTCACCAGGGGGACAAATTCCTTCCATCCGCGAGGCAAGATTAATCGTAGCGCCTAAGACGGTATAGTCTACTCTCTGAGAGCTGCCCACATCTCCAACCACCGCTTTACCGCTGTTAATCGCTATCCGCAATTGCAGCGGTTGTTGAAAGAACTTACGAGCATTCAGACGCTCCAGACGTTCCAGCATTCCCCAAGCAGCGGCAAAAGCCCGGTCGGCATGATCCGGCTGGGGTTCTGGAGCGCCAAAAAATGCCATAATGCAATCTCCAATAAATTTATCTAGCGTTCCTCTGGCGGCAAAAACTTCTTTGAGCATCTCCTCAAAGAAACTATTGAGCAAATCGGCAATTTCTGTCGGAGTTAAACGTTCCGAAAGCGCAGTAAAGCCAACAATATCGGCAAAAAGAATGCTGATTTCGCCTTCTGTGGGGGTAAGACGACCGCCTTCTAATCCTCCTACATTCATAATATGCTGCACAACTGAAGGAGAGTGATAGCGTTCTAATCGGTGTCGAATGTTGGCTTCGCTTCTGAGTTTCTCTGCTAACAGCCAACGTTGCACCGCCGACGCCACCAAATTCGCTAAAGCTGAAAAAAAGCTGAGGTCTTCATCTCCTCCTTTGTTCCAATGGGTAAAAGAAAGATGGGCATCGGCATAAAGAACGCCGACTACCTGATTTTCATCCCACAGAGGAACCGCTAGAGCGCTACGAATGCCTTTTGCTAAAATACTATGTTCGCCTTCAAACCGTTCATCCATTTGGGCATCAGCGGTTTTAATGGCGACTTTATCCGTAAATACTTTTTGACAAATGGTGCGGCTAATCCAACTGCCATCTGCGGCGAGATTTTCCTGCTGAGAAATATCTCTCGCTGCTGCTTGAAGTAATTCAAGTTCCCCCGAACAATCGACATCAATCAACAATGCCAACCGATCGATACTAATGAGATCGCGGAAAACAATTTCTTGTATCTGCTGGAAAATTGCTTCGATCGATTCGGCAGAATTCAGACATCTAGCGATATCAACCAAGTCTTTCAGCCGAGCGATCGCTTTGTGGGGATTCGCAATATTACTCCCTTCATCATCCGCTTGTATCCATTGCTGTTGCAGTTCTTTGGCATTGCGAAGAATCGTCACTTCTTCGGGGATCGGATCTGCATTGATGGGATTGAGTTGAGTCTTTTGTTGAGGAGAACTGGCTAAAAGAACGTGGATGAAAACATGACCCATCTGAATAACATCCCCATGATTCACTCTTTGGGGCGCTGCTAGCAGACGGTCATTTAACCGCGTTCCGTTTGTGCTATGCATATCTTCGACTACCCACACGCCATCCGGTGTATTTAACAACCGGGCATGACAGCGGGAAATTTCAAAATAAGGCAAGTACAGATCGCATTCTGGCAAACGACCAATAATAAATTCCTCTTTATCCACCGTGACGGTGCTTTCAGCATTTTCCTCAACTTGTAGGCGCAGCTTGAGTTCAGCCATGACTCTAAACCTCCTTGAACCAAGGCGAACAAGGCTTGCTAAAACTCCTGGACAAAGCAATAGTCAAAGAAAGCACCCACAAATATATGCGTTTTCCCGGCAATTACTGCCACCATCTTAACTCTGACGAAATCCTTCGACAGATGATACGCTGTGTTGCCATAGGTCGCAACGACCGGGAAATCGCACCCAGCTCCTTTTCGGTTAACCTTCTGCTCAACCTCTTGCCACCTCTGGCTAACCCACCCCGATACGGGGACGGTGAGGAATAAATTTTTTGGGCTGGTGAGGAGAAGCGATAAACTCCTCGATTTCGTCGTCGAGAAAGGGTTTGGCTTGGTCTTAGCCGAAAACTCAAAATCCGCCCTTTCGCTCCACTAAAACTCAGAGGGGAGCCAGCACTTTAATGCCGCTTGGTTTGATAAACTCTGACAGGTCGGTCTATGCCTTTGAAATGGTGTTCTCCTACCGTCTGCAAGTCTTGGGATCGCTTCAGCAATGAATACGTGGCTTCACTAACGACACATTCACCGGGGGGGCAGATTCCTTCCATGCGGGAGGCTAAATTAATCGTTGCTCCTAAAGCGGTATAGTCTACTCTTTGAGAGCTACCGACATCTCCAATCACGGCTCTGCCACTATTGATAGCAACCCGAATTTGCAGCGGTTCGCGCCAGACTCGAGCGGCATTTAATTTCTCTAGACGAGTCAGCATTCCTTTGGCGGCGGCGAAAGCTCGGTCGGCATGATCCGGTTGAGGTTCAGGAGCGCCAAAAAATGCCATGATGCAGTCTCCAATATACTTGTCTAACGTTCCTCCGGCAGTAAAAACCTCCTGTAGCATTTCCTCGAAGAAATCATTGAGTAATTGGGCAATTTCTGTAGGACTCAACCGTTCCGAAAGGGCGGTAAAGCCAACAATATCGGCAAAGAGAATGCTGATATCAACCTCGGCAGGCGTGAGACGACCGTTGTCTAAGGCCCCCAGGGTCATAATGTGCTGTACAACGGCAGGGGAGTGATAGCGCTCTAGTCGAGTCCGAATGGTTTCTTCGTTTCTCAGTTTCCGCGTTAACAGCCAACGTTGGACTGCGGATGCGACCAGATTCGCTAAAGCCGAAAAAAAGCTGAGGTCTTCCTCGCCTCCTTTCGTCCAATGGCTAGAGGAAAGATGAGCATCGGCATAAAGAACACCGACTACTTTATTTTCATCCCAAAGCGGGACGGCGATCGCGCTCTTGATCCCTTTGACTAAAATGCTCTGTTGCCCCTCAAACCGTTTGTCCATCTGGGCATCAGCGGTTTGAATTGCGACTTTCTCGGCAAATACCTTTTGACAAATGGTGCGGCTAATCCAACTGCCATTTGCTGTTAGATTCTGTTGTTCCAAAATATCTCTAGCGGCGGCATTCAGCAATTCTAGTTTGCCGGAACCCTCTACATCGATTAACAATGCCAAGCGCTCAATGCTTTGAAGTTCGCGGAAAACGACTTCCTGCACCTGGGAGAATATTGCTTCGATCGATTCAGCTGCGCTCAAATTCTTGGCAATATTCACCAAATCTTTGAGACGAGCGATCGCTTTTTCCTTATTGCTAACTACGTCTAGCGTCCCTTCCGCTTGTATCCACTGCTGTTGCAGCTCTTGAACATTGCGAAAGATGGTGGTTCCTTGAGCCACGGGTTCCACCAGCTGTGTTAGATGGGGTTGAGCAGGATGGCTCAAAAGAATATTCAGGCTAATATCTCCCAGCCAAAGAATATCGCCGTGATTTACCTGTTGAGGCGAGATGACAGGGCGTTCATTCAATCGCGTTCCGTTTTTGCTGCCCATATCCTCAATTGTCCACGCCCCAGAAGGCGTTTTCAAAAAGCGGGCATGACACCGGGAAATTCCCTCGAAAGGCAAATGCAAGTTGCATTCTGGCAAACGACCGATCGTAAATTCATCCCGATTCACCGTAATCGTTCTTTCTGTATCTCCCTCTCGTAGACGCAGATTGAGTTCAGCCATGACTCCTATCCCTTTTTGAAGCGAAGCGAACGAGGCGTGCAAAAACTCAGCAAAGTAAGGGGCTTTTGATTGGTTTCCCTCACTTCCCCTCAAGGTTATGGCATTCTCAAAGGCATTTATGCAACCCTGCCCAAGCTACACGCTTAGGGCAGCTTAATCGGCAAATCGTTTGAGTTTTAGCGTTAATGCCTCTGCGCCCTTCAGCCTTACCTTATATAAATGGGGGGTCATACCCCTCATTCCTTGAACAACAGTATCATAGTATTCGCTGGTTCCCGATGTCAGGTCGAGGTTTTAGCGAGACCGTCGAAGCCTTGACAACTGGGCACCAGAGAAGACGCGAAAGTGCGGTTTTCATACGCAGTCAATCAAGAGTGCGGCGGGAGAGAGCGATTCCCTGAAAGGGGGTAGCTCTTTCATCAGATATGCAATCCGTGCATATCTGATGAAACATCCGGAAAACACTGCTTCCTTTTTGGAAAAACTCAATTATGTTAAACGGTTTACCTCAGCTCAGGGCAGCGACACCATGATAGGCATATTACTAGACCAGCGCTACCAGGTGATCCAGGCGCTAGGCCAAGGTGGATTTGGTCATACTTACATTGCCCAAGACACTCGCCGACCTGGGAACCCTACCTGCGTTGTTAAACACCTCAAACCCGCGACTAGCAATCCCGAATTTTTACAAACAGCGAGACGCCTGTTTAATAGCGAAGCCGAAACTCTGGAAAAGTTGGGGAACCACGACCAAATTCCCCGGCTGTTAGCTTACTTTGAGGAGCAGGAAGAGTTTTACTTAGTGCAGGAATTTATCGACGGACAGCCTCTAAGTGTAGAACTGCCACCAGGACAGCAGTGGAGCGAAAGTCAGGTGATTCAACTGCTGTCTGAAGTATTATCTATTCTGGAATTTGTACACGAGAACGGGGTGATTCATCGGGATCTCAAACCGGATAATTTAATTCGCCGTTCTTCCGATAAGAAGTTAGTTTTGGTAGATTTTGGTGCCGTCAAACAGGTGCAGATGCAATCCGTCATCGCTCAAGAAGGGATGAATGAGACGGTTGCGATTGGTACCCCAGGCTATATGCCTAGCGAACAGGGACAAGGCAGACCCCGCCCTAGCAGCGATCTGTACGCACTGGGCATGATTGGTATCCAAGCCTTGACCGGGCTGAATCCCAGGCAATTAGCAGAAGATCCCGACAGCGGGGAGATTCTCTGGCGGCACTTGGCTCAAGTTAGCGATGGGTTAGCCGCTGTCCTGAGTCAAATGGTACGCCACTACTTCAAATTCCGCTATCAGTCAGCAACCGAGGCATTGCGATCGCTTGCTTCCCTAACCAATCCGAATTCCCCGGCAGCGATCGCCGCAGTCTTGGGACAGAAGGTGCGCGGTTACTGGAAAGACGGTTCTGTGTCGGCAAATAAGGCACTGCGCTCGCTTCAAGAACGCACCAATCCCCACGTCTCGCCCAATAACGCCCCTGCTCCTATTTCCACCCCGGCGATCGCGCCCCCTACGGACAATACCGTAACCATTGCTACAGGCAATTCATCGGAAAAGACAGTGGATTCTCCGGCTAGCGTCGTAGATGAAGCAACGCCTCCAACCGCACCCGCCACGCAGAACACGGTGACAATTGCTCCTGGAAATCCCGCCCCAGCTCCGATTAGTTCGTCGTCCAGCCTGGATTCTGGACTTAAATCTCCTAACAAATTGCCGCTGTTAATTGGAGCAAGCACTGCTATCTTTGTCATTGCAATTGGGGTAATTTTTGCAAGTCGTCAAGTCCCGTCCTCTCCTGAAACGGCTAAAAATCAAATTACTGCGCCAGCTAAAAATGAAGTGAAAAACACTTGTGTTGTTGTTCTTAGTTCATCCAATGTCCGCTCTGTGGATGGACGAAAGAAAACAGGGGATGTTGTGAAAGCAGGAACCAAAGTCTCTGTTACTGGAAAAGAAGAAGGTGGCTGGATAGAAATTAACTCTCCAGTCTCCGGTTGGATTTGGAAGGGTCGGACAAAAAATACCTGTCCTTCTAAATAGGAATAGTTCTGACTCCAAGACATTTAATTGTCCGGAGCTTTTGCTATTCAGACTGGCGGCAATTCTAGGGGAATCGCACCTAATAAACCCGTGCGAAAATCATTTAATAGCTGTCGTGCTGTGCGCTCTACATCGCCTTTATGACGTTCATCTGCCACAGCTTGTAGATATTCGTCGCCTGCGAAGGAACTCGGCTCGACTCCGTAGCGAGATTGTAAAGACTTCAATAGAAATAAATCGGCATCGGGGGCGTTGAGAGTTTTGAGCAAATCTACTAGCGCAGATGCCACTCGTTGATTGTCGTAAGACGCCTCACCAATATCATCACAAATCGCTAACTTTAAAGCAGCAGGCTGATTTTCTAACTTAGAAGGCAAAACGCCAGGGGCATCTAAAAGTTCAATCTCATCGGAAATGCGTATCCAGCGTAGCTGGCGCGTTACACCAGCACGACGGGCGCTTTCTACCACTCGCTTTCCTAATAAACGATTAATTAGCGCCGATTTGCCCACATTAGGAAACCCAATCGCAACGGCACGGACTGGACGAGGAAGCATCCCGCGATCGCTTCTTCGTTGATTCATCTCTACACCCGCTGCCTGCGCCGCCTGTGCCACTGCTGCAACACCCTTCCCATGCTGGGCATCTGTGAAGTATGGCGTTTCCCCCCGATCCCTAAACCACTCAGTCCACAGTTGCCGGACTGCGGGAGAAATCATATCCGTGCGGTTAAGTACCAATACCTTTGCCTTGCCGCCTATCCACTCTGGCACGCGGGGATGGTGCGTAGAGATGGGAATTCGGGCGTCTCGCACTTCTAACACCACATCCACACGCTTGAGCTGTTCTTTAAGCGCTTTCTCAGCCTTGGCAATGTGTCCGGGATACCACTGAATTGAAGGAGTCGTCATAAGATTTTAGATTTTAGATTTTAGATTTTAGATTTTAGATTGAATCTAAAATCCAAAATCCAAAATCTAAACTTTGACTAAGGAACAATCAATACCGGACAAGGAGATAAATTAATTACCCGGTTCGTGACGCTGTCAGTCATGCCTTCTTCAGTCAAACCCAGCCCTCGACAGCCCATCACAATTAAATCGGCGTCAATTTCGTCAGCAACATCGCAGATGGTAAAAGCTGGTTTGCCTTGACGCTCAATCGTTTGAGACTGGATGCCTTGATCGGCAAATAGATTTTGAGCTGTTTTGAGCAGTTCGGCGACTGCTTCTGGCGATGTCATTGCAGCATCTGAATTGAGCGGCGACACCTCTGGCTCTTGGCTGGGTTCTTCTACCACCGAAAGCAAAATTAATTTACTACCATACTTTTGCACAACATTCACAACGACATCAGCCGCTTCGCGCGCTTCTCGACTTTGATCGACAGGAAACAGAACAGTCTTGAACATGGCACGCTCCTGTAGAAACCCCAACTCTTGTAAAATGTGGACGGCTAGAGAGCTAGAAATAACCTTACCCCTGCATTTGGTTTGGTCTATCTAGCTTTTGAGGGAAAAGGGCAAACGACCAGTGACACGCGGTTGCTAGTGAAGAGTATAAAAAGACGCAATTAGGAGGTTTACGCTGTGTCCAAGAAAACTGTAGCAAATTTATCGGCATCCGATTTATCCGGCAAAAGGGTACTGGTACGGGCGGATTTTAATGTACCGCTGGACAATGGCAACATTACTGACGATACTCGCATTCGGGCAGCTCTGCCGACAATTCAGGATTTAACTTCCAAAGGCGCTAAGGTAATTCTGTCTAGTCACTTTGGGCGTCCCAAAGGTGTCGATGATAAATACCGCCTGACGCCGGTGGCAAAGCGCCTGTCTGAATTGCTGGGTAAAGAAGTTGTCAAGACTGACGACTGTATCGGTGATGATGTCGCTGCCAAGGTGGGGGCGATGCAAAATGGCGACGTGCTGCTGCTGGAAAATGTCCGCTTCTACCCGGAAGAAGAGAAGAATGACCCAGAATTCGCTAAAAAACTGGCTTCAGTTGCCGATTTATATGTGAATGATGCGTTTGGAACAGCTCACCGCGCTCATGCTTCTACAGAGGGTGTAACCAAGTATCTCAGTCCATCGGTGGCTGGGTATTTGATTGAAAAAGAACTCCAGTATCTGCAAAGCGCGATTGAAAACCCTCAGCGTCCTCTGGCGGCAATTATCGGAGGTTCCAAGGTTTCTAGCAAGATTGGCGTCATCGAAACGCTGCTGGATAAGTGCGATAAGCTGATCCTGGGCGGCGGCATGATTTT
The DNA here is from genome assembly GCF_039961855.1 of Trichocoleus sp. Lan. Classification (NCBI taxonomy): domain Bacteria; kingdom Bacillati; phylum Cyanobacteriota; class Cyanophyceae; order Leptolyngbyales; family Trichocoleusaceae; genus Trichocoleus; species Trichocoleus sp. Lan. Next base: position 23,991 of record NZ_JAMPKA010000018.1, on the reverse strand, counting down.
TACCTTCTACAAGGCTCGTGGGCTAAGTGTCGGGAAGTCGCTGGTGGAAGAAGATAAGTTAGAACTGGCGAAGTCTTTGGAAGCGAAGGCGAAAGAGCGTGGCGTTCAACTGCTATTGCCGACAGATGTCATCCTTGCAGATAATTTTGCTGCTGATGCCAACGCTCAAACGGTTAGCATTGACGCCATTCCCGATGGTTGGATGGGATTGGATATTGGCCCCGATTCGGTGAAATTCTTTCAGGAATCGCTTGCTGATTGCAAGACGGTGATCTGGAATGGCCCGATGGGTGTGTTCGAGTTCCCACAATTTGCCAAAGGGACGGAAGCGATCGCGCGGACTCTTGCCGATCTCACTAAGAGCGGGACGACTACCATTATCGGCGGTGGCGACTCGGTGGCAGCCGTGGAACAGTTGAACTTGGGCGAACAAATGAGCCACATCTCGACTGGCGGTGGCGCTAGTCTGGAGTTGCTGGAAGGGAAGGAACTTCCTGGTATTGCGGCGTTGAATGATGCTTAAGTTCTAAGAGTAAACAAATAAAATTCTTGTAGAGACGCGATTAATCGCGTCTCTACGCTTTTTGGGGTATATTGCTTCGCTGTCCTTCTCAAAGAGAGCGATCGCGTTTGTTGGGAAAGAGAGCGCGATCGCTTGTATTCAGTATTAAGTGAAATAGAGTGGACACCTGACGGGGTGGTAGCGAAACGGTAGCGCTTAGAGCGATCGCTAGCTAAATTGGAGTACATACGGCGCTAAGGAACCAAGGGCGAGATGCTGCAAGCACAGCAGGTATTGCAAGGGCGTTATCAACTTCAAGCGAAATTAGGACAAAATGCTGGGCGTCAAACCTGGCTGGCAACTGACATTGAGGCATCACCGCCACAACAAGTCATCGTCAAACTGCTAGCCTTCAGCCCCCAGATGCAGTGGGACGAATTCAAGCTATTTGAGCGCGAAGCGCAAGTTCTGAAAAATCTCGATTACCCCAAAATTCCCCAATATCGAGATTATTTTTCCCTAGACAAGCAGGTTGGCGCTGGTTTGTGCTGGTTTGGATTGGTGCAAGAATACATTCCCGGTGCCTCCCTGCAAGAATTATTGAAACAGGGCAAACGCTTTACCGAAGCCCAGGTGCGGCAGATTGCCACCGAGGTACTGAATATTCTCATCTATCTGCACGAGTTAAGCCCGCCGTTGCTGCACCGCGACATCAAGCCCAGCAACTTGATTTGGGGAGAAGATGAACAAATTTATCTGGTGGATTTTGGTGCAGTTCAAGATTCTGCCGTGGCGGAGGGAGTCACCTTCACTGTGGTGGGAACCACTGGCTATGCGCCCCTAGAGCAATTTTGGGGAAAGGCAGTTCCGGCATCCGACTTGTATGCGCTGGGGGCAACTTTGATCCATTTGTTAACCGGCATCGCCCCGGCAGATTTGCCCCAAAAGAATTTACGGATTCACTTTAGCGACAAGGTTAGCCTTAACTCCAATTTTGTCCGGTGGATTGAAGCGATCGCAGAACCCGATTTAGAGCAACGATATCGCACCGCCCGTCAAGCACTGGAGGATCTCAAAGCCAATCGTTCTCTCAACGCCCTCCTGCAACAAATCCGTCAGCCTGCTGGCAGTCGCGTTCAGCTTTGGAAGTCTTCTACTCAGTTAAAAATTAAAATTCCTGGGCGGGGAATCTTGCTAGTTAAAGACATTCTCGCCTTTACAGGGAAATTGATGCTAGTAGCGACCTCCATAATCGCTCTATTTTTGCTGGGTTTGGTGCTGTTATCGCTGGCTTTCTCAATATTTTATATGCTCCTCTCCCTGTTGTCATCGCTTCCTACGATGTTTTTGTTCATTTTCTCCATTCTATTAACACTTATTTTGGGTCGGCTATGGATGAGCCTACACAATGAATTGTGGAAAATTCCCGCCGATTTGAAATGGCCCATACTCAACTATTGGGGAGATTATTGCATCGAATTCTATCAAGATAACTTTGTAATTAAAAGGGAATTGTTTGGGTTGAAATATCTTAGCCATCGGGGGAAAGTTTCTAGCATCAAAAATGTTGAAGCAATTCCTTTAGAAGGAGTCACTCTCGAAACTGGATTGCTGAAATACTGTTTCGCTCAGAACCTGACTGAACCTGAATGTAACTGGATAGCTCGACAGATCCAAGACTGGCTGAGATAGGAGCAAATGACCAAGGACCATCCCAAACTAGGTATTCGTAATCTTTCAATCCTTCAATTAGCAACTAACTAAGTAAAATTATCATGCTGCAAGCAGAAAAGATATTACAGGGGCATTATCACCTCACACAACAACTGGGACAAAATGCAGGGCGTCAAACCTGGCTGGCAGAAGATTTAGAAGCAGAACCCAGCGAATCGGTAATTGTCAAATTGCTAGCTTTCAGCCCTCAAATGCAGTGGGAGGAACTCAAGCTGTTTGAACGGGAAGCTCAAGTTTTGAAAAACTTAAACCATCCCAGAATTCCGACCTATCAAGATTATTTTTCTCTCGATGAACAGGCAGGCGGCGGCTTACATTGGTTTGGATTAGTGCAAGATTACATTCCCGGCAATTCCCTGCGTCAGCTATTAGATCAAGGCAAAAAATTTACACCAGAGCAGGTACGCTATGTTGCCACGGACATCCTAGAAATTCTAATTTATCTGCACGAATTAAGTCCACCTGTATTACATCGAGACATTAAACCTAGCAACATAATTTTGGGGGAAGATCGGCAGTTTTATTTGGTTGATTTTGGTGCGGTTCAAGACCGTGCAAAGGCAGAAGGTGTCACCTTTACTGTGGTGGGAACCAGTGGCTATGCGCCACCAGAACAGTTGTGGGGACGTGCAGTTCCATCATCCGACCTTTACGCACTAGGAGCCACCCTAATCCACTTGTTAACTGGAACGCCGCCTTCTGAGTTACCGCAGCATCAGATGCGGATTCAATTTACCGATAAAGTTCGCCTCAATCCTCATTTCAGCAGTTGGATTGAGAAGCTGATAGAGCCAGCTCCAGAAAAACGATTTACCACGGCGCGCGAGGCACTTGAAGCTCTGCAACAAGTGGAAAATTTTAAAAGCTCCAATAGCGAAACAGAGGCTCCGCCAAAGGGCAATTCAGTTCGTTATGGTCGTTTAGTCCTTTTAACTGTGCTGCCATTATTTACTTTTATGGCTCTCATTGCGGCTATTGCTCTGCCAAGTTTTTTTAACAAGCGGGCCAAAATTGAAAAATCAGAAGCAAGACAATCTGTTGGGGCCATGAATCGGGGTCAGCAAGCTTATTTTATAGAAAAAAATGACTTTTCTGATTCGGTTGAAAAACTAGGGGTTGGCGTTGAAAATAAGAAAGGAAATTACGAATATGCAACTCGTATGGTGGCGAGTAAAGCTGCATTTAACTACGCAATACCCCATCGTAATAACAAAAGCTATGTTGGAGGTGTGTTTATAGTACCTGCAAAATCCTCAGATGCTGTTAAGGGCAAGATGAAAACAATAGCAATTTTGTGTGAATCTAATGCTGTTGGTGCTACCAAACTACCAGAGCCAATTTATAACAATGGCAAACCAGCCTGTCCTGCGGGCACACTAGAGATACCAAAAGAGCAGATAGGAAGGTAGATAAGGGCGCTGTGACAAGATGAAAAACCGAATTATCAGTATACGTGAAGGCAAATACTAAGTTTCTAAATCCCTCATCTCAGCTTTCTACGGAAAATAACGAATAATGCTGCAAGCCGAACAGATATTACAGGGGCGTTATCAACTCAAACAAAGATTGGGACAAAATGCGGGACGACAAACTTGGTTAGCGACGGATATTGAAACTGAAGAAAAAAATTTAGTCGTTGTCAAACTCCTCGCATTTGGCGGCGAGGTACAGTGGGACGATCTCAAACTGTTTGAGCGAGAAGCACAAATCCTTAAGCAGTTGAATCATCCCCGAATTCCTAAATATGGGGATGATTTTTGTATCGATGAGCGATCGCTCTGGTTCGGGTTAGTCCAAGAACACATCCCCGGTACCTCTCTGAAGGAATTACTCGTACAAGGGAAAAAGTTCACTGAAAAGGAAGTCCGTAAGATTGCCTCGGAAATTCTGAATATTCTGATTTATCTACACGAGCTGAGTCCCCCAGTCCTACACCGAGACATCAAACCGAGCAATTTAATTTGGGGTGATGACGACAAGGTATATTTGGTTGATTTTGGAGCGGTGCAAGATAAAGCCGCGAAAGAGGGAGCTACCTTTACTGTCGTCGGAACTTACGGCTATGCGCCGATGGAACAATTTGGCGGAAGGTCTGTTCCAGCTTCAGACTTGTATTCCCTGGGAGCCACTTTAATTCATTTGTTGACAGGTACGGCACCGGCAGATTTGCCTTCTCGGAACTTGCGGATTCAATTTTCTGAGCAGGTGAGCATCAGTCCCCCATTCATTAGCTGGATTCAAAAGTTAACAGAACCAGCTCCAGAGGAACGGTTCGCGGGTGCAAAATCTGCCCTGAAAGCGCTTAAAGAAGGAACAAGGATTAAAACTTCAACGGGTATCCAACCTTCAAAGCAACCAACCCTGGTCAATAATTCTGGGCAAGGCGGTTTATTGGATGAGACAGTACCAGTACCTGATGAAATCAAAGGTTGGAATTGGGGCGCATTTCTGATGCCTTATCTATGGCCTTTGAGCAATCATGTTTGGATTGGACTTTTAGCCTGGATACCGAGTGTCGGCTGGTTGATGGGGTTCGCCCTCGGTTCTAAGGGCAATGAATGGGCTTGGAAAAGTAAAAAATGGCGGAGTATTGAACAATTCAAAGCCCATCAAAGAGGCTGGGCGATCGCGGGATTATTTATCGGGATACCGATGGCTTGGGCATATATCTGGATACTCACCCTTTTTCTCCATGCCCTCTAAAAACCTCGCCAAGATCGCGTGGTTAGCTGAGTGCATAATCAGGGTTCAAAGGAATTGAAGCATTGACTAAGGACAATAACGGGCCAGTTTGCTCCTGTCCATTGGTCGCCAAATCGCTATGGCACAGATAAATTCGCTCCCCCACTCGCCCCAGTAAATCCAGCAAAATCCGCCGCAGTCTTTGCTCATCTGCTTCTTGGGTATCTTCTTCGGTTAGCGCCTCTCCCGACCAATCCTTGAGAAACAAGGGGGCACCGTAGAGAGTGGCAGCACCGCCTTTTGACCAGAGGTGGGAACCGGCATCGAGCCAAAATTGCCAGCGGTGAAAGCGACGAGCTGCCCGATATTGGAAGATGGTTGCCAAAGTCACGGCGTGACGGTCAAGACCCAGGGGGCGCACGGGGTAAGGGTTAGCGGTGACAGTACCGCGACGCAACAAGCAGATAAACCGATCGATGGTGGTGTAATCTGGGGTTTCAATGCGATCGCTCTGCCGCAGCCGTCCATCGACTTCCCAGTAGTGTTGGGCGGTTTCCATCAGTTCGCGTAAGGCGGCTAGCTGGTCGTAGGGGAGATTGCTGCCTTTCCACAAAAACTGCTGAATTGCCCGGTCAAGCAAGGCGACGCAGTTGGGAATCAGACGCTGTTCCAGCTGACCTCGTTGCACTTCTAGCCACTGCAAAATTTCTTCATAAGCAGCACAGGCTGAGTGCCCTAGCCGATCCCAGCGGGGGAAATACGTCACCGGCAGCAACCGGGGTTGCTCTGGATCGGGGGAATAGCAGTAATCGGCTAATAAACCCGCCCTGACTGGGTCAATCTTGAAGGATGAAGGATGAACGATCGGGGATGAATGGGTGCTACCTCCTGACTCCGGACTCCTGAATCCGGACTCCTGACTCAGTACTACCAGCATTTCCGCAACGGCATCCCGGTCTACCAGCCGCCCCAAGCCTGGATAAACGAGTGCCAGCAGCGTCAGCAGCGCCCGGATCGTCGGGGAAGCATTCAGGGGACGCTGTTCGCTCAAGGTTTGGACGGGGATATCCTGGCTGCTGAGGATTTCGATTAAGGTATAGCGAGCGATCGCATCCAAACCAGGGGCAATCACTGCCACTTCCTGAGGTTGCACCTGCCCACTGTGTATCGCCTTTGCGATCGCCAAAGCGGTTTCTCGCAACAACTGAGCGCGGGATGTGGTTTGAATCAACTGTACCGAATCTGGTAAGGTCAACAGAAACATGGGATCGCTCACCGCTTCCACCACCGGCTTTCCGTAAAGTGCCGCCACACTGCTCGGTTCCTGGCTCAAAGTTTCTACCTGACAGCGCCACTCCAGACTGGCTAGATAATTTGGATCGGCGTTCAAACCGAGTCGTACTGCCCCATCCGGATTATAGGTAAAGGCTCCGGCTGCTCCTTTATCTAAAAGGAAGTTGAATAGATCGCAGGCGATCGCTGGATAATCATCCACATTATCCGCCAGTACTCCCTGATACCGGCGAATCAAGTGCTGCTGATAAGCTTCGTCTGGCAGCAGATAACGCCAATAAAGTTCGCAAATAATCCCATAGGTCAGCAATCCCCGGTCTAAACACCATTGCCGCCAATCAATCAGCAATTTTCCGATTTTCTCCCAGTCGGGACGATCCACCACCGGATCGTCGTCCCTGGCAAACCCTTGTTGATCTGCAAAACCTTGTTCGAGAAGACTGGGAATTTCTTCAATAGGTCGTCCTGCGATCGCGCACAGCTGCAACAAGTCCAGAACGCGACGCACCGAACGAGACTCGCTCACCCCCAAAAACTGAAGGCTACCATTATCCAACTCCGGACGCCACAACCGGGTGGCTAACTCCTGCTCAGTTTCTGGGCGCAGTCTAACTGGAAATTGTGCCCTAAGATTCAACCGCTGAATCAATAAAGGCCAAAATAAGATCGCCTCGTCCTGAAAGAAACCCAAAGGCGTTTTAGATTGAATCGGATACCGCCCCTGTGTTGCTGTAGCCAAGCGGTCAGCTAATTCGCTCCGATTATCATCATTAGCAGCAAAGACTAAAATTGTCGGTGCCTGCTCCCGCCTTCCCGCCTTCCGACGCCAACCTCGCGGTTGAGATCCCCGTTCAACCCACTGGCAAAACAGGTTTACAAGGCGAGTTGTCTTTCCACTGCGAGTCGGCCCGACGATCCAGATGGTCTGCGATTGCGTTAACATTGCTAAACGCTGAGTGATACTTGTGTAATCGTTCGGTTTCTATTATGAAACTATCTTTCTTGTCACAGCTCCAATCTTACTTAGGAACTGCCAACCAGTGGTTCTCAGAAACTCCTGAGAGAGCCTTGGATCGCGCATATAAGGCAGCCTTAATGATTAAGGCTTTGGAAGATGAACATTTTGACGGAAAAAAAATCTCCCCCGATGGTCAAAAATACCGTGAAAATGCCATGTCTTTTTTTGAAACGAAACTTAAAAAATATTTAAAAACGGCTAAATTTGGGCTAGCAGAGTTTCAGGCCAGCACTTCAGTAGTGACTCGTTCTAATCCAGATGTAACAAGAAAAACAAGGACGACTGGAGCGGCAAATTTTAGAACAGAAGATTTTGAACCTCAAGATAAACAATCCATAACTTTAGAAAAGCTTAAATTTATTGATGATGTTTTATCTAAATACAAGCCTGAAAAAAATCGTTCCTCATCAGCCTTAGTCCCTGTTCCTAAATCTAAATCTGTAGAAGTAAATTTGAGGAAGGTTGACCGGATTGAAGCGAAGAATCTAGTCAATCAGCCAACTTTGTTTTCTACAGACGACCGAGTGGCTGATGAGGCAGAAACAATGACTGACACAACCAGTTTTGTGCCTCGCTCAATCTTGAGTACGCTAGATCGACTCAAGAGAAACTTTGACCCGAATTCAGAAGAAGAAGTTGTTCAAAGTTTTCGTACTTCTCAAACGAAAACCATTGTTTCTATTCGGTTTATTTTAGTTTTAATTTTAGTTCCTCTATTAACTCAACAAGTAAGTAAAACTTTCTTCGTCGGCCCTCTTGTCGATCGCTTCCGGGAGCCAAACAAAACTGAGATTTTCCTGAATGTCGATCTAGAAGAAGAGGCTTTTCAGGAATTGCAAAGATTTGAAGAATTACTAAAATTCAAAAACTTAATGGGTATAGCTCCTCAATTATCTAAGGAGGAAATGGAAGAAGAAGTTAAAGAGAAGGCATTAAAAATTGGGGAGGAATATAGTCACCGAAGTGCCAACGCTATCAAAAATGTTTTTGCCGACCTAATTGCAGCGGGATCTCTTTACCTATTACTACTTAATAGCCAAAAAGAAATTGCAGTTTTCAAAGCTTTTATAGATGACGTAGTTTATGGTCTCAGTGACAGTGCTAAAGCTTTTATTATTATCTTGTTCACTGACATCTTTGTAGGATTTCACTCTCCTCACGGCTGGGAAGTCATTCTGGAAGGAACGGCAAGGCATTTAGGCTTACCAGAAAACAGAGATTTTAACTTTCTATTTATTGCTACATTTCCCGTCATTTTGGACACGATATTTAAGTATTGGATTTTCCGCTACTTAAACCGAATCTCTCCGTCAGCCGTTGCTACTTATCGGAATATGAATGAATGAATAATTAAAAATGCAAACTTAAAGATTAAAGAAAAGGGATTCTTTCCACCACTTTTAATTTCTAATTTTTAATTTCTCTAGGGTAGTGGGGACGGCAAGGACTGCCCCAGCAGACCTGCTGGGGTGGAATGTTACCGAAAACGCTGCTACGTGCCCCAATCACAGAATTCGCTCCGATTTCAACCCCAGGCGCAATAAAGCAATCTGTGGCAATCCAGACGCCGTTGCCAATCGTGATACTGGCTGTCATTAGCTTGAAAGCTGGGTCTTGGATGTCATGACTGCCGGTACAGAGGTAGCTTTTTTGGGAAATGACGCAGTGCTGACCGATCTGAATGCGGTCAAGGCTGTATAAAACGACATCATCCCCAATCCAGCTATAATCTCCGATTTCGATTTTCCAGGGATAAGTAAAGCGGGCGGTTGGTCGGATGACTAAGCCGCTGCCGATTTTTGCCCCAAACAGACGCAAAAGCCAGCAGCGGATACCGCTAGAGGGATGGGGAGTTAAGGGAAAGGCGATCGCTTGTACCAACCACCACAGCAAGACAAACCAACCCGGTCGTCCTCTGTCAAACCAGGATTGGTCGTAGCGGCGTAAATCAACAAGAGATTCCGACGCGATCGCTGGCGGTTGTTCGCCTGGTTCCAACACCCTACACGCTTCCTTTTAATGAATCTGGCTGGGGTACGGGCTGGGGAGGCACGGAGGAGGAAGCTGCTACGTTCAACTGACCGCCAAACTCCATTAATTCATAAAGTTTGACGCCAATTTGATACTCGTATTGACTCATCAACCGTGCATAGATGTATCCAGCTTTCCCATCCAAAAAGCCTCGCTGAATAATGTAAATCAAAATAAACCGAATCAACGGTTTGAATGGAAGGCGCACCCAAGTTTTTTTGAGATACCGCTTGCGCTGTACCGCATCCCCAAACAAATTAGCGCCAATCGTGCCGCTTTCGTCTTTGCCAGTCAGGATATTTAAATAAACGCGGGCTTCCCAGTTCGAGTAGCGGTTATGCCGTTCCAACCAGTGGAATACGTCCCGAAAGTCAATGTGCAGCATATCGTTTTTCAGATAGCCTGCTTTGCCTTGCAAAATGACGTGTTCGTGAACTTCGTTGTCGCCTGTGTTGCGGATTTCTTCTGTCCCCAAGTTTTCGTAGCGACCTGTTTTGTGCTTAAACAAACGCAGGTTCCAGTCGGGATACCTACCGCCATGTTGAATCCATTTGCCAAGGAAAAATACTTTACGGTTCAGGTAGTAGCCTTCGTATTCTGGATTCTGAATGGCAGTTGCAATTTCATCCCAGAGTTCGGGGGTAATGCGCTCATCACAATCAACAATTAGCACCCATTCGTTACTAAAAGGCAGATTGTCCAAAGCCCAGTTTTTCTTTTTAGGCCAGCGACCGTTGAAGTGAAATTGGACAACTTTTGCGCCGTAACTTTCGGAAATTTCAATCGAGCGATCGCTACTTTGGGAATCTACGACAAACACTTCATCAGCCCTGGCTACACTCTCCAGGCAAGCCGCCAGATTTGCTTGTTCATTTTTAGCGGGAATCAGAACCGAAACAGGAAGTTTGGAGGGTGTGGAGGTCATGACCGTGAAGGATGAAAGAACAATTAGAAATTAGCAATTAAGAATTAAAAATTAAGAATTTTCTTTTTCAATTTTTAATTCCGGCTCTGGATTTTGCACTTTGAAAGGAGCAGATAACATCCCTTGAATTGCTGCACTCAAATAACCCACCTGACCGTAGGCATACACGAGATTGTCAAACCGTTGGGCAGCATCACCAAAATATTTAACAGATTTGTAGAGACCTCGCACGAGTCGTTCGCCTCCTAACAATAGCTGGCGCGGTCCTGCCTTACCGGCGATTTGTTCGCGGTAACATTCACTGATGCCCTGCCACCAGCCTCGGCTCAAAAACCAAGCTTGTTCAAGGCGTTCGGGAGATACATTATGGGCAACCAAGGCGTCAGGCAGATAGGCAACTTGCCAACCTAATTTGAGTGCCCGTTCTGTCATGTGTAATTCTTCATTTGATAACAAATTTTTTCCGACTCGACCCAGATTAACATCGAACCCCTCAATTTGCTCTAAAAAGGTACGTCTGAGCGAGTAATTCAAGCCTCTGGGGGTCATACCAGGTTGTTTGATATAGACGATGGAATCTCCTAAATCGTATGCTCCCAAGCACCCAGATAGTCCAGGGGAAAGCCACAGAGGAGGCGTGATGCCATCGGGCCAGATTAAGGTAACTTTGCCACCCGCGATCGCTAGTTTTTCATTGCTTTGATAAGCATCATAGAGTGCCGACAGCCAAGACGGGCTAGCAACGGCATCATCATCTAGATAGGCGAGAATTGCACTTTTGGCTTCCTTGGCACCCGTGTTGCGGGCGACAGATAGACCCATAACGCCTTCGTAGACGTATCTTACCCCTGGTCGTGCTTTGACGATTTCGGATGTGCGATCGCTGGAGGCATTATCCACTACCACGACTTCAAAATCCGGAAAATCTTGATTCAGCAAACTATCAATGGCAGCACCTAAATACTGCTCTCGATTGTGAGTACAGATAATCGCAGAAACTTTAGGCTCTGTCATAAATTTGGGATTGGGGACACCTTAATTAAAAGTGCAAAATTACAAATTAAAAATCGCAGAAATTACTGATTTTCAATTTTGAATTTTGCATTTTTAATTCTCACTTAGATGACTATGTAGAACAACGAGTGTTTCCGCTAGTTGACTGAGGCGGGTTTCCAGATCCTCTTTGCGATTCAGCAGCAGGCGCAGCTTTTGATAACGAGCGATCGCGACACTCACACTCGGAATCTGTTCGGGTGGACAGGGACGCGACCAAAATTGACCATTCTCATCCATTCCTACCAGGCGGTATCCAGCCCGTGGAGATTCACAAGTCACCTTTTCATCGGGTTGATTGCACAGTTCTTCTACATAGTCCATCAGCTGGTGTACGGACTTGGCATGACCCTTGTCTACCACCTGACGCAGCGCCTCAACCCCAACCTCTGGTTCGCGGGAATGAGACTCTAACCAACCATCAACAATCGGCCCTTCTAGATAAATATCTTGAATTTGGCGCAAGGTTTGATGAAGTTCTTTCTGCCAACCTCCAACAATCGCTTCAATTTCTTGCAACAGGGTCATCGCCAAGGCAGGATTGGCAGCGTTCCGATGGTTGGTGAAACTGGGAGCTTTTAATTTTGGCAGGACGGGTGTCTTGCCAGATTGCTTTTGGTCAGAGAGAGCCTGTACGGTCATTGAAATTGAGCGATTGGCATCTGATGATGCCTCTGAACCCCACCCCTTCGGATCGGGCTGATCTTCCCAAGGGGACGGATTGTCTATGACAGGACTTTGATCAGCCAATCGATCCAGTGTTGTCTCAATCCGTTTTAATTCTGGTTTCATAGTTATCTGACGCCACTCCTGCAAATCAAACCTGTTAACTAACTGCCGCTAGAATCTCTAAAAGGTTGGGATTGGTGCTTTTCCTGGTATTTTTACTTGCTTTGTGTTTCTATGCTTTGTGTTTCTATTTTATTTGTTTATTTGTCTGGTAGGATTAACGGTCTCGATGCACAAAATGAAAATTTATGGGAAGCCTGACCGCTAGAATAACCCGGACACTGTACAGGTGGGTAAGATACAAATCCTGCCACTGTTGAATTTAACTTTAATGCACAACTCGCCGGAAACGGATAAAAAAGTTCTTTGCGATCGCATCTGAATGACTTCTGTTAAGCATTTAATCTTAGTGACTGGTCCAGCCCGTTCCGGGAAAAGTGAGTGGGCGGAGACTCTGGCAATGCGTTCGGGTAAGCCGGTTATCTATGTGGCAACGGCTCACGTTGACCCCAACGATCTAGAATGGCTGGCTCGAATTGAACAACATCAACAACGACGCCCTAGGGAATGGACAACGCTGCAAGTGCCACTAACACTGGCGGCAACGATTCGGGCATCTCAAAATTCTAGTTGTCTCCTCGTTGATTCTTTGGGAACTTGGGTGGCGAATTTTTTAGACCAAGACGATGAATCTTGGGAAAGGACGTGCCAGGAGTTGCTGGAAAGTTTGCAAAGTAGCATCAGTGATGCGATCTTGGTGGCAGAGGAAACGGGGTGGGGCGTTGTTCCCGCCTATCCCCTCGGTCGAATGTTCCGCGATCGCTTGGGAGGGTTGGTGCGTCGAGTGGGCGCGATCGCTAACCCAGTCTACTTAGTTACTGCCGGTCACGTTCTCAACCTGAGCCACCTGGGAACGCCGTTACCAAAATTATCATAGGCGCTAGCATAGAAAGACTTAAAGGCAAACTGGCAATTGCGAATGACTCATTGCTAATTGAGAAAAAGCGAGTTGTTCATTACCCTATACCTATTACCATTCACTCCTTTGCTATGGCATCTCAACACCAAGTCAAACAGTATCTTGCTTATTGGTTTCAGTTAGGCAAAAAAGTTTTGATTCGGAATGGTCAAGAAGCGCTGCTGCCGCAACCCGTGATTCGGGGCGATCGCTACTCGCAAGAATTTGAAAACTGCTGGCAGCAAATCCTCTCCCCAGAGTCGGGGGACTGCTACTTAGAGGGCACCGCAGAACCAATTGCCCAGTTGCTGACACCGGCATGGGATGTCTCACCCTGTTCTCGTTGCACCATGCCCGTCCCCGTCCGGACTGCGGGAATGCCGCCTTTAGAGTGTCCCTGTAACGATCTCAGCGGCTGGCCCAACACAGAAGTTCCGCTACCGCGATCGCCCGTCAGCAGTCAAAACCGTCTCGTTGAAATACGCGACCGGCTCCGGAACGCCAGCGGTCTGTAAACAGTAACAATGCACAATTAAAAATTAAAGATTCTCTTTTTTAATTTTTAATTTTTAATTCCTCTTCCCGCCGCCGAGGCACCTCATAATTTAGAAAATCATAAGCCAATTCCGTACTCGGAAAAATGGCACGCGCTTCCGTAAGCAGGTCATCCAGCACAATGGCATTACCGGGGGCATAGCGGGGACTGAAATGAGTCATGATCAAGTGCTTAACACCAGCAGTATGAGCAACTTGAGCCGCCATCGTTGAAGTGGAGTGCAAGCGATCAAAAGCTAGCTGGGCGTCTTGGTGGGCAAAGGTCGCTTCGTGAATTAACACATCTGCATCCTGCGAAAGTTCTACCGCCTCGTCGCAATAAACTGTGTCGGTACAGTAAACAATTTTGCGACCGATTTCTGTCGGCCCACACAGATCTGCCCCATGAATTTGCCGCCCATCTAGCAGCGTCACAGTTTCGCCACGTTTGAGTTGTCCATAGACCCGACCCGGAGGAATTGACAGGGCTGCGGCTTTTTCCACGTCGAAGCGCCCCGGACGGTCTTTTTCAGTGACTCGGTAGCCAAAAGCAGTGACGCGATGCTTCAGGGGACCACAGGTGACGATAAATTCTTCATCTTCATACACCACTCCAGGCTGTACGATGTGAACCTGAACCGGGTAGGAAAAATGGGTTGAAGAGTATTGTCTGCAAGCACGCAGGTATTCATTGAGACCGGGGGGACCGTAGAGGTCAATGCGTTGAACATTGCCAGCCAAACCACAGGTTGCTAAAAGACCCATTAAGCCGAATATATGGTCTCCGTGCATATGGGTGATAAAAATACGGTTCAGTTGACCGATTTTCAGGTCACTCCGTAATAGCTGGTGTTGGGTACCTTCACCACAGTCAAACAGCCAGAGTTCTCCTCGTTGAGGTAGCCGTAAAGCCACGCTGGACACATTGCGCGATCGCGTCGGTACACCGGAGCTTGTCCCTAAAAAAGTAATTTGCATTTTGGCAAGAAAACGGTCACAAAGTCTAGGAATTGCCTTCCGTAACTATCCTGACACAGCATCTGGGGAACACGCACTTCCTCTGAAGACTCAGGATAAAAGTTCACAAGGTTTATGAGTAGCACTCCGGCAGCAAACATGGTAAATATATCCACGATAAGAACAGTTCAGTGGGTTGTGCCAATTTACAAGCGGATTTGCTCTCAAGGGTCTTGAACTAAGGAACGTGGATTAAATAACTGACACTCATTCATCTTCTGTAAGGGCTTTTTCTGTGCCATATCCATACGCTTTTGAATTGGGGCTTAATAAATCCACCTTCCTAAGAGAAGTTCAAGGACGGGATTCTGGCTCTCATGCTCAATTTAAGTGGAATTTAATGATGACTATCCCTAGCACTCCATTTGGCATCGTGTGAGGAATTTTATATAGATGGTAACTAAACAGTTCCTAGGCAAACAGAAATCCTTCATGCTTCAGACTTCTTGCTTCATCTTAGGCTTCGGGAAGGCGTCCTCCGGGCGGCTACATCCTTCTAAATGGTGGCTGACTTTTTTGTTGTGGCTCATGCTGGTTGCTCCTGCGAAAGCGATGGAACTGCGCGTAGCGATTCAAGAAGGCGTCAGCAAGATTACCGTGGGCAGTTCCACCAAAGCCGTAATCCGCGATAGTGCCGGTCGAGTAGTAGGGCAAATGGCGGCAATGGATGGCATGGAAGCCCGTCCTACAGGCGGTGGCGTGGCGCTGGGCGGAGAGCAAAGCACGCAACTGATAGTGGAACCGACGGCTGGCGGTTATGTTTGGATCGGCGATCGCTGGTATCGGGGACGCACTCGATTGGTTCGCACCGGCAAAGGACTCACCGCCGTCAACCAAGTTGATTTAGAACAATATCTTTACAGCGTCTTAGGCTCGGAAATGAGTGCTAATTGGCCTCTGGAAGCCTTGAAGGCGCAAGCTGTCGCCGCTCGTTCCTACGCCCTGTATAAGCGTCAAACTGCTGGCAATAGCGTTTTTGATGTCGGCGATACCCAGACTTGGCAAGTTTACAAAGGTCTGGAAACCGAAGCCGAGTCAACGCAAATGGCTGTAAATGCCACGGCTGGGCAAGTTTTAACCTACAACGGTCAAATTATTCTTGCTGTCTTCCACTCCGCTTCTGGAGGACACACGGAAAATGTGGAAAATGTTTGGTCGGAACCCTTGGCTTACCTGCGCGGCGTTCCTGACTACGACCAAGGGACACCGGGCTACCAGTGGCAGAAAAGCTTCTCCCGCAACGAACTTAGTCGGCTTCTGGGTGTAAGCAATGTTAAATCTTTGATACCGGAACGCACCACTCCTAGCGGACGGATTATGACGATGAAAGTCGTTGGAAGTGGTAGCACGCGGCGGATGACTGGAAGTCAGCTGCGTCAAGCACTGAAGCTTAGGAGTACGTTGTTCACGGTTAGCTCTACAGGAACGGGTTTTCAGCTCAACGGTCGTGGTTTCGGTCACGGTCTTGGTTTAAGCCAGTGGGGGGCTTACAATTTAGCTCAGCAGGGGACAAACTACCAGCAAATTTTGGGGCATTATTACCAGCGCACCGCGATCGCTAGCATGAAAGTGCAGTAGAGGCGGGGCTGTTACCTCCCCAAAGTCGGGATGAGCGAAGCGGTAGCCACCAAGTGACATCGCTTCGCTCATCCCGGAGCGATCGCTCCTTGCTTTTCAGCTGACTTAATCAAACGCCAGAAGGATTGCTGTGAAAAAGTGGGAGTATCTCTTTGTTCGGTTTGACTACTTTGCAGGCGATCTCCGACCCAAAAGTGTCAACGAAAAAGACTTTCGAGATAAACAAGACATCCCACCTCTCCATGAATTATCCAATCAACTCGGACAGGAAGGCTGGGAATTAACCGGCGTGAATTCCCATCCGGGTTATGGTTATGGTTTCTTGATTTTTAAACGCCCCAAGGAATCTTTATGAACCGCTCTGGTTGAGGCGACGCTGCCATTCTGCATCAATCTTATCGGCTTGCTCAATCTCCTGTTCTATAAGCTCGGTTTCGGTCGTGTAGGCTAAATCCTCGCGACCGATGACTGTTTTCGCAGCAAATTGTTGAGCATAAGCAATTTTCTTCTGCAAAGCGGAATTCGCTTGATTTAACAAGATGGCTCGTTCTTGTCGTTGTTGATTTCGGGCTTCAATTCGCTGATTTCTCCACTGAATCCAGAAATAGCGAATTAAGGGAATTGACAGGAAGGCGATGCCGTAACTCAGTAAAATCCAGTAAATTGACTGCACGAAGGCGATGAGTCCGCCAGATTGTGCTAATTGAACTCCTATCTCACCCCGTAACAGGGAATTAAGAACTAAAGCACCGATAATATTCACGGCACCTAATCCAGCAGAGAGCATAATTTGTCCGCTATCGGCTTGGCTAAAGCGCCAAGGACGCTCTCGAAGATAAGCAGCCACCGGCTGCGAATTTCGCTCTTGCGCTGTAGTTTGTAATTCTGGGAAGTGATAGACGATTTCTCCGTCTGGGCTGACTTCTGGTTGCCCATTAAAACGAGTGAGGACGGGCAGCATATAATCTTCGTATTCTTTGCCCCAGCCTTTACCCATGTCATCGAGATAAGGGGCGATTTGTTCGGCTGTCACCGCACCCTGATTATTGCGAATGACAGTGGCAATTTCTTGCCAGCGGCGTTCTTCTAAATCGGCATTAGGATTCCCATCGCCAAATAGAAAGGAGAAGACGGCTTCTAGGAAGTTCATCTCTCTCTTGCCTTGAGGGGATGAGACACGACGCTGCTGGTAGCGATCGCTATAGTCTGGATAGAAAAACCACCAGATGTCAGGGCCAAACCAGAAGCGGGGCATAAATACCATACCGCCGCCACCGTGATGACCGCCGCCGGAATCATCGCTGTCGCGGCTGCTATTGACGGCGATTAGAATAACTGCGATCGCGACAAAAATTAGGACAATGGAAGCAATCAGGATAATCCCGAAGGAAATCCGGATCAGGTAAAACAAAACTTTCCAAATTTTTTCCCACCATTCCTTCAGTCGCAGCCGCAAGAACTTATTGCGGAGAACGGTTCGGAAATTCTTAGGGAAAAGGTAGACTATCTCGCCGGTTTCTGCTATCTGCAAGTGTCCACCGGCGTCGGATGCCAGAGCGAGTAATCCAGCCTGAGCCATGTTGACATTTAACCCAGCTTGGGTTGCCACGTCGCCAACCGTGACACGGTAGCCCAGGTGTTCAACTGCTTGCATGAGGGTGGGATTGGGAGCCATGTGCTTTCCTCAAGGACGGAGGCTACTATCACCAGTATAAAATTTTGGCAAATTCCAGCAGGCAGATTATGAAACCCAGAACTTGCGCGATCGCTCTTAACCTATTCTCTGTTAGCATCTGCCACACTAAACTGAAGCACCGCTTCGCCTCGCTAATGTGGCTGTCCCTTTTTCTATTCTCACTTCTGGGATTAGCAACACCACTCAAAGCAGCCAATCTGGAACACGTTCAACAGTTGCTAAAAACTAAACAATGTCCTCAGTGTGACTTGAGGGGCGCTGAGTTAAGAGATGCGGACTTGAGGGCGGCTGACTTGAGGCGTGCCGATCTCGCCGGTGCCAATCTTAGTGCTGCCGATTTAAGGGGTGCCAATTTTGGCGGGGCAAATCTAGGCGGTGCCAGCTTTATTAATAGCGACCTCAGCGGTGCTAACTTGAGCGGCGTTAATTTGAATTTGGCTGCGCTGATTAAAGCCAATCTCACAGGCGCTAACCTTGCCGGTTCTGAGTTGACGATGGCGAAGTTACCGGGCGCTGACCTCACAAAGGCTGATTTGCGGGAAACTAATCTGATTAGTGCTGACTTGAGCAATGCCATTCTCCGAGGAACGGACTTGCGGGGGGCAGATTTGCGAAATGCTGATTTTGAGAATGCGCTTCTCGAAGGCGTCCAGCTCAATAGTGCAATTCTCCCAGATGGCACTTTGCATTATTAACCTCAACCATAGTCAAGGGTGCATTAGCCTTACATCTGAGCGATCGCCAAGCTTTAATTCCGTATATATAAGCGCACAGATTTCCATTCTCTAAATATACACAAGAACTAGTATTTATTTTGTATAAAATAATACGTCTGCGAAAAAAATGCTGAGAAACTCGGTTGATTGAGGAAAGAACAAGAAATGCGCGATCGCATTTGTTAATCTCAATCCAGTTGACTCCCAGAGCGCGTTAAATTAGCTTAAAGAGCATCACTGAGCGATAAACTGACCAGTCTACACTCTCCTAATTAGCGCAGCATTACAGAGCCGGATATGCCAAGAACGCAAAAAAACGATAACTTCATTGACAAGAGCTTCACGGTAATGGCGGATATAATCCTGAAAATCCTGCCTGCCAACAAGAAAGCAAAAGAAGCCTTCATCTACTACCGCGATGGTATGTCAGCGCAGGCAGATGGTGAATACGCCGAAGCTCTAGACAATTACAGGGAAGCCCTAACGCTAGAGGAAGACACTTACGACCGCAGTTATATCCTCTACAATATGGGGCTGATATACGCCAGCAATGGTGACCACGAGCAGGCTTTGGAATACTACCACCAAGCCCTTGACTGTAATCCCCGCCTGCCTCAAGCGTTGAATAATATTGCCGTCATTTACCACTTCCAGGGTGAAAAGATCAAGGAAGATGGAGATCCCGAAGCTGCTGAAGCTTTGTTTGACAAAGCAGGAGAATATTGGAAACAAGCGATTAGTATGGCTCCGAATAACTACATCGAAGCCCAAAATTGGCTCAAAACGACTGGGCGCTCTACGATGGATATCTTCTTTTAGGTAATAGGGAATAGGTAATCAACACAAGAGAAAAAATTACCTACTACCTACTATCCAATGACCAATTACCAATAAGCCATTACCACTGTTATGATTGACCGCGAACAAGTTCGCAAAGTTGCCCATCTGGCTCGCCTAGAACTGACCCCCGAAGAAGAAGCCCAATTTACAACCCAACTAGGCAGTATTTTGGAGTATTTTGAACAATTAAGCGAACTTGATGTCAGTGATGTGCAACCCACAACAAGGGCAATTGATGTCAGCAATGTGACCCGCCCTGATGAACTGCAACCCTTTCCCCACCGGGAAGCTATTCTCACAGGTGCCCCAGATCAAGAGGGTGACTTTTTCAAAGTGCCAAAAATCCTCAGCGCTGAGTAAGGTACTCGCCCTATTTTGCACCTAAGACCGATGAATTTTAGGTGAGAACCTGAGCCAATAAGTGTGGGGCAATCTTCCTGGGGTTGCCCTTCATACTCTCAAAGGAGAACGTTATGGGTTTAGGTCTTTTGATTGATGGAAAGTGGGTTAGCGAACGAGAACAAGAAGACTCCCAAGGAAAATTTATTCGCCCATCAACAACCTTCCGCAACAAAGTTACAGCTGATGGTTCTAGTGGCTTTAAGGCTGAACCGGGCCGCTATCATCTCTATATTTCCTGGGCTTGTCCTTGGGCGCAACGAACCGCAATTATGCGCCAATTGAAGGGATTAGAAGATGTTATCAGTCTCTCAGTTGTGGCACCCGAAATTGCTCAAAGTAGTTGGGAATTCTCAGAAGAACCAGGTTCTATCCCCGATACGGTAAATAAGACTCGCTATTTGTGGGAAGTTTATCTTAAAGCGGATTCTAATTATAATGGGCGGGTGACTGTCCCAGTTCTTTGGGATAAAGAAACTGCCACGATTGTGAATAATGAATCCCGCGAGATCATTCGGATGTTTGATACAGAATTCGATGATTTCGCCAAGTCTGAGATGAATTTTTATCCAACAGAATTGCAGGAGGCGGTTGATAAGACGATTGATGCAATTTACCAACCGATTAATAATGGCGTTTATCGGGCAGGATTTGCGACTAGCCAAGCCGCCTACGATGAAGCGGTGACGGAACTATTCGATGCTCTCGATCGTTGGGAAAAAGTGTTAGCGGAGCAACGCTATTTGTGTGGAGAAAGCCTCACCGAGGCAGATTGGTGTATGTTTACCACTCTCTTGCGCTTCGATGCCGTTTACTATGTCCACTTCAAGTGCAATTCACGCCGGATTGTGGATTACCCCAATCTCTGGAATTACCTGAAAGACCTCTACCAGGTGCCGGGGGTAAAGGAAACCTGCAACCTCGACCATATCAAACGCCATTACTATAAAAGCCACCCAAAAGTTAATCCCACCAGAATTGTTCCGAAAGGGCCGTTAATTGATTTTGAGGAACCTCATAACCGCGAACAATTATCGCCTAAAACCAAGGCGATCGCTGTGTGATTCTTCATTTAAAAAGCAAAGTGGATACTACCCACCTTGCTTTTTTTTTAACTAGGGTGAAAACGCAAATGCTGTAAGCATCTGAGCTTAAATATCACTTGATAATCCCGATTAAGGATTGAAAGAAGTCAGGGTAAGAAATAGCCGCGGCTTCCGCACGCCCAATTGTGGTAGTGCCTTCTGCATTAAGGGCAGCAATTGCTAAACTCATGGCAATTCGATGGTCGGTATGACTATCAACATCAGTGCCGATGAGAGGAGTGCCCCCCGTAATTTCTAACCCATCGGGTCTTTCTGTAACCTTGGCACCCATGCGGTTGAGCTGAGATGCCATAACGGCAATGCGATCGCTTTCTTTGACCCGCAACTCGGCTGCATCTCGAATGACAGTAGTTCCTTGGGCAAACACTGCCGCTACAGCCAAAATTGGAATCTCATCTATCAGGCGAGGAATTAGAGTGCCAGCAATTTCACATGCCTTAAGGCCACTGGAACGTACCCGCAAATCTGCGACTGGCTCACCCGCGACAACCCGCTGATTTTCAATTTGAATGTCAGCGCCCATCTTCTCCAGAGCTTCTAGAATGCCGGTACGAGTGGGATTAATCCCAACATTTTCAACACATAACTCCGAACCCGGTACAATCGCCCCAGCAACCAACCAAAAGGCAGCTGAGCTGATATCCCCAGGCACAACCACCGGCTGCCCTTGCAGCTTGGTTGAGCCAGTAATGGTAACGCTATTGGTTTCTGGATCGATGCTGAGTTCTGCCCCAAAAGCTTTGAGCATCCGTTCGCTGTGGTCCCGGGAGAGGGCAGGTTCGGTAACGGTAGTTTGTCCTTCCACCATTAATCCAGCTAGGAGGATACAAGATTTGACTTGTGCTGAGGCAATCGGGGAGTGATAGTGAATCGGTCGCAGTTGTCGTCCTTGAATTGCCAGAGGCGCTAAAGAGCCGTTCTGACGTCCCCAAATTTGAGCGCCCATCTCTTGTAACGGTTTGACAACACGGGACATTGGGCGCGATCGCAGCGAGCTATCCCCCGTCACAGCAAAAAAACGTCCCGGATGAGAGGCGAGAAGCCCCAGCATCAGTCGCAAGGTAGTACCTGAGTTACCGGCGTCCAAGACTGAGGTTGGTTCTTGTAGGCAGCCGAGTCCGATGCCCTGAATTCGCACCATTTCCGTATTCAGTTCCGAAATTTCGGCACCCATCGCCCGAAAACAGCTAGCAGTGCTGCGGGGATCTTCTCCCAAGAGGAGTCCCTGAATGGTGGTTTCTCCTTGGGCGATCGCTCCCAACATCAAAGCCCGGTGGGAGATAGATTTATCCCCTGGCACCCGAATGCGTCCCTGCAAGGATAGCCCTGCTGCGGGATTCTGAATAATTAAACGATCCTGATTTTCAGTATTTTCTAGCGTGACAACTGCGGCTGGCATGAAGAAGGACTGGGATGAAGTTGCAAATAGTGATTCTACCAATTGCTGACACTGACGATAGCACTGGAGTTATAGCAATTCTCGATTGGGTTGCGATACATCTGTAGGGGCATGGCAATCAAAAAGCCCCTACCAAACCTTAGAACCGCAATACATTCCATCCAACTGAGAAGTGCTACAGTAACCACTTCAGTCCCAATAGCTACTTTTGAAAGCCTATTCCTATCTTCTTTTTACTCTTGCCCTTAGATTTTGATTTATTAACCTCTGCCAGCGCTTCCTGAAATAAATCATGTAAATGCACTGGCACACTGGCAATCTCCGGTAAATCAGGCTCTAACGCCTTGTTATATTCTTGGAGTAAAGCGTCTAAATCGCGGTCAATTTTCAATTCTGGACGCTGTAACACTGTTTTCAACAGCTTTTCCATTTGGGCTGGATAAGTTTCGGCTAAGCGATGCCAAATGAAGGCATTAATCGTCGAGTCTTCTAGATACTGACGAACCAGCTTCTCAGTGTTTTCAATGTTGTTCTGCCAGTCTTCTGCTTCTAGCATTGCCTTGAACCGGCTGTATGTAGGCAGAAATATTTGACCCCAACGAGGATGGGTGAGGGCTGTTAGCTGTTCGGCTTTCTTGAGATTTGCAGGCAACTCAACTTTAGGTGTCACCATCTTAGTTGGGTTTTTGCTGTCAAACATCTGAGCGATCGCTTTTGAATCGGCACCTGATTCTTCTGCGGCTGCTTTCATTTCCTCTTCTGTAACCCCAGCTTCTGCGGCTATTTCGGAGAGCGATTTATTTTCATCAATGCCTGCCGCTGCTAAGCGTTTCTTAGTTAGTAATTCCTGAAATTCTTCTATCTTCTTATTCATCTGGTACCCAGGCATTACGACTTCGTCGCTACCAAAAAAGCCCAGAAAATCTTGGTGATATTGTTCTACTGATTGCCACGCCAGTTCTAGAAGTTCTGGGGCATCGCTATAAAGCGACTTGTTGTAATTTTCCTTAAAATTTCCGATTGCCACCGCCAGCTTGGGTTTTCCTAATCTCCCCATTGGGATACAAGGGCCAGAAAACATCCAGACGCTCTCGGTTACAGGTGCAATGCGAGTGAGTAAAATTTCTCCCTCTTTAAACCGGCTCATCTCCTGCCACGTTAGAAGCGTGTTTGGCTTGACGATGTAGCGCTTAGCAGTCAGCCAGTTCATCAACTCAAAGCCATCTGGTAAGACTTGGAGCGTAGCAAACAAGCCAATGAAGCTACACCGCCAGCTACCGACTAAGTTGCGATCATTTTCGGACAATTCTGGCTGGCTCTCCAGAAACAAATCCAAAACGTCTTTATCCCCATCCCCTACTTTTCCTTCAGTCAAGAAGGTATCAATAATTAGGTCTCTTTGTGCAATATCCTGACGCTCTCGGTGTGGCTGAGCAGCGGCATAAGCTTCTAGCGATTGCGCCAGCTCTCCTTCCGCCTCCAAGACAAACTCAATTAAAGCTTGTTTTAATTCATGCGATCGCTCTAATATGGCATCCACAGCTCAATCTCTCGTTCAACAATTCTAGGTTAAAGGTTATTCAAGAAATTAAGCAAAAGTATTTATCCCCCAATACAAAAAGCAAAAAAGCTCTCTTGCATCATTATTCGGCAAGAGAGCTTTTTGATAATCAACCTGGCACTGAGCTATTTTCCCAGGCAGTCACCCACCGAGTATCTTCGCCGCAGTTGCGTTTCACCTCCGAGTTCGGGATGGAGTCGGTGTGGTTCCACAACGCTAG